>JBAZFW010000006.1:0-45317 GCA_041653215.1 Patescibacteria group bacterium
TTCTGAGCGACGAGAGGAGCGAGGAAAACACCATATACCCCCCTCTTAAAAAAATAAAAATAAAATTTGTTCATTATAGAAAAGTGTTAGGCGTTAGCCGTAAAAAGAAAAGCATATTTCATATAACGTTTGCTGATATCTGACGTTTTGTCACTTCCTTTAAATTTAACTTAGTGTGGTAAAATGTGGCGAAGCCCTTGCAGATATCAGCTGTTAGGCGATGTCATCTCAAATCCTTATTTAAAGTAATATGGTTCATTTTTGATATCAAAGCTAAAATGTTTTGGTGCAAGATCCGCACCACCTGAATTTTCGGGATAATACCAATATTGAGCTAATGCCCAATGTTTGTCATCAATAATATCAAAATTTTTCTCTAGCATTGAATTTCCTATTACTGATTCAATTTTTATTTTATGTGTGCCTGTTGGTAGATTGAATTGAAATGGTTTCCAAGTGTGCTGAATGCCCACATCAAATTCTTCGTTTACTGCGATCATATCATCAATATAGATTTTAATATCAATAGGATTGATTGCAAAACTTTGATTACTGACGTACAGAATAAAATTTCCATTTTTATCTTCTGATAATTCTTGGATTTCTGTGTTGGTATTATCACTAAAATCGTTGCATCCTGTTAGAAATAAACATATTAGAATGGGCAACGATAGCCAAAACATTTTTTTCATAGCATTGAATTTAAATTATAAACTGAGATGATTTCGCCTAACGTGTTGTTATGTGTTGTTGTGATTTTTAGCTTTAACTAATTTATATATGATAACTATAGTACTTGAAATAAAAATTCCAGTCATTATCGCCATTAACCATAAGTCATATATTCCGAAGCAAGGAAATGATGTAGTGGGGTCTTGAGTACATGGCGATAATTTGTCTATTAGAATTCCAATCGAAAAAAATGAATTACCAACTGTTATAATTATCAGTAAAGAAATCACCGAGATAATGACTGGAATTTTGACGTTTTTCATAGTAATAATATTTTAAAAATCACAATTTCACATAACTAGTTATATACGAACTTATTGAATTATTATTTAAAATTAGTTAAAATTAGATTATAAATGTGTAATCAAAATATTTTATGAAAACACAATTTATATCAAGAACCACTAGAGAATCTCGGGATCCGATAGTTAATTTGATTCAAGAGATGAGAATCCGTAATTTTAGCCGAAAGACTATAATGGCTTATGTTTATTATAACAAAGAATTATTGCGTTTTGCAAATAAAATCTCCAAAGAAATAAATAGGGGTGATTTACGGGATTATATTGATTATTTATTTAATGCTGGCAAATCTTCTTCAACGGTTAATTTAGCAATTAACGCTTTAAAATTTTATTATGAAGGTATAATGCAAAGAAAATTTTTCCTGCCTAAAACCGGGATTAGGCGACCAAAAAGTGAAAAGAAATTACCGGTGGTGATTAGCAAGAGCGAAGTAATAATGATGATTAATTCTTTGGACAATATCAAGCACAAGTTGATGATTCAGATTTTGTTTGGCTCGGGCCTCCGGGTTAGCGAATTAGTTGATTTAAAAATAAATGACATAGATTTTATTAGGCGAGTAATTAATATCAGGCAGGGGAAAGGAGCTAAAGATAGAATTAGCATTATTTCTGAACAAACTTTATTTAATATTGAAAAATATTTGAAAGAATATCAGCCGTTGATTTATTTATTTGAGAGCCATGAGGCCGGAGAAAAATTAAGCGTGCGTACCGCGCAAAAAGTGGTTGAGATAGCGGCTGGAAAAGCGGGGATTAATAAAGATATCTCGGCGCATAGCTTAAGACATGGTTTTGCCACTCATTTACTGGAAAACGGAACTGATATAAGATATATACAGGAGCTTTTAGGGCATGCGCGGCTGGAAACTACGCAGATTTATACAAAAGTTGCCAATAACATGTTAAGAAATATAAAAAGTCCGTTATAATTAGCTGAAAGTTTATAAAGTCCATAAAGTTAAAAGTTATATGAATAAAAAAGTCGCTATTATTTTAGGGAATATTGGGGATTATGCTAAGAAGTATTCGCCGGAGTTACTGCCGAGTTTACGTACTCAAAATTGTATTTATGAAATAAAAATTTTTATTTATGATAATGCGACCAGTGAAGAAAGCACAAGATATCTAAAAGAAATCGTGCCAGAAGCTGAGATTATTAGAAATAAAGATAATGACGGGTTTGCTAAGGGAAATAATGATGTTATAAAAAAAGCGTTGGAGCAGGGATTCGATTATATTGCGCTTTTTAATATGGATACGGTTTTAGAGCAGGATTGCTTAAGAAAAATGGTGGAAGCGATAGAAAGCGAAAAAAAAATTGGTGCTGTTCAAGCGCGATTAATGCTTTATGAAAATAAAAATAAAATTAATAGCCTTGGCAATATAACTCATTTTTTAGGCTTTGGTTATTCAGATGGATATGGAGAAGAATATAAATCCCCCCAACCCCCTTTATTAAAGGGGGTGGAAATTTGTTATCCGAGCGGCGCGGCGGTTTTATTTAAGCGCGAGGCGTTAGAAAAAGTTGGGTTGTTTGATGAAGAATTTTGGATGTATAATGAAGATCAGGATTTAGGTTGGCGGATTTGGCTTGCCGGTTTTAAATGCGTTTTAGCGCCCGAAGCCGTAGTTTACCATAAATATGAATTTTCTCGCAGCATTAAAAAATATTATTGGATGGATCGCAATCGGATTATCGCTATATTAAAAAATTATCGCTTAGCGACATTAATATTAATCTTTCCAGCGTTTCTAGTTATGGAAATCGGGTTAATATTTTTTGCTGTGAGTGGCGGTTGGTTTAAAGAAAAAATTAATGTTTATAAATATTTTTTAAGTTTAAAAAATTGGCGATATATATTAGAAGCGAGAGAACAAACGCAAAAATTAAGACGAGTTAAAGATAGAGATATAATAAAATTATTTTCCGGTCGTATTTGGTATCAGGAAATAGGGGATGCACGGCTAAGGGTCGCAAATGTTGTTTTCGGGACATATTGGCGGATAATTAGAGTTTTAATAAAGTGGTAATTTAGTTGAAAGTTAAAAGTTATAAAGTCTAAAGTCAAATACTTTTAACTTTATAACTTTTAACTTTATAAACTTTTTTATGGATATTAGTATAGTGATAGTAAATTACAAAGCTAAAGATTTAACTTTAAAATGTGTAGAGTCAATTAGGGCTGCCGATTGGCCTGGTTTAGATTATGAAATTATTGTGGTTGATAATTATTCAGGTGATTTAAAGAGCGATGATTTAAAGCAATTCGGAGAAATAAAATTTATTATGAATGGCAAAAATATCGGCTTGGGCGCGGCTAACAACCAGGGTATAAAAATTGCTAGCGGTAAATATATTGTCATTATGAATCCTGACACTTTAGTCAGTAAAGATGTTTTTGTAAGACTATTTTTTTATATGGAAAAAAATTCTAAAGTCGGAGTTGTTGGACCAAAACAATTTAATCTTGATGGAACGACGCAAAATTCTTGTTTTCGCTGGCCTGGTTTAATTACGCCAATCTTTAGGCGTACGCCTTTAGGTAAGATAGTTTCGGGTGAAAAGGATTTAGACAGATTTTTATATAAGGATTATAATAAAGATATGGTGCGCGAAGTGGACTGGCTTTTAGGGTCTTTTTTATTCTGCCGCGCTTCAGCTCTAAGGCAAATTGGCTTATACGACGAGAATTTTTTCTTATATTTTGAAGATACTGATTTATGTAAAAGATTTTGGCGGGACGGCTGGAAAGTTGTCTACAATCCAGAAGTTTTTATAACCCATAATCATATTCGGCAAAGCGCGCGAAAAGCTTGGTATAAGTTTTTTACAAGTTTAGCCGCCTGGCATCATATAATTTCTTGGTTCAAATATTTAAAAAAATGGGGAATGAAGTAGAAAGTATAAAGTTTTTAAAGTTCATAAAGTTATTTAATAATGAAAATAAATAAATTTGAAGATATTATTGCTTGGCAAAAAGCCGGAAAGTTATCAATGAATATTTATAGTATTTTTCACGACTGCAGAGATTTTGGTTTTGCTAATCAAATTCAAAGGGCATCTATTTCCATAATGAATAATATTGCTGAAGGATTTGAAAGAAATACGAATAAAGAATTTAGAAATTTTTTATTCATTGCCAAGGGTTCATGTGCTGAGGTGAGATCAATGTTATATATTGCAGTAAAGATAAATTATATATCAGATAAACAATTTAGCGATATAACAAAACAAACAATAGAAATTTCAAAGCTATTATCCGGTTTGATTAAGACTTTATAACTTTATAAACTTTTAACTTTATAACTATTATATGAAAAAAATAAAAAAAGCTGTTGTTGCCGTGGCCGGTTCTGGTACAAGACTACTGCCGGCGACTAAATCAATGCCTAAGGAAATGTTACCAATCGTTGATAAGCCGATTATTCAACTAGTGGTTGAAGAATTAGTGGCGGCCGGGATTGAAGATATTGTTTTAGTAACTAAATGGGATAAAAAACCGCTAGAAGATCATTTTGATTATAATTGGGCGTTGATTGATGATTTAAAAAAAGCTGGCAAAGATAAATTAATGGAAGAGGTAAAAAAAATAGCCAATCTGGCAAATTTTATTTATGTAAGACAGAAAGGACCGTACGGAAATGGCACGCCGGTTCTATCAGCCGCTAGTATTGTCAAAAACGAACCGTTTATGTTTGTTTGGGGAGACGATTTAGTAAAAGCTAAAGTGCCTTTTGCTAAGCAGATGGTTGATGATTATAACAAAACTGGCCATTTTATGATCGGCGTTCAGGAAGTTCCTTTAGATCAAGTTAGCCGTTACGGTATAGTGAAAGTTAAAAAAGGCTCTATGCAGATTGAAGATATAATAGAGAAACCAAGCGTTAAGGATACGCCTTCTCGTTTAGCTGATTTCGGACGCATGATTTTAAATCAAGAGATTGTGGATATTTTAAAAAAGACTTCTTTAGGTAAAGGTAACGAATTATGGATGGTTGATGCTATTAAAGAGTATATTAAGCAGGGAGGAAAGTTTTACGCTAAAAAAATTAAAAATGGCGAATGGCTTACAACCGGCGACCCGTTAAATTATATGGAAACTATGCTTAAGTATGCTTTTGATCGCCCTGACATAGGGCCGGAGATAAAAAAGTTTACTAAAGATTTATTGAAAAAATAATTAATTATATTTATGAAATACGATGTTGTTACTATAGGTGGCGCAACCGAAGATATAACTTTTTATACGAACGAGGGAATTTTAATTAACAATAAAAAAGATTTAACTAGGCAAAAATTATTAGCTTTTGAATATGGCGCTAAAATTAAAGTTGATAAATCTTTTTCTGGTTTTGGCGGGGGAGCGTCTAACGCCGCGGTAGGTTTGTCTGGGTTCGGCTTTAAAACGGCCTGTCTCTCGGCTATCGGCGAAGATGCTCGAGGACAAAGAATTTTAAATAATTTTCAGAAACGTGGCGTTGATATAACATTAGTTCAAAAAGTTAAAAAAATTGAAACCGGTTTTTCTTTTTTGTTGGTCGGCCCGGCTAATGAGCATATTGTTTTTTCTAATCGCGGCGCTAATAGCGAATTGACTATTAATGATTTTGAAATTGAAATTTTAAATCAAAGCGAATGGATATATTTAACTTCACTATCAGGAAAATGGAATAATAATTTAGACAAGATTTTCTCCGTAAAAAATGAAAAGATCGCCTGGAATCCGGGGCATAGGCAAATTTTAACCGGCGTTAAGGGTATAGGAAAATATTTTAAAAAGACGACTTGTTTAATTGTTAATAAAGACGAAGCTATAGAATTAGTTATGTCGGATAAAAAATATAAAAATAAGAGCAATGCTTTTTTGAATAATGTAAAGAATTTGCTTTTAGCTTTAAGCTCTTACGGTTCAAAGATTATTTTAATTACCGCCGGTCGACAGGGTTCTTATGTTATAGAGGCGGGAAAAATTTATCACCAGCCAATCGTAAAAGAAAAAAGACGCGCTGATACGACCGGAGTAGGTGATGCTTTCGGTTCGGCTTTTATCGCTGGCTTAGAGTTATATAAGCAAAACATAAAGAAAGCCTTGCTTTTAGCTTCAAAAAATGCGGCTTCGGTGATTAGTGTTCCTGGAGCGCAAAATGGTTTATTAGGTAAGAAGGATATATAAAACTTAATTGTCATTGTGAGCGATTAATTTTACTTCGTCATTGCGGGCTTGACCCGCAATCCATAAATTTATTTATCGCTCTGGATTCTAGATTCCGGCTCGGAGGCCGGAATGACGAAAAAGCAGATTTCTGGCAATGACATAAATATAATTATGCAAGTTCCAATTGAAATATCAGCTCGCCATATTCATTTATCGAAACCTGATTTAGAAATATTATTCGGGCCTGGTTTTGAATTAACAAAATTTCGTGATTTGTCGCAAACAGGGCAATTCGCGTCTAACGAGATTGTTAAATTAGTTGGTTTAAAAGGAGAACTTGATGGTGTTAGAATTTTAGGTCCGGTTCGCGCAAAAACGCAAGTCGAAGTTTCGGAAACCGAAGCTAGACACTTAGGTTTAACACCGCCGGTTAGAGATTCTGGAAATTTAGATGGTACGCCAGGGATTAAAATTGTTGGTCCAAAAGGCGAAGTTGAAATTAAGAGCGGTGTAATTTTAGCCTTAAGACATATTCACATTGATCCGGAAACGGCGTCTAAAATTAAAGTAAAAAATGGCGATCGGGTTAAAGTCGACACTATTGGTCCGCGCGACTTATTATTTGAAAATGTCTTAGTTAGAGTTGATCCATCTTTTAAATTAGCTATGCATATTGATACTGATGAAGCTAACGCAGCGGGCATTGATGCGAATAATCATCTTGGAAAAATCATTATAAAATAATTTTCAATTGAAAATTTTAAAAATATGCCGGAACTGCCAGAAGTTGAAACTATTGTTAGAGATTTAAATAAAAAGCTTAAAAATAAAAAAATTATTTCTGTTGAAATATTGGATAAAAAAGTTTTTCATTTAGTAAAGAGTGATCTAAAAAATGTTGTAAGCAAAAAAATAAAAGCAGTTAAGCGGCGCGCGAAAATGATAATTTTTGATTTAGGCGATTATTTATTGATGGTTCATCTTAAGATGACCGGTCAATTAGTTTATCAAATAAAAAATTTTTTAATCGCTGGCGGTCATCCAATTATTAATCAAGCTAAAGAATTACCCAATAAATTCAGTCGAGTTGTTTTTAAATTTAATGATAAAGGTATTTTATATTTTAATGATGTCAGGCGGTTTGGTTGGATTAAATTAATATCAAAAAATAATTTTTTAAAATTTAATAATGAATTAGGCGTAGAACCACTAGAGAAAGATTTTACTTTAGATTATTTTAAAAATTTTTTGTCTCATAAATTAAAGACTTCTATTAAACAGGCTTTATTAGAGCAGAAGTATGTTGTCGGCATCGGCAATATTTATGCCGATGAGTCTTTATTTGCCGCCGGCATCAAGCCTTTTCGCAAAGTTAAAACTTTAAGCGCAGTTGAGATAAAAAAATTATGGAGCGTCATTCCCAAAATTTTAAAATATGCTATTAAGCATCGCGGCACTTCGTTTAATGATTATGTTGACGCGCAAGGCGAAACCGGCAATTTTATAAAATATTTAAAAGTTTATGGTCGGGCGGGGGAGAGATGTAAAAAATGTTCTGGAGTTATAAAAAAAATGAAATTAGGCGGACGCGGCACGCATTGGTGCGATAAATGCCAAAAATAATTTTTATTTTTTTAATTATTTATGTTATAATAAATATAGATAATTTTTATATATGAGGGATTTATTTATTAAATTTATAGAAAAATCATTAATCGCCTTTGTCTTTCTTTTGGCGATTTTTTTATTACCTCATTTTATAGTAGCAGCTGATGTCTCGCCTGACGCTATTGCCGTAAGAATTATGCCCAATCCAGAGCATTTAAGCCCCTTACGCTGGTATCAGGCTAATATTAAGACTCAGGGCTCTCCTCAGAGTTTACAGGTTGACGGCTATGAAGCTGTACGCGACGGCCGAACGGTTTATGTTAATGCCGCTAATATCTCCGGTAATAACTTCTACACCAATATTTACATTATTTCCTATAACCAAGAAGCTGAAAACGCTACCGTAGATGTTTTTGGCCAAATTTTATCTCATTGGAAATTTAATTCTAATTTAAGCGATGCTAGCGGTAAGGAAAAAATTGTTAGAGATGCAAAAAAATTAGCTGATTTATCCGAAGTAAAAACTCTATTAGAAATTTATAAAACTAAATTCAATTCTTATCCTAAGCTCGCCTCAGGCTCTTACATCGCCGGCAAGTCTGTTTCTACCTGGCCAAGCTGGCAAGCTACTTTAGCTAAAAGTTTAGGCGCGGCTTTGCCGATTGATCCGGTTAATAAAATGGGAGTATGCGCTGGTTATAATACTACGACCTGCTGGAATGAAAATAGTAAAAAATTTGCTGATCCTAATCCTAGCGATAATAATTTTGAATTACCCACGGGCAGTAGCGCCTATGTTTACACTACCAACAATAATGGCGCTAGTTATGACGTTTGCGCGGTTATGGAATCAGGCTATATAACTACCTTAGAGCAAGGCGCTTGCTATGGCAGCGCTGGCGTTAAAGTTGGTGGTTCATCTTTAAATAATCCTCCAGTAATCGTTTGCGGAACTCTAGAGGGCTCACCTAATAAAGAATTTATAGGTTATGTTAAGGCGTATGATTCTGACGCGGTTGATACAATAAAAAGCTGGGCTATCACCAGCCAATCAACGGCTGGCTGGTCGCCCTTACAATTAAGATCTTCAAAAGTTAATAATCAAAAAGAAATTTATTCGTCAAAGGCAGGCGCGTTAGGAAATTATAGCTTTGTTTTAGAAGTTAGTGATAGTCGCGGTTTAAAAGTTAGCACTATCTGTCCAGTCACGATTAAGGCTGTTTGTGGGGAAAATGGTAAAGAATTAGGCGAATTTTGTGATGATGGAACTTATAATGGTCAAGCAAGACATTGTAATAGCACTTGCACAGGATGGACTCCGGCTGAATGCGGAAATAATGTTCAAGAAGATGGACAATACGGTAACGAGATTTGTGACGATGGATCAGATAATGGAACGCCTAATAATTGCAATATAACTTGCGATGGCACAACTCCGTCTTATTGCGGTAATGGAATTAAGGAAGCTGGTGAAGATTGTGATAAGAAAGATGGCACAGCTACAAGTACGGCTGATAGCGTAGGTGGCGTTAAACAATATGATTGCAATTCAAGGTACCAAGCTAATCCATGTGATTTTACTGGCGGTTGGTGTGGAGATGGTGTAAAGAATGGACCGGCTGGTTGGGAAGTATGCGACGATGGTTCTGCCTTGAACGGAACGCCAAATCATTGTGATAAAATTTGTTTAGGCATAACTCCGCCGGTTTGCGGTAATGACATTATAGAGGCTGGCGAAATTTGTGAACCGTCAACTTATATATCTCCTAGTCCGCAAAATAGTTCTGTTACTCATCAGTATGGTTGTAGCGGCGCTAATTGTTCTAACGTAGGCGGTTGTTGTAAGCCTAATATAGACGGTTATTGTGGTGATGGGGTTAAAAATGGATTGGGCGAAGAGTGCGACTGGAAAAATTATTCAGTTCCTACTCCTGCTCAGAGTTCACTTACTTGGCAATATGGTTGTAGTTCTATTTGTAAGTTTCAAGATGGTTTTTGTGGAGATGGATCTTGCACTCAAAAAGATGGCTGTTCTGCTTGCGCTGTTGATTGTAAACCTGTTGGCGCAACAGCAATAGGGTTTAATGCTCTTGGAGAATGTAAGGCTACGGCTTGTGACGAAGCAGCCAATTATTATTTATATAATGGCGGTTGCGTAAATTGTAGTGCTCTTGCTGCAAGAAGCGGTGTAGCGACGGTTGGAGTTAACGCTTCTGGGCAATGTAAAATTATTGCTTGTAAAAATGATTATCATCTATCAACTGATGGTTCTGCTTGTATTTATAATATGCAAACAGTCGCTTGCACTGATAGGCCGGCTAATGCTGATTGGAATACTAGTTCAACAGTTCTCCAAACTTGGGATGGTTCAGCCTGGCAGCCGTCAAATGTCAGTTCACATAGTACTACTGCCGGTATTTGTAAATTTCAATGTCGACCCACATATGGTTGGAGCGGAAGCGCTTGTATTGCTTGTCCGACGCAAACCAAAGTTTATGCGGCTGCAACAGCTGGTACTATTTTTACAGTACCTACAGGAGTTACTTCAATTCAAGTTAAAGCTTGGGGCGCTGGCGGCGGAGCTGGTGGTCCTGATGAAGATGCCATGAGTGGCAATGGTGGAGGTGGCGGGTATGCTATGAAGACAATTTCCGTGACACCTGGTCAGGTGCTTAAGGTAATGGTTGGAGGAGGCGGAAGAGCAGGAGGGAGCGTTAGAGGTCCTGGTAGTCTCACGGCGGGCGGAATAAATGGCGGTGGCAATGGAGGCAGAGCCAATGTTGAGAGCAGTGGCGGTTCTGGTGCTGGCGGTGGCGGTGGCGGATTCTCCGGTGTTTATAGTGGCTCTACTCCTTTGATTATCGCTGGCGGCGGCGGTGGCGGTGGCGGCGCAGGTAAAAGAATAGATGCTGGTGTGGGTGGCGCTAGCGGTGAAAATGGCGGTGGCGGTGGCGGTGGAATTGCTGGCGCGAGCAGTAGCACTACAGGAGGCGATGGGAAATCTTCCCTTGATGACGGCGGAGGTGGCGGAGGTGGCGGCGGCGGGTATTTTGGCGGAACTGGTGGAGCGGATGGTGAAGATAAATATGTCTCCAGCGCAGGTGGTGGAGGCGGAAATAATCTAGGAGATACTGTTACTAATGGTTCAGGAAAATATACTGCGAATAGTGGAGATGCTGATTATAACGGAAGTGCTGGTGTTGGTGGTACAGGCGTAGCCGGTTATTATAACGGACATAGTACTCCTGGCGCTTCAGGATTAGTCGTTCTTAAATATGTTGGTTCATGCGCACCTTGATTAAAATGAATTATTCAAATATCTAATATGAAAAAACAAATTATTATAGTTGTATTAATATTTTTGATAATTGCTGTTATTGGTATTGGCGTTTATTGTTTTAGCTATAAGACAAAAAATCAAGTCAATAATCAACAAAGCGCTCAGCAAAAACAAAATAGCGAAGATGTTTCATCGCAAGCTGAAACATTAAATTGTCAAGATATATCGGACGCTATAGAAAAAGATAAGTGTTTAACTGGAGTAGCGGAATTATTAAATTCTGGCGATAAATCGGTTTGCGAGAGTTTAACGGATGAAGTCGATAAAAGCGCTTGCCGTCAGTCTTTTGTTGTTAAAGAGGTGGTACAAAGTGGTGATTTAGCTAAATGTAACGAAGTGATTGATAAGTCTTTGGCCGCTGATTGTTCAGCCCAAGCTTCATTTAGTTTAGCTATTCAGAAAAAAGATAAAAAGTATTGCGAAAATATTATTAACAAAACCGATCAAGAAAATTGCCTTAAAGTTTTAACCGAAAAAATTACGGATACTGATGGCGATGGTTTAAGCGACTTTGATGAAATAAATAAATATTTAACCAATCCTAAAAATCCCGATACTGACGGCGATGGTTATCGGGATGGAGAAGAAGTAAAAAATGGTTTCGACCCTAATAAATAAAATTTTAAAATAATTTACACTTTTTTATTTATTTGTGTTATAATAAAAACATAATAAAAAACTATTATGCATAATTTGTTTATAAAAAAAATATTTGTCGCCTTTGTCTTTCTTTTGGCGATTTTTTTATTACCTCATTTTATAGTAGCAGCTGATGTCTCGCCTGACGCTATTGCCGTAAGAATTATGCCCAATCCAGAGCATTTAAGCCCCTTACGCTGGTATCAGGCTAATATTAAGACTCAGGGCTCTCCTCAGAGTTTACAGGTTGACGGCTATGAAGCTGTACGCGACGGCCGAACGGTTTATGTTAATGCCGCTAATATCTCCGGTAATAACTTCTACACCAATATTTACATTATTTCCTATAACCAAGAAGCTGAAAACGCTACCGTAGATGTTTTTGGCCAAATTTTATCTCATTGGAAATTTAATTCTAATTTAAGCGATGCTAGCGGTAAGGAAAAAATTGTTAGAGATGCAAAAAAATTAGCTGATTTATCCGAAGTAAAAACTCTATTAGAAATTTATAAAACTAAATTCAATTCTTATCCTAAGCTCGCCTCAGGCTCTTACATCGCCGGCAAGTCTGTTTCTACCTGGCCAAGCTGGCAAGCTACTTTAGCTAAAAGTTTAGGCGCGGCTTTGCCGATTGATCCGGTTAATAAAATGGGAGTATGCGCTGGTTATAATACTACGACCTGCTGGAATGAAAATAGTAAAAAATTTGCTGATCCTAATCCTAGCGATAATAATTTTGAATTACCCACGGGCAGTAGCGCCTATGTTTACACTACCAACAATAATGGCGCTAGTTATGACGTTTGCGCGGTTATGGAATCAGGCTATATAACTACCTTAGAGCAAGGCGCTTGCTATGGCAGCGCTGGCGTTAAAGTTGGTGGTTCATCTTTAAATAATCCTCCAGTAATCGTTTGCGGAACTCTAGAGGGCTCACCTAATAAAGAATTTATAGGTTATGTTAAGGCGTATGATTCTGACGCGGTTGATACAATAAAAAGCTGGGCTATCACCAGCCAATCAACGGCTGGCTGGTCGCCCTTACAATTAAGATCTTCAAAAGTTAATAATCAAAAAGAGATTTATTCATCTAAATCGGGGGTACCAGGGAGTTATAGTTTTGTTTTAGAAGTGTCTGATAGCCGAGATGTAAGAACTAGTACAATTTGTTCAGTAAATATTAAAGCGGTTTGTGGCAATGGAATTATTGAGCTAAATGAAACTTGTGATGATAAAACTTATAATGGTCAGCCATTACATTGCAATAATACTTGTAGTGGCATAACTTCAGCCGAATGCGGTAACGGCGTTAAAGAAGCTGGGGAGACTTGCGATGATGGCAGTAATAACGATAAGCCGTTAAAATGTAATATTACTTGTAATGGTATAACTCCGTCTTATTGCGGTAACGGAGTTAAAGAAGCTGGTGAAGATTGTGACAGAAAAGACGGCACAGCTTCCGTGCCGGCCGATAGTTCAGCTACTAAACAATATAGTTGCAGTGTGTCTTGTCAAGCTTCAGGCGGTTATTGTGGTGATAGCAACAAAAATACATTGGAGAGTTGTGATGATGGATCATTAAAAAATGGTAAGCCTAATCAGTGCAATGCGACTTGCACTGGCATGACTTTGCCGGTTTGCGGAAATGGCGTTATAGAGCAAGGAGAAATTTGCGAGCCAGCGACTTATGTTTCTCCTAGCCCAGCTAATAGTTCCGCGGCCCATCAATATAGTTGCAGTAGCGCTAATTGTAAATCTAATATAGGTGGTTATTGCGGCGACGGGGTTAAAAATGGTTCTGAAAAATGTGATTGGAAAAATTATGTAGTACCAAAACCTGAAGACAGCTCAATTGATAACCAATATGGTTGTAGTAGCGCTTGTAATCCCGCCGGTGGTTATTTAGGCGATGGAATAAAAAATGGCACAGAAGGTTGCGACCCAAATGCTGCGCGGCCTAATCCGGTCGGTAGTTCTCCTACTAATCAATATGGCTGTACGCCAGACGGCGATCCCACCGGTGGTTATTTAGGCGATGGCACTATTAATGGTCCGGAAGAATGCGATGGAACAATAGGCGTGGCTACTAGCCCAGGTGATAGTTCGTCAACTAGACAATATGCTTGCGTTGGCGGTGATCTTACTGGTGGTTATGGCGGAGATGGTTTTGTGCAAACGGAGTATGGAGAAGAGTGCGAGCCTAGCGTACCCATAACTTGTTCAACTACTTTTAGTACGCCTTGCGGCACTGTTCCAGTCTCAGGGAGTTATGCGTGCGACTCTAATTATCAATTAGGCGCTTGCAATCCTCTTGCTCCAACCGCGTCTGGTAATACGGCTACCGGTTGCGCGGCTGATACTAGAAGCGTTATGACTAATTATATATGTTGCACTTTAACAAAATGTACTAATGATGGTTGCGCTTGTTGCGGTAGAGGTTATGCAAAAATAAGTTCAGGCTATAGTAATTATGCGAGTATGGATTCGACCACTTGGGATTCATCAGTGTTAGTTAGCGGGTATACTTCATATACTTATTGTGGCGATCTTGGCAGTGCAGGTAATGAACCAACTAACGCTTGCAGATTAAATCGTAGCACAAGTAATAGTAAAAATTGGGAAATTACCGCTAACCATGCTACGGCTAGATTTACTTGCTGGAAGTAAATTTCTAATATGTTTAAAAATAAGAAAATAATTATTATTGTTTTGACAATCACCTTACTTCTATTTTTAGTTGGTTTAATTATTTTTGTTGTTAAAAAAAATTCTAGCAATGAATCGTTAAATAAAATAGACCCTAATCTTATAAGTAAGTTAAAAAATAATCATTCCGGTTTAAGCGACGATCAATTAAATTTTTATGCGGCTACTGCTGAGCAAAAAACTATTTCACCTTGCGAAGGTAGATTTGACGAAAATGATTGTATATCGGCCGTAGCTTTTATCCAGGGCGATATTAATTATTGTCATGATTTAGGACATAAAGAAAATCAAATTTTTTATAAAAATTGTGTTAATGATATTACGGAAGAAACCGCTAGTAAAAAAATTAGCCAATGCAATAATTTGGATGGCGATGAGTATTATAATTGTTTATCGTTAATTTTTTATACCAGTTATAAAATTAAAGAAGATTGTTCATTTTTGAGTGATTTTACGGTAAAAACTGTCTGCGAAGATTTTTTTAATTATCAAACAGTTTATTCTAGTTATGACAGAGTATTATGCGCGAATATAAAAAGTGAAAAATTAAATCAATATTGTTTAAAAAATATTATTGCCGAAGATCAGGATTCTGACGGCGATGGTTTAAAGGATTTAGAAGAAATAAATAAGTATAAGACCAGCGAATCATTCGCCGATAGCGATGCCGACGGCTTAAACGATTACGACGAAATATTTAAATATAAAACCGACCCGATTAATCCTGATACTGATGGCGATGGGCATAAAGACGGCGAAGAAGTAAAAAATGGTTTTAATCCTAATGGCTCTGGTAAATTAATCCTTAAAAAATAATAATTAGATATTAAAAAACGCCGTTTTAATTTAACGGCGTTTTAAATTTGTTTAGTTTTATTATAGAGCTATAAAGAATAAGTAGCTTACTAAAACGCCAAGAATTAAGCCGGCGATAATTTGCATCGGCGTATGGCCGACTTTTTCAATCAAGCGCGGTTGTTTCTCTAAATTGATTATTTTATTATCGCTTAAATTTTTTATTAAACTGTTAAGAGTTTGTCCGTTTTGTCCGATATAATTTCTTAAGCCTAAGGCATCTCGAATTATAAAAAAACTAAAAATTATACAAACGAAAAACAGGGGAGAGTCAAAACCTTCTGTTAAACCAACGCTGGTCATTAGCGAGGCGGCCATAGCCGCGTGGCTTGAAGGCATACCGGCGTAAGACGAGAATGATTGCCAATTTAATTTTAAGCCGTTGCCTTTAATGAAAAATTTAATTAATTGGGCAATTATTGCAGTGGCTAAAGGGGCAATTAAAATTTGTATCATATAGAAGCTAATTTATTAATTTTAAAAAATTTGTAGCAAGAAAGAAAAGTAAATAAATAAATCAAAACTAAGAAAGATAAAATAATTGTTAAGCCGCTGTCAATTACATTAAACTCAGGCTGTACAATAAAATTGTTCGCTTCAGTAATTAGATTATTTTTAGAAGGTAAAATTATTTTATTATTATAGTTCGCTAACAATTCTTTATTTATGATAGAATAGTTTAATAAATTTTTCGCGCTATTAAATTGGTTGCTAACTAAATTTAGATTAGAATAATTTAAGTTAGAATTAATTGTTGAAGGTTGAAATGAAGAAAAGGTTGGAGCGCCGAAAATTTGTACGACAATAGTTGTGTCTTGACCCTGGAATTTTCCATCAACCGTCGCCACCCCGATTTCCTGATAATAAGGGCTTAAAAGATTTTTTTTATGTAGTGGTGAATTTTCCCAAGCCTTCATTATTTCTTCGCTAGCCGTAAAATCAATAGCTAGATTTTCTCCCACATAAGAATAATTGTAGCCGACATCGCGAATCCATGAGGAGAATTTTTTATTATCAATGTTATGGCTAAAGTTTTGAGATTCTAAAATAGCTTGACCTTTAGCCGTAGCAGCTTGAGTTAATAATTGGTTAGAAGTTAAAGTGTTAAGACCGGCTGCTTGTCTTTCTTGATTAGTTAGGTTAATTATATTTTCCGCAGTTATGTCAGATAAGTAAGCCAGATTAGGCAATAAAAAAATCCCCATTAGTACGCCTAATAGAGACAACTTTAAATTTAGCCTAGTTAGCTTATAATATTCGGTTTTAGAGCCGCTATAAGTAAAATATAGCCGCCCGTTTATTCTTTGAACCATTTTTATTTTTATCTTTATTTTTGTTTTTTGTCAACTTTTTTAACTATAATGTAATTATAGCATATTTATCGTTGAAAATCAAGTCCGCTCGACGTTAGCTAGACATTGCTCTAATTAGTTTGATTTGGTAAAATAATAATATAAAAAAATTTTTATAAAATAAATATGAAAAAGAAAATTACCGTAGCGGTTAGCGGATATTTTAACCCTTTGCATGTCGGGCATCTCGAGATGATAGAGAAGGCTAAGAAATTAGGCGATCGCTTAGTAGTAATAGTAAATAATGATTATCAAGTTAAGCTTAAGGGTAGCGTGCCGTTTTTAAGCCAAGTTGATAGAATAAAAATAATTTCAGCCTTAAAATGGGTTGATAAAGTTTTTTTATCGATTGATCGTGATCCATCGGTTTGTAAATCGTTAGCTAAGGTCAGACCTGATATTTTCGCTCAGGGCGGTGACAGGCATCAAGGTGAAGCTCCTGAGACTGGAATTTGTCGCCGTTTAAAAATTAAAACGATAGATGGTTTAGGTAAAAAAATAAGATCAAGTTCAACTTTAATAGCCGAAGCGGCTAAAAAAAAGGTTTACCCCGTTAAATAAGCTTCGCTTTCCAATCTTAAGATTGGAATTTAACGGGGCGAGAAAAATAATCTATGTTAAAAAAAATATTAATTATAATTGCAGTAATCGCGGTTGGCGGTTTTTTATTTTGGCAAAATTTAAATTCGCCAGTTAACCCTAATGGTCAAGGTCAGATTTTTTTAGTCAATAAAGGCGAAACTGTAAAACAGGTAGCGAAAAATTTGCGTCTAAATAATTTGATCAAGTCGGAATTTTATTTTAAATATAATGTTTGGCGTAAAAATTTAATTATTCAAGCCGGCGAATATTCAATTAGCCAAAAATTAAGCACCAAAGAAATAATAAAAATTTTAACCGAAGGGAACGCCATCAGCCAAGAAAAATCTATTACTATAATTGAAGGTTGGAATAATAAAGATGTTGCCGCTTATTTAGAAAAAAATAATATTATTTCAGCAAAAGATTTTTTAGTCCTAGCTAAAGAGCCGTTAAAAAATTGGAAGTTTAATTTTACTAAACCAGATTTTTTAAACGACGCTCCCGCGACCGCTGGGTTAGAAGGTTATTTATTTCCTGATACTTATAGAATATTTAAAGACATTACAGCCAAGGAAATTATTTCTAAAATGTTAGATAATTTTAATAAGAAATTGACGTTTGACATGAGAGAAGAAATTAAGAAGCAAAATAAAACAATTTATGAAATTGTAACTATGGCTTCAGTCATTGAAAAAGAAGTTAGATCAACTGATGATATGAAAATTGTTTCTGGAATATTTTGGGATAGAATTAAAAACGGTCAAGCCTTGCAGTCTTGCGCTACTTTAGCCTATATTTTAGGGGTTAACAAAGCGCAGTACAGTTTAGAAGATACTAAAATTGATTCGCCTTATAATACTTATAAATATCGCGGTTTACCGCCCGGGCCAATCGCTAATCCGGGATTTAATGCTATTAACGCCGCTATTTATCCTAAAAATACTGATTACAATTATTTTTTAAGCGACCCGGCGACTGGTAAAACGATTTATAGCAAAACTTTAGATGAACATAACGCCAATAAATATAAGTATTTAAAATAATTTATGTCGCCCAAAGATTTAATACTTGATTTTCTAAATTTAATTTTTCTTATTTTATTGATAGTTTTTTGTATTTTTTATTTTATTGCAGGTGATAATTTAGCGGTTTTTTCTTTATTTTTGAAATCAATGGTGCCATTGGCTTTTTTCGGCATTCTTTTTTTAATTCAGTTGAAAATAACCAGAAATAAGATAAAAGAAAGGAAAAGTGAAGACAAAACTGAATTAGTACTTTATCTTAACGTTTTTGATAAATTAATTTCCGATATTATTGTTTTCTGCACCCCGATATTGTTAGGGTTTTTAATTTATAAGTCTAGAGGTTGTCTAGAGATAATAGATATAATATTTTTATCAATTATTTTTTTAATTATGTTTTTTTGGCAAAAGTATATTTTTAGTAAAGAAAGATAGTAATAGAGATTTTAGAGTTTAATATAAAATATTAGTATTTTAAATAAAAAATAAAAAAGAAAGGAATCAATACGAGTAATGGAGAAGCAAAATCAAGCCGTTAGTGATGACGCGTGGAGTTATACCCTCAAAGAAGGAGCGTATTTATGTCAGATTATTGGAATTAATGGCGGGTGTTATTTACCAGTCGGTGAATTTAAAAAGAAGTTTTTTAAAGGCATGTCGTCTTCTGCGTTTATACGCCTAGACGATGGAACTTTCGCTTTATGTTCTTTTCATGAAGAAAATTTAAAGCAAATGAAAATTTGCGGCATATTAACTTCTAGGGATTTTAGAGGATATTTGGCAAAAATTGATCTTTTTTTCGAAAAACAGAATGAGTTGCGCAAGAAGAAAATAAAATCGGCCGAGTAAGCCGATTTTTATAGTTAATGGCTATTTAAAAGGGCTTGTTTAACACAAGCCCTTATTTTTTCTTGACAATTTATTAAAGTATGTTATTATTAAATTAATTCACCCCGTGAAATAGGCTTCGCCTCCCAAAGGGATTTCACAGGGTAAAATAGTCGCAGACAGTGGGTGCGCCTAAAAACGCTTAATTTCCCGCCGAGACAAAGCTAATTTTAGCTAATCTTTTAGTCTGCGTATTGTATGCAGATTTTTTGTTGCCTTGAAAACTTTTTTAAAAAAGTTTTCAATACTTTTAAAAAATATAAGGTATTAAGTCAAAATTTAATAGCGAGTAAAACTCTACGGCCATTAAATTTTTACTTAATAATATTTAAAAATATGCCTAAAACAAAAGAGCAGAAGCGAACAATTTTGCATGATTTAAATGACAAAGTTTCTAGAGCCAAATCAATTATATTCACCAAATATAATGCTTTAACAGTTAAAGAAAATGAAGAATTAAGAGCTAAATTACGTAAGGAAGATAATGAATATTATGTGGCTAAGAAGACTTTATTTTCCTTAGCTTTAAAGGATAAAGCTATAGAAGGTTTAGATGTTAAGAAGTTTGAAGGACAAGTAGCCGCAATTTTCGGTTATAGCGATGAAGTTTCTCCGGCTAAGATAGTTGGCGAATTTAAAAAAGATAAAGAAAAAGGGGAAAAGATTGAATTTATCGGTGGCGTTTTGGAAAATAAATATATTGGCGCTAGCGAGGTTGCTAATTTAGCGACTTTGCCAAGCAAGCAGGAATTATATGCTAAATTGGTTGGCTCAATTAACGCGCCAGTTTCCGGTTTTGTTAACGCCTTAGCCGGCAATCTTAGAAATTTTGTCCAAGTTTTAAAAGCAGTTAGCGAGAAAAAATAATTAATTTATAATAACAAGACTTGCTACTTAATAATTTTTTTTACTGCAACTGAAAATTTCAGCTGCAAAATATAAAAAGCTCCTCCGCTTATATTTACCCATATAAACGTCGTCGCTTTTTAAATTTTTCGCTTGAAATTTTTACGTTTCGTAACAAAAAAATTATTTAGTAGCAAGTCTATAATAAAAAATTATGTCAGAAGAAACAAAACAAGAGGAACCGATCGTAGTTCCTGATAAATTTAAATCTTTGGTGGAAACCATTGAAAAAATGTCAGTTTTAGATTTAGCCGAATTGGTTAAAATCTTAGAAAAGAAATTTGGCGTTTCTGCCGCCGCTCCGGCTATGATGATGGCTGGTCCAGCTGCCGCCGCCGCTGAAGTCGAAGAAAAAACCAGTTTCAACGTTGAATTAACCGACGCTGGTTCAAACAAAATCGCGGTTATTAAAGCTGTTCGCGAGTTAACCGAGATGGGTTTAAAGGATGCTAAAGATTTAGTCGATGCCGCTCCTAAAATGGTGAAAGAAGGCGTTAAGAAAGAAGATGCCGAAGCCATGAAAAAGAAATTAGAAGAGGCTGGCGCTAAAGTAACTTTAAAATAAGCGAAAAGACAATCCGTTAAATAAAAAAAGACATTTTATGAAAAATAAAATGTCTTTTTTGTTTTGTCTAAATTTGTGATTATTTATTTTACATTTACCATGTCAATTGAATAAATCGAAGCGCCGTTTAAGAAGTATATTTTTTTATTAGTTTCGTCAACTTGGAAATCTTTTAAGTCGTTGAATTTATCACTGGTATATTGATTAATAAAGTCGCCGGCTTTATTAAATACAACCAGTCTTTTTCCGGTTGGTTCAAAAACATAAAGGTAGTCTTGCGCCTCGGAGACGGTTATTTTAGAAGCTTGGCTCAAGCTAGGTTCAACCGCAGAAATGGAAAATTCCTCTTTTTTGCCTTTAGTGTATTTAGAAACCTCGCCATTGTTTTTTAAAAGATAAATACTGCCGTCAATAGCCATGCTAGTCGCATTAGTTAAGTCTTCCTGAGCGTTTAACCAAGCGGTCGCATTAGTTAATTTGGCGCCACTTTTTTCGAAGCGGTAAATTTGGCCGTTTAAAGAGTCGGTTAGATAATATCTATTATTATATTGTTTTGAATCAATAATTTTTTGCGGTTTAACTGAGTAATTGATTTCTAGAACTGATGATTTTTCTGTTTTAGCGTCAAAGACGATAATATTACTACTATTAAAATAAGAAATGTTGTTATTTTTATCAATATTAGGAAAATCAAGCTTGCTTATATTTTGATCAGCTAAAGTTATGGCAGTAGCTAGTTTACTTTTTAAATCAACGCTATAAATAGTTTTTTGTGTAGCGTCAGCGGCGTATATTTTCTCTTGAGCCATGATTATGTTAGTCGGTTTAGCGTTAGCGTTAAGATTAACTAAGTTAGCTATTTCAACCCCATCAACTCTTACGACTCGGCTTATTTTTTCAATTTGTACTTGGTGTTTAGCCATAATTACGTTATATTGATCTTTTTGCGATTGAGTTTTTTGCGGCAATTGCGTTATTAGCGCTTTTACTTCTTCTAGTAATTTTTTAGCCCCTTCTTCGTTGCTATATAAAAGACTAGCATCAATTTGGTTTTGCTTTTGGTCAATCGCCGCCATTAATTCGTTAATAGCGGTTTGGTTTTTTACTTCATTGTTTTTTATATTTTGCCAGATTAAATTAGAGGAGAAAATTATTAAGCACAATAGAAAGGCGGATAATAAAATTTTATTTATTTTATTAAGATTTTTATACCAAAGGAAAAACCTTAATAAGTCAGATTTAATCTTTAGATATAAATTTTTTGTATTAGAAGCTGATTGTTTTAAAAATTCGGCTAATTTTTCTCTATCAGATAATATTTTAAAAATATGGATTAATAAGCCAATAAACCAGGCTAAATAATTTTTTAAAGAATAAAATATTTTCTTTAAAGAAAATATGCTAGATTTTCTGCCAGAGAAAATTTTATCTTTTAGTAAAAAAGTTTTTTCGCTTATTTTATTGGTTTGCGTTTGGCTAAAACGTCCGGTTAAGCCGCTAAAAACAGACGACCATTTTTTAGCGTTAACTAGACCCGAAGGGGTAAGTAATTTTTCGGTTTGTTCTTCGGTAGCGATTAAATTTTCAATTGAGGCTTTAGTCGAAGCAACCGGTTGTTTTATTTTTATTTCTTTTATTTTTAATCCGGCGGTGTTTTTTATAATAATACCTAAAAATGGGACATAAGCGTTAATTTTGCTTAAGGTATTTTTAATTTGTTCGGCCGCGCTAGCCGGGGGCAGGGTAGTTATTATATTTATAATTTGTTTTGCTGAAAGGTATTCAGAAAAGGTTTCATTAGTAAAAATAAAATAGCCGCCGCGCGGCAAGGCGCCGCTTACTACGTTA
The DNA here is from genome assembly GCA_041653215.1 of Patescibacteria group bacterium. GTDB lineage: Bacteria > Patescibacteriota > Patescibacteriia > Patescibacteriales > GWC2-42-12 > JACPHD01. The sequence goes on from JBAZFW010000006.1 coordinate 22,508, forward strand.
GAAAATAGTTTAGCCAAACTTAATGGTTTTTTCGCTTCATCTTTTTCGGTTTGTTCGATAATATCGGCTAATTTATATTTAGCGTTTTCTTCGACTTTGTTTTTATATATAAGCAAGGCTTTATTTTTTCCTAAGCTTGAAAAGTGTAAACTGTCGTTATAAATGACGCCGATAGTGATATTAGCTGAATCAGGGTTTAGTTTTATTTTTTCGCTTTGTAAAAATTCAGCTAGTTTTTTATTAGTTTTAGCTAGGGCTGATTCAAAAATATGTTCTATTTTTATACTTGAAACACGTTCGCGCAAAATCATCTTTTCATTTTGGTAATAACTATGGCTGAGCGTGTTAATTAAAAAATTAATAATTTTTAAGCTGTCGGATTTTTTTGATTCTATCTCAATCAAAGCAAAAAGTTTTCCGGCTAAAGCCTCTTTGTTGGCGTCTGGCTGAGCGACATAAATTTCGTGGACTAATTCATTACGCTGTCTTGGTGTTAAGATAAATTGGGCTATTTTGTAATTCATATTATATAAACAAAACTATAATAAAAAACTGACCAATATAATTATTAGGCTTGATTAAACGATAAGTTTATTATACAATAAATTTAGAGAAAAGGGAATTTTCTAAATTAAGCTAATTAGGATTACTAAGCATATGCTTGAAAAATTACTCGGTTCTAACGCTAGAGTGAAAATATTGAAGTTATTTCTGCTTAATCCAGCGGAAAAGTTTTATATTAGGCAATTATCACGTGATTTAAAATTACAGCTTAATTCGGTCAGCAGGGAATTAGATAATTTGGAAAAATTCGGCATTTTAACATCTAATATAAAAATTGAAGGAGAAGACGAACCAAAAGATAAAAAGGGGAATACGGGCGGACAAGAAAAAAAATATTTTCGCGCTAATCCCAATTTTGTTTTATTTGACGAAATTAAAGCCTTGATCGTAAAAGCGCAAATTTTATATGAGAAAGATTTTGTAAAAAAGCTTAAATCTATCGGTAAAATAAGATTATTAGTTTTAACCGGTATTTTTGTTAATAATCCTAGTTCATTAATTGATATATTAATTGTGGGGAAAGTTAATAAAGTTAAATTAGCTAAATTGATTAGAGAATTAGAAATTGAATTAGGAAAAGAAATTAATTTTACGGTTTTTGATAATCACGAATTTAAATATCGCCGCGATATAACTGATATATTTTTGTATGGCATTTTAGATAGTAAGAAAATGATAGTTATTGATGAGGTTGGCTTAAGTTAAGTAGATTTTAAAATTTTAATAAATAAAAAAAACAGAAATAATTATTATTTCTGTTTTTTTTGTTATAAGATTTTATTTAAAAAATTAGCATTTTAATGATAGACGCGGCTTATTTATTCTTTTGTCTTTTTAATAAATTTTTTTATGTAAAAAATGTTTTCTTATTTTTTCAATGAAATAAAAGAGGGAACTGACGTATGTCAGTTCCCGTGGTGTTTAAAAAATTTCTGTTACCCAGTTGACAGCTTCCTCCGGGGTTGCGGCGATTCGAAAGTACTTTTGTGTTTTTTTCGGGAAGAAACCCCACTTTCCCAGCTCCTCAAGCATACGGGCATTCCATTCATAATTGAAATACGCTTCATCTATGTTTAGTATTGCAGTTCTTTTCGGCGTTTTCCATATTTTCGAGTTGAGGTTGATAATTGCCATCAACTCAGTCATGGCGCCTGGACCGCCGCCGGCAGAGATAATGAAACCGTCAGCAGCAAGAAGGCAGCCTAACCGCATACCATATTGTACTGCAACATCTGGCTCCTCTTTTTCGCCGTACATCATAGGGTGTAAAAGATTTTTACAGTCTACTGTCGTGGATATGTAAGAATTGCTTTCTCTTCCCAACATAGTGTAGCCGACTGTTCTGCCACCAGCTTCTATTGCGCCTTTAGCCGCAGCTTTCATTATTCCGTCGAATCCTCCGGTTACAACGATACATTTTTTCTCTGCAAGTAGGCTACCGACGCTAACCATAGCTTTATAGTATAGATCGTCCGGCTTGACATCACCGCTTCCTAAGCATGCTATAATTTTTTTTCTCAAGGTTCATTTCCTCCTTTTATTTTCATTTTTTTATTTTCATTTAACATTTTACTTTAATATAATTATTTAAATATGTTAAGTTGTATGTATTGACATAATATTGAATATATGATATAGTATTAAGTTATGTAAAAAATTAATTATATTATATGTTAAATACTCTAAAATTAGCCAAAAATTCAATTGGCCAAATTAATAAATTCAAAAAATATAAAATATTAGCCTTTGCTTTTGCATTAAAGCTTTTGTTATCTGCTATAGGCATAATTTTTATAAGCTATTTGGCTATGAATGCTAGTGAAGCTGGTGCAGCTTATGGCGTTGATACCTCTATAAAGCAGGTTAAAACCGCTAATAGCTCAGCAATATATTATTTAGACCATGCGCGCGGTTTAAAGAAAACTTATGTAAGCGCTAAGGCTTTTTTATCTTATGGTAATCAATGGAGCGATGTAAAAGTTATTAGCGAAGCAGAATTAAATAAATGGCCGGAAGTTAGATTAGTTAAGTCTAATAGTAACTCTTCGGTTTATTATATTTCTAATGGTCAAAAAGCTTTAATTACATCTGAAAAACAATTTAATGATTCAGGTTTTAAATGGTCTGATATTGTAACAATTTCTCAAACTGATTTAGACGAATACGAAACCATTGATTTTAAGGCTGCCGGCGCTATTGATTATAGTAATAGCCAATTATCAATCACCCTAGATTCTTTAAATCCTAAGTCTGGTTATTTAGTTACTAATACCCAGGATAATTTAGTGGCTGTTTTTAATTTAAAAGCTATTAGCCAACCAGTTGAAATTAAAACATTAGTTTTAGATTTAAAAGGTGTTTTAAATACTGATGTCATTAAAGAAATTTATTTAACCGACGAAAGCGATATACAATATTCAACTTTCGCTTATCCTAATAATCGACAAGCTGTTTTTAATTTTAATAATCAGCCGATTATTATTAGCGCCGGTGGAGTTAAAAGAATTAAAGTTTATGTAAATTTAAATGATACTTCAATTAATGTTGCTAATCATACTTTGCAAATTTCTATTGATCAGGCGTCTAATATAACCGGCGCTAAAGCCGTAGGCGTTTTTCCTTTGACTGGAGAAATTTTTAAATTTATTTCCGGAAATAATAATTTAGAAAAAGTTGTGGCTAGCGAGCAAACTTTAAATATTAAAGATAATAAAGCTGTTATCGGCACTACGGAAAAAAATATCGGCAGATTTAATTTTTTAGAAACTTCCGGCAAAGCCAATGTTTTTGTAAAAGAGTTAAAATTTGCCAACATGGGAACGGTTGGCGCGTCTAGTATAAATAATTTTAAATTAAAAAATAGATCTGGAGAAATTATTTCTACAACCGCGATAATAAACTCTGATAGAGAATTAATTTTTAAACTAAATAATTACAAAATTAAAAAAGGTGACGGCGAAACTTTTTCGGTTATAGCTGATATTTTAGATGGCGATAATAGCACAATTAATCTTGATCTGATCTCCGCTAAAGTCGGTAGCTCGCAGGGAGATTTTAATTTATTTGTCAGTATAACCAATCTTAATGAAATTATTACGATTAAAAGAGAGTCGGTAAATATTGTTAGTAAAGATTTAAAGGCTAATAACAAGGTTTTTTCAGAGCAAACTGGCGCGATTATTGGTAATTTTGAAATAAGAAATAATAATCAAAAAATAACTTTAAGCCGTTTAACTTTCAATTTAGAAAAAAATAGCTCAATGCCAGGCTTAACTGAAACCGTTTATTTAGTTAATTATAATACCGGAGAAACGCTTGGTTATTTCGATGGTGAAAGATTTGATAGCGGTTCAGTTTATGTAGATTTAAGCGGGCTTGAATTAAAAGCCAAGCAGAATTTAACCGTAGCTTTAGTTACTGAAATATCTGATAAAGCGCCAAACGGCGGTTATTATAAAGTGGTTTTAAAAGAATTTGTTTATAGATCAGGGTTAAGTCCTTTTTACTCAAATCAAGTTAATGTTTCTGGCGCTAAATTAACTGTTAGCCAATCCAATGTCTATCTTTATCCTAACAACGATTTAGGCGATCAAGCCTTTACTAAAGGCCAAAAAAATATTAAAATCGCCAGTTTTATTATAGAAGGCGCGGCTGGAGGCAATACTAAAATAACCGGTATCAATTTTACTACCGGTAGCGATAGCTCAGGCGTTATTTCTTATGACAATGGTTTTAGCAATTTAAAATTCTATATTGGTTCAACTAAAATTAAAACAATTAAAACTCCTTATGGCAATGATTTAGAAATTGTCGGTTTTAACTATACTTTAAAATCAGGCACAAGAAGCGAAATAAAAGTTTATGCCGATACAGAAACCGATGTTAAAGCTTCAGAAGTTCAATTAGCTATTAGCGATATTAAGGCAGTCAACAGCGCCTCTTTAATACCAGCCGCGGTTAAAAATTTAAATGTTAATAGCCATAAAACCACTTTTGGTTTAGTCGGCGCGGAAATTACTAAAATCACTGATGGTTTTGTAGTTAAGGGCGAAGATGATAATGTTATTGCTGCTTTTAAAGTTAAAAATTCAGGTTTTGAAGATTTAAAGTTGCAATCAATTACTATTAACGCGGTTGATCAGGAATTAACATATAGCTTAGGTTATAGCAATTTAAAAGTTGTTAATCGCGATACTCAGAAAAAAACCGGCAGCACATTAAGTAAACCGGTAGCCGGCGCTAATAAATTAAGTTTAGGCAACTATACTTTAAAAGTTGGCGAAGAAGCTGTCTTTGATATTCATGTTAAAACTAGTGATGATGTAACAGATAAAAATGTTAGTATTTATTTTAGCGATTTTACGGCTCAAGGCAAAAAATCTAAAGTAAGCGCTCTGATTAGCGGCGACCCGACCGATAGTTATACTTTCACCATAGCAACTGGTACTTCTAGCGACAAAGATGAAAATGATAAATCAGCTAGTAGCACTGTAAAATTAATTAAACCAGTTAGCGGTAAAATAACTTATGATTTTAATGATTCAAGTTATCCTTACAAAGATACTTTAGGCCAGCATACCGGCATAGATATAGCCGTTGATCAGGGTACTAAAGTTAAGGCCGCGGCCGCTGGCACGGTTATTGAAGTGGTTGATGGCGGTTTAACTAGCCAGGCTAGTTATGTGGCAATTATGCATTTAAACGGTTTAGTGACCAGATACGCGCATTTATCTCGTATTGACGTTAAAGTCGGCGATGCGGTTAAGCAAGGCGATACTATCGGCTTATCAGGCGGTACGCCAGGTACAAGTGGCGCTGGTTCATATTCAAACGGAGCGCATTTGCATTTTGAAGTTTTATTAAATGGATCATACGTTGATCCGGAGAAGTATTTATAAAGTATTTGTCATTCCCGCGAAAGCGGGAATCCAGGAGTTAGCAAAATGAATGTTGTTTTATCTATTTATTCAGTAATCATTGGGATTTTGTAGTATGCCTTTTATAAATTAAATTATCCGTGACGCTTCGCTAGGACTTACTTTTTATGACTAAAAAGTAAGCAAAAAGTCTCAGGGAGTTCCGATTGGCTATCATGTTGATTGTTCTTAGTTCTGTAAGCAATGTCGCCAACTTCACTCCCCAAACCCCTGGGTGATTTTGAATAGATTGTTATATAAAATTACACTAAATTTTCTAGGCTCGCACAATACTTTGTAAATTTAAATTAATTTTTATCCTCTACTCATATTAAAAATATGGGCAGTGATATAAAAAGTAAATTGTTCATTAAAAAATAAGCGATTGTCGCTTTAAATATAAAAAATAAAAAAAATAAAATAAAAATAAAATAAGAAATAAGGAGGAGAAATATGTTTAACAGTTTTATTGCTTCTGCTCGCAGAGCAAAAAGGGCGAGCGAAATCGCGAAAGAGATTCTCCGTCAATGCGGCGGAGAGATCAAGACTCCCTTGACCTTTAATGTTAAGGGAAGCGTCTGGCTCTTAAAGCCAGGCGAAAATAGTAAGGGCTACCTCTGCGAAATAGGGTAGCCGATGTATCGGTCGTTAATTTTTTTAGGGGATTGACCAACCCCTTTTTTTCTTGCCTAAAAAATGGTGGTAGGGTAGAATAAATGTAGTAATTATTGTCATTGCGAGCGACTGTAAGGAGCGAAGCAATCTCGGGTTCATAGCGATTTACCTGAGATTGCCGCGTCGCTGACGCTCCTCGCAATGACAGATGTTTTTATGAATAAAATATATCTCTACAACTCTTTAACCCGTAAAAAAGAGGAATTTAAGCCGATAAGAACCTCACCCCAACCCTCTCCTTGTAAAGGAGAGGGAGTTGTTGGAATTTATACTTGCGGGCCGACTGTTTATAATTATGCGCATATTGGTAATTTGCGTTCTTATGTTTTTGCTGATTTATTAGTTCGCACCTTAAGATATAATTATGGTGAAAAGAATGTAAATTGGGTAATGAATATTACTGATGTTGATGATAAGACGATTAGGGATTCAAAGGTTAAATATCCGGACTTAGCTCCGGCAGAAGCTTTAAAAAAGTTTACCGCTGAATTTGAGAAATATTTTTGGCAAGATTTAGAAAAATTAAATATAGCTAAGCCAGATTTTATCACTCATGCCGCGGATAAAAAATATATTGATAAAATGCAGGATTTAGTAAAAAAGATTTTTGTCGCCGGTTATGCTTATATAAAAGACGGTTCAGTTTATTTTGACGTTGTAAAATATAGTAAAAAATATAAATACGGTTTGCTAGTTGATATTGATGTTTCAAAATTAAAGTCTGATGAGAGGATTGATAATGACGAATATGAAAAAGATAATGTGCAGGATTTTGTTTTATGGAAAGGAGAGAAAGATGGAGAACCGTTTTGGGAGTTTGAACTTGATGGGCAAAAGTTGCCCGGCCGGCCGGGTTGGCATATAGAATGTTCAGCTATGGGCGAGGCCGAACTTAAAATGCCTTTTGATATTCATACCGGCGGCATAGATTTAAAATTTCCTCATCATGAAAACGAAATTCACCAAAGCGTCATCGGTTATCAATGCGCGAAGCCGGTAAATTATTGGTTACATAACGAGCATTTATTAGTTGATGGACAGAGAATGGGAAAAAGATTTAATAATTTTTATACGATAAAAGATTTAGAAGCTAAGGGTATTAATCCATTAGCTTATAGATTTTTATGCCTGCAAACAGGTTACGGCAAGGTAATGAATTTTACTTGGGAGGCGTTAGAAGCGGCAGAAAATGGTTTAAAAAATTTGTATAGTCAAATTAGCAATATACGTTCAGTAGATTATTGTAATGGTGTGTACTCTAAATATGGTGAGATAAAAAAAGATTCAAATTTTAAAAATGATTTTTTAGCCGCAATTAATGATGATTTAAATATGCCAAAAGCATTGGCGGTTGTACAAGAATTACTTAAGTCAGATGTAAAAAACGAAAATAAATTTGGAACAATTTTAGATTTTGATGCAGTGTTGGGATTAAATATAGAATTGATGTCAATGTTCGATATGACTAATCCTGAAATTAGAAAATTATTAGATGAGAGACAAATAGCGCGTGAAAAAAAGGATTTTAAAGAATCAGATCGTTTGCGCGATAAAATCGAAAAATTAGGCTGTATAGTAAAAGATATTAAAGATGGGCAAAATATTAGTAAAAAATAATTATCGTCAATATAAAAAATTAGTTAATTTATTTGATGTTTTGATTTTTAATTTATAATATCTGTGACGCTTCGCTAGGACTTACTTTTTATAACTAAAAAGTAACCAAAGAACTTTTGGGGTGCCTCAATGCGCTATAACGTTGATTTATCTTCCTGCTGTAAGCCTTGGCGCTTATTCGTCACCCCAAGCCCCGGGGTGATTTTATTATTTATGAGCAAAAATTTTTATAAAAAATTATCTAAACCGATTTACGCTTTAGCGCCTATGGCCGGCGTGGCTGATTCGGCGTTTCGGCAAATATGCAAACAATTCGGCGCCGATATAGTTTATAGCGAAATGATTAGCGCGACGGCGATTGCTTATAATTCTAAAAAAACTTTAGAGTTAATGGAGTTTAATAAAAAAGAACGGCCGTATATAATCCAGCTTTTCGGCAGTAAACCAGAACATTTCGCTATCGCGGCTAAATTTATAACTAAAAAAGTAAAATCCGACGGCATTGATATAAACTTTGGTTGCGCGGTAAAAAAAGTAACGAAGCAAGGAGCCGGCGTCGCGCTTATGGCTAATTTAAAATTAGCGCTTAAGGTAATTGAAGCCACTATAAATAATACTAATTTGCCGGTATCTATAAAAATTAGATCACAAGTCGGTAAAATAACGGCCTTAGATTTTTTAAAAAATTTACAAGATTTAGATATTAAGGCCGTAATGATACATGGGCGAACATCAACGCAGGGGAATAGCGGCGAGGTGAATTATAAAATAATTAAACAAGCTAGAAAATATTTTAAAGGAATTATTTTAGCTAACGGGGGAGTTAAAGATAAAAAAAGCGCCGATGAATTATTAAAATTAACCGGCGCCGATGGAGTCGGTATAGGCCAGGGAGCGTTAGGCAAGCCGTGGATATTTAAACAATTACGAATTAACAATTACCCGTCTCGCCCTCGGCGAGCCGAGGCGGACGAATTAACAATTAAGGATATATATAAAGTTGCTCTAGAACATTCTAAATTAGAACAAAAATTAAAAGGTAAGCAGGGGATAATTGAAATGCGTAAACATTTATGTTGGTATATGGGCGGGCTTAAAAATGCCAGTGAATTAAGAAAAGATTTAGTGAAAATTAGAAGTTTAGAGGAAATAAAGAAAATTTTAAAGTAATTTTTTGCTCCGCAGAGCCACTTTTTTACCCTCCAGAGGACAAGGAAAAAGCGGCGCAAATCTCGCTTGCGTGTAAAAATTTTACTAAATTTTCTATGCTCGCAAACAAATGCATTTAATTTAAAAATCCGGATTTTATGACCGGATTTTTTATTAATTTATTTATTTATTAGCAGTTCCGTTAAAATGAAAATTAACCAGAATAAAAATAATAGTTTGCCTTCTTTTTTAGATATAACTCTGCCAGTGTGCATAAAATAAACAAGTAAACAAGAGGCTAATACCATAAATGAGCCAGTTACATAAATAATTTTTGGCGGGAAATATAAAGGAGTTAATAGAGATAAAATGCCGACTACTATAGTCGCGTCAGCTAGGACAGTGCCTAGCAGATCGCCCATGGCTAAAGAATCATGATTTTTTTTAACAGCTTTCAAGGAAAAAAGAAGTTCCGGTATTATTGTGCCTAAACTTATAATAAATAATCCTATTAAAATTGGCTTAACCCCTAAGCCATGAGCTAAATTCATGGCCGATATAACAGTAAAGTGAGATGCAATTAATAATATGGCCATGCTAGTAAGCAGTAGAATAAAATTTTTAAAACGATTTTCATTATCATTATTTTTTGGCGAACAACCAGTATCATTTTTAAGGGCTAGAAAATAAAAAGCTGAACCAACAATAATTAGGGCTAAACCTTCTAATCTAGAAAAATGGCCGTTGAGGCCTAATATCATCGGCACCAGAAGAAGCAATGGGAAAATGATATTATTTTTTAATATAGAGCTTTGTATTTTTATGCTTCGTCCGGAAAAAAATATTATAATGGCAAAAACTAAAGTTAGGTCAGCCACATTAGATCCGAATAAAGTTCCTAGCGCTATCGAGGGTTCGCCTTCTAGCGCGGAGCTAATAGAGATAAATGTTTCTGGCAAAATAGAAATTACAGTCACAACAATAAAACCGATTACATATTTAGATAATCGACAACTTTCCGCTAAAAAAACTGAGTATTTTGTCGCGAGCGTTGCGCCTTTTACAACAAAAAATAAAGACGCAATAAGGATTAAAAAATTTTCTATCATAATATAAATTACATCCACTTTTTCTTTTTAAATAACAACAACATGGCTAAGCCAACTATGCCCATAATAAGAACAACCACCCAAAAATTATTAGAGTATTTTAGAAATGGCATACCATCTTCGGTTTTGATACTAAAAATAGCCGCTACTAACGCCATGGAAGAAAATGTTACATAAAAAATAGTTAAAGTTTTCATGGCGTTGTTTAAACGATAATTAGAAAGAGATTCATAAGAATCATGAAGAATTTCCACCATTTCTCTTTGGTTTTCTAAAGTTTCCCAGAATGTTTTTGTTTGCTCTATTAGTTCCCCATAGTATTTTTTTAAATATTCAGGCGGGATTATTCGGCTTTCCATCAACATTAATCTTTTCATGATATTCTTATGGTTTTGCATTATTTTTCTCATGTTAATTAAATTATGGCGAAGAGTTAAGATTAGGCTAGCTGATTTTTTTTGGTCTCCGTCAAAAATAATTTGTTCAGCGTGGCTAATAGCTAGACTATTTTCATCTAAAGTTGAATAACTGTGTTCAAGAAGTTTTTTAAGAATTTCATAAAGTAAAATAGCTGATGATTCTAGCTCAAAAGATAAAAATGATCGGCTATCTTTTTTACAGAGATTAAAAAGTTCATTAAGAGGTTCGATTGTAGTGCTAGGTATTGTTACTAAAAATCCGTGTCCAATAAAAAATTCTATTTCCGCTGACTTAATTTTTCCATTGCTAACATTATTCACCGTAGAAATAGGGAAATGAAGAATCATGAAAACATAATTTTCCGCCTTCATTATTATTGGTCTTTGTGAATTTACTTTTGCCGAAGAAGCTCTAAGATGAGATAGCTTAAAGTTAAATTTTTTTCTTAAATATTCTATTTCGTTTTTCCCGGCATTATTAATATTAATCCATGTCAGCTGAGAATTTCTTTTAGGATTATCAATCGCAACACTTTGGATATTTTTAGAAATTTTTTTGAAGTTTGGCATGTTTTTAAATAAATGAATGATTATATAAATTATAACATATTTGTCTTAATTTAACCAAGTATTTTTATTATAACAATTTTTATGTTATAATATAAGAACTTTTAACTCTAGTAATTTTTTGTTATATGCCAGATATTAAATCGGAAATTGGCGCAGAAAAATCTTTTTCTTCAAGTGAGAAGCCTTTAGGCAAGGAAAATCTAAAGCATAAATTAGAACATGCGACAGAAAAAGAAAAAACCAGCCATTTTGAAAAAATTAAAGAAGATGTGGCTAATAAAATTGACTTATCCGAACTGAATTCTAAAGCGCCTGCCGTCGGGCAGACTGCCATTATGGTTGATCCGGCAGCAAAAAGGCAAAAACAGATTGAAAATATTTTAGCCAAAGACTTAGAGAAAATATATTTAAATTTAACGCCGGAAAAGAAAGCGGAATTTAAAAAAACCGGCGAACAAACCGCCAGTAAAATAAATCAACTTTTAAATAAAGCTAAAGTTAATATTGGTGAAATTTTAAGATTGATTAAAAAATGGTTATCTATAATCCCCGGCGTTAATAAATATTTTTTAGAACAAGAAGCTAAGATTAAGGCGGATGAGGTTATAAAAATAAAGGAACAATATTATAAATAATTATTTTATTTAATTTTTGGCTATAAAATTTTTAATTTCCAATTTTTATTTTTTAAATAATATATAAATTTTTAATATTTAAATATTAAGATATTAAAAAATTATAAAATTAAAAATTATTTTATTTATGGATTACGGTCTCTCAGGTCAAAATACCCAAGTCGTAAATGATGTTAGCTTAAGCGTCAATATAGACGGTTGGCTAATTTATTTAATAGCGGCAATTTTATTTGTCGTTTTGCTTTTTATTATAAGAAAAATAATTTTGTTTTTTTCTTTAAATTCAAAATATCATAACCATACAATTTATTTATTGCGTGTGCCAAAAGAAAAGCCGGACGAAAAGCAGCAGCCTAATACGCAAAATTATTTGCAGCGTTTGCGCGAAGATATCGCCCGCGGCGAAACTATTTTTAAAGCTATTGGCGGTTTAAGAGCCGAGGTATGGTATAAAAATTTTTCTTGGCTTCTTGGGCGAAATGATCATTTTTCTTTTGAAATTGTGGCCGACCATAAATATATTTCTTTTTACGTTGTCGCGCCGGTTTCGATGGGTCGTTATATTGAACAGCAAATTCATGCTTTTTATCCAGAGGCGGTTTTAGAAGAAGCGCCTGATTATAATATTTTTAGCGCTCGCGGTCAAAGCGTGGCTGGTTTTATTAAAACCAAACGTAATTTTATATTTCCCCTAAAAACATATAACAAGATGGAAGCGGATCCGCTCAATTCTTTAGTTAACGCCATGTCAAAATTAGAAGAAGGGGAAAGTTTGGCTATACAATATGTCATTAGGAGCTCTCGTCCGGGTTGGCATAATAAAGTTAATAGCGTTGTTTCGTCAGTTAATCAAGGTAAAAAATTATCAGACGCTTTAAGAACAAACTTATTTTCTAAGGCTTTATTGTCTCTTGGAGATTTAGTTTCCATGGCTAAGCCGAAAAATGAAATCGGTAAACCAGAAAAAGAAAATCGTTTAACCGCCATGGAGCAGGAAGTTTTAAAATTAATTGAAGAAAAAAATTCTAAGGCCGGACTTGATGTTAATATTAGATTAGTAGCCAGCGCTAAAGATAATCCGCGAGCTAAAGTTTTTCTTAATAATATGATTAGCGCTTTTAGCCAATATAATTATTATCAATACGGTAATGTTTTAAGCAATAAAATTCCATTTTATAATAAATACATTCAAAAGTTTTTAATCAAAGATTTTATTTATAGGCGTTTTAAGCCGAGCGTAGGTTTTATTTTAAATACTGAAGAAATGGCCTCGCTTTTTCATCCGCCGCTTTCTAGCGCGGAAACGCCGAATATCCAATGGTTAATGGCTAAATATTCGGCCGCGCCGTCAAACATTCCTGACGAAGGCATAATTTTAGGAAAAAATATTTATCGCGGCATTACCACGGAAATAAAAATGAAGCGCGAAGACAGGCGCCGCCATACTTATGTTATCGGTAAATCTGGCGTAGGTAAATCGGTTTTACTCGCTTCTATGGCGATTCAAGATATTACTAATGGCGAAGGGGTTTGCGTAATTGACCCGCACGGCGATTTGATTGCTGACATTATGCAACGTATTCCGCCGGAACGGGCGCAGGACGTTATTTTATTTGCGCCAGCCGATATTGAGCGGCCGTTAGCTTTAAATTTATTAGAATTTGATGCGAGATATCCAGAACAAAAAACTTTTGTTATTAACGAAATGATAAAGATTTTTGATAAATTATATGATTTAAAAGCTACCGGCGGACCGATTTTTGAACAGTATATGAGAAACGCCATGCTGCTCGTTATGAGCGATCCGGAGAGCGGTTCAACTTTAATGGAAATACCAAAAGTTTTATCCGATCCGGCGTTTAGAAAAATGAAATTGGAAAAATGCAAAGATCCGACCGTAGTTGATTTTTGGCGTAAGGAAGCGGAAAAAGCCGGCGGCGAAGCGGCGTTAGCTAACGTCGTGCCGTATATAACTTCAAAATTAACTTCGTTTATTTCTAACGATACCATGCGCCCGATAATTGGCCAGCAAAATAGCTCGTTTAATTTACGCGATGTTATGGATACGAAGAAAATTTTGTTGGTTGATTTATCAAAAGGTTTAATTGGTGAAACCAATGCTCATTTATTAGGCATGATTTTAGTCGGTAAAATTTTAATGTCGGCTTTGTCGCGCACGGATATGGTTCAAGAAAAAAGAGTTGATTTTTATTTATATATTGATGAGTTTCAAAATTTTACTACCGATTCCATTAATTCAATTTTAAGTGAAGCCAGAAAATATAATTTAAATTTAATAATCGCTCATCAATATCTCGGACAATTAGTTAAGGGCCAAGACACTTCTATTAAAAATGCGGTTTTCGGTAACGTGGGTACTTGGATGTTATTTAAAATCGGTTCAGAAGACGCGGAAACTATGGCTAAAGAATTCGCGCCAGTGTTTAATCAATATGATTTAATTAATATTGAAAAATTTACGGCTTATGTAAAATTATTGGTAGATAATACGGCTTCACGTCCATTTTCCATGTCAACTGTTTGGCCACTGCCTGGCATTAAAAGGGAAGACTCGGCGACCAAGATAAAATCTCTGTCGAGAATGAAATATGGGCAGGATAGAAATATAATTGAAGCGGAAATTATGAATCGGGCAAAAAATTTATAGCGACTTTACAAAATTGATTTTTTTAGTTAAAATTAGTATAATTTAAAACTTAAAACAAAAATTTATGCTAAAACAAAATAAAAAAACAAATGACGATTTAGATATGGAAACCGATAATCAAACTAAAGAATATTTAAACGTCGAATCAGAAAAAAAACAAAACAAAGACGAAAACATTAGCATCGCTAAATCAAAAATGGTTTTAGCGAAAAAGCTTCTTTTAAACATTAAAGAAAATAACGAACGTTTAATTCAGCTTTTATCCGGCAATTTATCTCCTGAAGATGAGGCTTCTATTAGCATCGCTCAGTTAAGCGACGAAAGTTTTGATTCGGATGAAGAAAATTTAGGCGAGACTAGAATTATTGAAGGCGTGTTTGACGGAGAAAATATGATCGGCCCGGACGGCAAGCAATATAGCGTGCCGGCCAACTATGCTTCAAAATCAAAATTAGTTGAAGGTGATATTTTAAAACTTACCATAACCGCTAACGGCACTTTTGTTTATAAGCAAATTGGACCGATTGAACGAGCTCGCGTAGTCGGAATTTTAGAGCGAACGGCTAGCGGCGAATATATTGCTTTGGCTGACGGTAAAAAATGGCGACTCTTAACCGCTAGCGTAACTTACTATAAAGGTGAAGGCGGGGATGAAATTGTAATTTTAGTTCCGAAGAACGGTGAATCAAAATGGGCGGCTGTAGAGAATATTGTTAGAAAGAAGGAATAAAAATATATTGTCATTGCGAGCGACTAAAAGGAGCGAAGCAATCTAACGGACAATTTGTTAAATTAATAGTTCGTGAGATTGCTTCGTCGCTGGCGCTCCTCGCAATGACAGAAATTTAATTTTATCTTAGATTAGATAAGGGGATGGCGCTAGCCATCTTTATTTGATTTATTTGGGTTTAATGATAAGATATTAAAGTAATTGTTAATTGGTAATTTGTAATTGATTATTATGGCTACATTATATAGAAAATATCGACCGCAGAATTTTACTGAAGTGGTCGGTCAAAATCACATAAAAGTAACGCTTGAGCAGGAAATTAAGACTAATAAAATTGCCCATGCTTATCTTTTTTGCGGTCCGCGCGCCGTTGGTAAAACGACTTTAGCTAGGGTTTTCGCTAAATCCATAAATTGCGAAAAGCGCAAGAAAGATTCGGCTGATCCTTGTAACGAATGCCAAAGTTGCAAAGAAATTACTGACGGTCGAGCTTTAGATATTATTGAAATTGACGCGGCTTCAAACACTGGCGTTGATAATGTTCGCGATAACATAATTGCGAGCGCTCGCGTCGCGCCGTCTAAATCAAAATATAAAGTTTTTATCATTGATGAAGTGCACATGCTTTCCACCCAAGCTTTTAACGCGCTTTTAAAAGTAATTGAAGAACCGCCGGCGAATGTAGTTTTTATTTTATGTACGACCGAAGCGCATAAAGTTCCGGCCACGATAATTTCTAGGTGCCAACGTTTTGATTTTAAAAGAATCGGTGTTAATGACGCGGTAAAAAAATTAACCTATATAATTCAAGCGGAAAAAATTAAAATTGATAAAGATATTTTAGAAGCTATTGCTCGTTATGCCGACGGACATATGCGCGATGCCGAAAGTTTGCTCGGTCAAATTATCGCTATCGGCGGCACGACCATAACGCAAGCCGAGGCCGATTTAGTAATTCCGAGATCGGATTTAAGTGAGGTTATAAATTTATTAGAATTTTTAATTAAAAAAGACGCGGCCGGCGGTATTAGGCTGATTAATAAATTAATGGATGATGGCGTTGATTTAAAAATTTTTGTTAAAGACACGATTGAAATTTTACGAAAGCTAATGCTTATGAAAATAAGCCCAGGGCTAGTTAATAAATTAGCGCTTGAGCTTGGGGAAACTTTTGAATTAAAAATAAATAAATTAGCGCAAGATTTAACCGTTGAACTATCGCTTAAACTTTTAGAAAAATTTATTAAAGTTTCCAGCGAGATAAAAGTTGATTTTATTCAGCAGTTAGCTTTAGAAATGGCGATTGCTGAAATTTGTACGATTACGGCGGCGGCTAGAAGTTCGCTCGGCGTTGGCCAGAGTTTTTCGACCGGCTCAAGATTTAATCAACCGAAAATTCAATCAACGGCGACTAAAACAGAAGAAAAAAAAATAGTAAACACGGGCGAGCCAATAAATTTTACCGATGAGAAAATTCAAGAAAAATGGAATGAGGTTTTAGCTAAAGTTAAGCAATATAATCATTCTTTATCTTTTATTTTACGCGTTTGCCAACCCCAAGGCTTAAATGGCAATAAGCTTTGTCTAGCGTTTAAATATAAATTTCATAAAGATCGAGTAAGCGAAGCATCCATAAAAAATATTATAGAAAAAGTTTTAAATCAGGTTTATGGCGCGCCAATTATGATTGAAGCCGTAATTGATGAAAATCTAGAAGTGGCGCCGAGTAAATTAGTTTCGGACGAGCCAGTAGATTTAAAAAAACAACCAGAGCCGGCGCAAGGCGAACAGGGGAATATGATTGATAATTTATTAAAGACTTTTGGCGGAAAGATTGTAAGTTAAAATTTAATTTGTCATTCCGGCCTTTGAGCCGGAATCTAAAATTTTTTGTCATTGCGGGCTTGACCCGCAATCTAGGAGTTAGAGGAATAAATTTAGTATTATTTATTTTCTAAGTAGACGGTTCAACGGGTTTATTATACCTTTTATTAAAATTAACATCCGTGACGCTTCGCTGGGACTTACTTTTTATGACTAAAAAGTAAGCAAAAAGTCTCGGGGAGTTCCGATTCTCCGCCACAAGGGCGGGGCAAGGGCTTTAGACAATTTACCCCGCGTTTATCGCGGGGCTCCACTCCCCGAATCCCTATGGTGATTTTGAATAAGAGTAAATAAATTAATTTTTTGCGGGATCGTCTAACGGTAGGACGCATCCCTCTGGAGGATGTTATCTTGGTTCGAATCCAAGTCCCGCAGCAAATTTTTTGCTATACTAAAAAGATATTATAAAGAATATGAAATTTGAAGAAATACAAAAAGAGCAACAACCAAAGAGAAATTATTACGAAGTGCTTGGCGTTTTGCCATCTGCCAGTCAAGCAGAAATAAAAAAAGCTTTTAGAGATCTGGTAAAACAAACGCACCCTGATATGGTAGGGGGCGATACTAAAAAAGAAGAGTTTCTTAAGGTTCAAGAAGCTTACGGAATACTAAGCGACGAAAAAGAGAGGGAACGATATGATAGCGAAAATTCAATAAGAAAAGAAAGCGGCAATAAAAAAAACGAAAATGGAGATGAAAGAACCGAAAATAACGACGACGAAGATTGGGAGGGATTTAAAAGAGAGATGATGAAAGATAAAGAAGCGATGTTAATGCTCAGTTTAGTAAAAAATAATCCCCGCATGGAAGAAGAGTTCAAAAAATATTTAGATAGCGCTTATAAAGCGTATAAGGCAAAAAAAGGATATGAAAAAGAAATGCAGGAATTGCAAAGAAGGCAAGATGGATTGGATAAAATGCAAGCAGAATTAAACAAAGGAACAAATTTTCAACAGAAAACAAGTTTTGTCAGAAAATATGAACGAAATAATGTCAGAGATTTAGATGGTAATTTAGGAGTGGAAAAAGATATATTAGGAAATGAAAAACTAATAGATTTAAAGACGGGACGACAGTTAGGTTATAACAGTTATAAAAGAATAGAGTATATTTCCGGAGTAATAATTGCATCCGATATAATAGGCAATAAATATGTTTTAAACCGAAAAGGAGATCATTCTTATGATATGTTTCGCGATATTATTGTTAGAGACGGGTTAGTTATTGGGAAAGATATTATCGGCAATGAAAAATTGATTGATAGGAACACTGGCAAAACTATCGGTTATGGATCATATCAAAAAATAATAAAAGAGGGCGGAAAAATTTATGGGGTGAATATTATCGGTAGAAAAGAAGAAATAAAAGTTTAAATAATAAAAATCATAAACTCCCAATAATTTTAATAAATATTGCCGTTTATATTTAACAAATAAGTCCCAACCATACCCCACACTCTCAGCTATGATAAAATAACGCTAAAATTAGTGTTATTTTTTTGTTGGTGGGATAAATTAGTTTATTAATAATATTATTAATAAAAGAGTCTGGCGAATGTCTGGCTCTTTTATATTGAGTTATCACATCAAATATTATATAATATAATTGAGCTTAATTTAATAATTAACTAAAAATATATGAAAAAAACTATTTCCTTATTAATTGTTATTTTTTTTGTTTTTAGCTTAGCCGTTTTTGGCGTCATCGGTTCGGTGGCTAACGCCGAAAATTCGGCTAATCTTACGGGAACTTCAAGTTTAGAAAAAATTCCATCACCCGAACATATTAAATATTTTAACGTTCTAAAGAAAATCGGCAATGCTTTATTCGGGGTTAGAAAAGCAACTTCAACCCCAGATATCGCAACTTCAACTTTAGAAAAAATCGGTCATCCTGGTTTAATAAACCAATTTGAAAAGATTAAAAAAATCGGCAATGCCTTATGGGGTATTAGGAAGAAAATAGCCTGGGCGCCTATCGGATCAGAAATCTCTGCTTGCGTTGCAACGGCTATTGACGTAAAAGATAAAGCCTTAATAGCTAGAGTAACGGCCGCAGCTACCGAACTTAATGCAGCTTTATCGGCTAGAAGCACCTGTCAGCAAACCGCGCTAACCGCCACTAGCACGCAACGGGAAGTTTTAAATGCTTGCGTTAAAACTTTTAACGAAGCGCGAAAAGCAATAAATGAAGCATCTAAAAAAGTCCAGCAAGAAACTTGGAATACTTATAAAGAAAGTTTAAAAGCTTGTCAGGCAACTGCCAGTAGCACCCCTGCCGTTCCAATGGTAGAGGATGGAGGAAATATATTTTAATGATCAAGAAAAATAAATTTATTAGACAAGCCATCTTTTAATAAGGAGATGGTTTGTTTATAGATTATTATTCTAATTTATATATTAATTTAATTTTAAATTAAATATATGGATGAAAAAAATTTTGCAAACAATATTATTAATATAGAAGATTTAAAAGTCGAAAAAGTTAAAAATTCTTTTGAAAGTAATTACGAAGACTATAAAAAATTAGGCGGGATTATTAATGAAGGAGATTATGAGAGAATTTTAAATAAGGCTAGGGAATCGAAAATTTTAGATGAGAAAAATTCAGAAATAAGAAGCACAATAAGGCAGGGAGAAGTTATAGCGGAATTCGCAAAAATTTCTCTAAACAATTCAGAAGATAATCCTGATTCAAAAATTGTTTTATATGTATTATTACGCACCGACCCTATCCCTGAAGGCAAGCAAAATCATCACGGCCAAATGAGCGACCAAAAATTATTTAGCGAAGCCGTAAGAATGACCGGGGACGCTGATGCGCTTAACAAATTAATTGCGGCTTATCCTAATATTTTTAAACATGAAGTCGCGCGGCCAGGTCAACACCCAGAGATACAGCAGGCAGCTTAGAATAAAGTTGATAAAAATTTAATAATACTATATTATAAAAAATTGTTTTGTTTAAATTAAAAAATTAAATAAAACAAAAATTAAAAATTTATAGGAGGAAATTAATTTGGACGGAAAAGACAAAAGCAGAAGTTTCGACGGCGGGAGAGTAATGGACGGAGCGAGTTTACTCGATTTTATTTTTAGTTTAGGACAGGACGAAAAACCCATGCATGACGCTATGGAAGATATTTTCGGTCACGGCGGCGGGATGCATGGCCTGGATATGCTTCTTAAACTGGCGAAAAATTCCTTTGAAAAGGAATTGAAGAGCCCGGCGATGATTTTTGCCGAAGCCAGTAATGAAGGCAAGAAAGCGGAAATCAGCAAGCTCCAAGAAGTCATCTCGGTTTTTTACAGAAAGTGCAAAGCGCAGGACAAAGATCTGGAAGAAGCGAAAAAAACTGAATTAAGGTTACACGAAGATTTGGAGAGGCAGGACAATATAATTCTCCGCCAGGAACGGCAAGTATCCAAATGCCACGAGCATCTCAAAAGCCAGGCTGAAGCCCAAAAAGGCCGGCAGCAGGAATTGTCAAAACTTCAGGCGAAGATGAAAAAAATTGAATTGTGCCTGAACGAAATTTCGTCCGATAAAGCTCTGAAATCAGACCTCCAGTCCGTGATCGAAAAAATTACGGATGTAGTCACCGCCGCGCAGTAATATACGGCACCGCGTACTTTTTTATTACCCTAGCAGTTGGCTAACAGCTGCTAGGGGTTTTTATTTGAAAAAAATGTTGATTTGTAGTAAACTTTAAGAATAAAACAAATTATATGATGATGATTGGAATTATAATTTTAGCAGTAATTTTTGTGGGAGTTTTTGTGGCCTTTTTGATTATGGGGGTTAGAGAAGATAAAAATAAATAATTTATTAATTTTTTAAAATAAAATTATGCCGATTAAAAAACTTTTAAAAGTTATTGGTTTAAGCGTGTTAGCCTTTATTATTTTGTATGTCGGATTAATAATTTCTTTAGGAGGTTTTGGGCAGGTTAGTGGCGATAAAATATCTGGTCAGTCAATTTTAGAATCAACTAATTCATTTGGCATTGCTGCGCCTATGAGTACTTCAAAAAGGGTGAGCTCTAACGAGATGGCGATGGATTCGGTTATGACCATAGAGCAAGAATTATCGCCTAGTTCCGTTACTCAACCGGTTGATAAAAAGATTATTAAAACCGGAGATCTAAGTCTTAAAATTGAAAAAATAGAAACAGCAGTAGAAAGCATAACTAACATAGTTAAATTAAATGAAGGGGAAATTTCTAATTCTTATTTTTCCGAATCAAGCCGCGGCACTAAATCAGGTTATATAACCATTCGCGTGCCTTATCAGAATTTTACAGCGGTTTTTGATGAAGTAAAAAAAGTTGCCACTCAGGTTATGTCAGAATCTTCTAACGCCCAGGATATAACCGAACAATATATTGATTTAGAGGCGCGGTTAAAGAATAAACAAGCTGAAGAAGTTTCATTCGTCGCCTTACTTAATCGCTCGGGAAAAATTGAAGAGATTCTCGCTGTTACTAGGGAAGTAGCTAGAGTGCGCGGAGAAATTGAACAATTACAGGGTCAGATGAAATATCTAAATTCGCAGACCGATATGTCGACTATCACGGTTAATTTAAGCGAAGACGTAGTAATCGCTTCAGCTAGCCAAGATTGGCGCCCATGGCAAGTTGTTAAATTATCAGTTAAACAGTTAATAACCGCTGGTCAAGGTTTTATTAATGGATTGATTCGTTTTATTATAGTAGCTTTACCAATGCTTTTAATTTATGTGTTTATTCTCTGGCTAATTTATTTTGTTGGCAAGAAAATTTATAATAAATTTAAGAAACCGGGGCAGTTATAATTTAAATTAAATTTAATAATTAAATAATTTTAATCTTATGGAAAAAAAACTTGAAGAAAAAATCGTTAAAAAAACTGCGAAGAAAAAAGAGCAGGTTGAGGTAATGCCAAGCCCGGCGCCGGTTGAACCTCAAAAAATTGAATCTATTAGTAAACCTAATAAAATTGCTATTAGCGTTCATAAAAACGCTATTATCGCTTTAGTTGTAGTTATAATTATTGCGGCAATCGGAGGTTTGCTTTTTTATTATAAAGGTTTATTTATTTCGGCTACGATTAACGGTACGCCCATAAGCCGGTTAGCAGTGATTTCTGAATTGGAAAGTGTGTACGGTAAAAAAACCTTAGAATCGCTTATTACTAAAAAATTAATTGACAACGAAGCGCTTGCTAAAGGCATAAAAGTGAGCCAAGAAGAAATTAACGCTGAGATAAAAACTGTTGAAGATCAATTAAAGGCTCAGGGCATGACATTAGATCAGGCTTTAATCGAGCAGGGCGTTACTCTTGATTATTTAAAGAATCAAATTGAATTTCAAAAAAAGATAGAAACTCTTTTAGCCGATCAAATTCAAGTCAGCGAAGAAGATATAACAAAATTTATTGCTGATAATAAAATTACCGTTCCAGAAGGGGAAGAAGCTAATTACAAAGAGCAGATTACTAGCCAATTAAAACAAGAGAAATTAAGCAGCGCCGCCAGCGCTTTACTCGAATCCTTAAGAGCTAAAAGTAAAATTAATTATTTTACCAGTTACTAGTCTAAATTAATGAACCCCGTTAGAAATTATTATTTAACGGGTATGTTTATGAATTAGTATTTTTATGGATAAAAATGATATTTCTAACGGGGTAAATATAATAGAAGTAAAAAATCTAACCAAAAAGTTTGATAAATTAACCGCGGTTGATAATATTTCTTTTTCCGTAAAGCAAGGCGAGATTTTTGGTTTTTTAGGACCTAACGGAGCTGGAAAATCAACTACTATTAGCATATTATCAACTTTATTAAAATCCGACTCTGGTCAAGCTTTAATAAACGGTTTTGATGTAAATAAACAGA
>JBAZFW010000007.1:0-44286 GCA_041653215.1 Patescibacteria group bacterium
AACAGTTTTATTATAAGCTAAATCATAACCATAACATTTAGAGCAAATACCACGATGAATTTTACAAGTTAAAACCGATCTAATTTTCGCCTCTAAAATATCTTCTTTAGCAATTTTTTCCGCCAAATCTTCGGTAACTAACTCACCAGCTTTTATTAAAACCTTCCCGGTTTTATTTTTTAAATCAGCCGCTAAAAATCTACCGGTCATGCGTTTAACTAAACTCTCACTCATTTCTTCACTTTCTTTTTTAGTAATCAACAAGCCTTCATCATCTCCGCAATCATCTTTAACTATAATAATATCTTGTGAAACATCAACTAAGCGCCTAGTTAGATAACCAGCGTTAGAAGTACGAAGGGCAGTATCGGATAAACCTTTACGCACACCGTGCGTAGCGATAAAATATTCGAGAACCGAAAAACCTTGTTTAAAATTTCCCTTAACCGGCAATTCAATAATATCGCCGGAAGGTGAAGTCACCAAACCTTTCATGCCTAAAATTTGAGTTAGCTGGGCCCAGGAACCGCGAGCGCCTGATTCAATCATAGAATAAACTGGCCCATCCTTCGGTAGATCGTGGCGGCAAATTTCTGTTACTTTTTCTTTAACCGTAGTCCAAAGCTCAATAATTTTACTATATCTTTCACTATCGGTTAAAAGACCATCTCGATATTGTTCGCTAATTTCTTCGGCTTGGAGAGAAGCTTGAACCAACATTTCATCTTTTTCATAAAGATGAGGTATATCGTCCATGCCCCAAGATAATCCGCTTTTAGTAATATATTTAAAACTGGTCTTCTTTAAATTATCTAATAAATCAATTGTTGGTTGTTCGCCGTAATGTCTCAAACATTCTTTAACTAAATTTTTTAACTTACTTTTACCAACAGTATCATTAACAAAACGTAATTTTGGAGGTAAAACTTCATTAAAAATAATTCTGCCTACGGTAGTAATAATTAATTTATCATCTATCATTACTCTAATTTTCTGCTGTAGTTTTATATTCTTCATGCTGTAGGATAATTTAGCATCTTCGGGTGAGCAAAAATTCTTTAATTTTTTCTCATCAGCGTCTGCGTAAGCCTGATCAACATTAGTGATATAAAAAGCTCCCCAAACTATATCTTGGTTAGGTGCGACCACTGGATCGCCGGTAGCCGGCTTTAATAAATTGTGGCTGGCTAACATAATATCGCGAGCTTCAGCAATCGCCTCTTCGGTCAAAGGCACATGAACCGCCATTTGGTCGCCGTCAAAGTCAGCGTTAAAAGCTGTACAAACTAAAGGATTAACTTGAATCGCTAAACCTTCAATTAAAATTGGTTTAAACGCCTGGATACCTAAACGATGTAAAGTTGGAGCGCGATTTAACATGACATATGATTTTTTAACAATATCTTCAAGAATATCCCAAACTTCATCTTTGCCTGATTCAATATAACGAGAAGCACTTCTAACATTATGAACAATTTCTTTATTAATTAACTTACTGATAATAAAAGGTTTAAATAATTCTAAAGCCATGCGCTTAGGTAAACCGCATTGGTCTAAATTTAAATTTGGATTAACTACGATAACGCTTCTGCCCGAATAATCAATTCTTTTACCTAATAAATTCTGTCTAAATCTGCCTTGTTTGCCTTTTAAAGAATCAGCGAGCGACTTTAACATTCTTTTCTGACCGGTAGAAGCTACAACCGTTTTACCATGTCTAATGGAATTATCAATTAAAGCATCAACCGCTTCCTGAAGCATTCTCTTTTCATTACGGCAGATAACTTCTGGCGCGTTAAGTTCAATTAATTGTTTTAAGCGATTATTGCGATTAATAATTCTACGATATAGATCATTTAAATCAGAAGTGGCAAAACGTCCGCCATCGAGCGGTACCATCGGCCTTAAATCTGGCGGTATAACCGGCACTACATTTAAAATCATCCATTCCGGTCTTAAATTATTAGCTCTTAAACTCTTTAATAATTTTAAGCGTCGGATCATTTTATCCTTTTTTGAATCAATCACCACTAAAAGTTCTTTATCTATTTGTTCAATGGTTTTATCTAAATCAATTTTTTCTAAAAGTTTTCTAATAGCGCTAGCGCCAATATCAGCGGTAAAAATATGGCCATATTTTAAACTTAAATTTTGATAAACGCTTTCAGAAATTATAGTTAGAGGTTTTAAATCTTTTAATTCTTTTTGCGCTTGATCAAAAGCTTGCTCTAAATTATTAAGCTTGTCATTTTTTATTTTTTCCAAAGCTTCAATCTCCTGGCTTAATAAAGTTTCAATTTCAAATTCACTTTTACCCTGAGTTAATAATTTGCCTTTTTTATTTTTAATTTCATTAACTTGTTTTTGCCAATCAGCCTCAATGGATTTTCTCTTATTTTTATATTCTTGTTTAATTTGTTCGATAGTAGCTAAATGTAATTCTTCATTAACATCAGAGATAATAAAACTGGCGAAGTAAACAACTTTCTCTAAAGCCTGCATAGGTAAATCTAAAATTAAACCGATTTTTGAAGAAGTGCCGCGCAAAAACCAAATATGAGAAACTGGAGCTTCAAGTTTTATATGGCCCATGCGTTCGCGTCTAACTAAACTTCTGGTTACTTCCACGCCGCACTTATCGCAAATTATGCCTTTATAACGAATTTTTTTGTATTTACCGCAATAACATTCCCAATCTTTTGACGGTCCAAAAATTCGTTCACAAAACAACCCATCTTTTTCCGGTTTTTGCGTACGATAATTAATGGTTTCTGGGCGAGTGACTTCGCCATGAGACCAATTTAAAACTTCTTCTGGTGAAGCTAGTTTTAATTTAATGGCGTCAAAATCAGTTGTTTTTATTGGATTAAGCATAATATTATAGTATTTTAAATTTAATTTATAATTACTGTTTATATTATTTCAACTTTTTCTCCAAAATTGCTTCTTCTTTCCCCTTCTTCGGCCGGCTTATCATCTCCTTGACGTTCTAAGTTTATTACTTGATCACCCTGCATTAATTCAACGTCTAAACATAAACCTTTTAATTCTCTAACTAAAACGTTAAATGATTCTGGAACGTTTAATTTTCTAATTGGCTCACCTTTAATAATTGACTCATAAGCCTTGCTTCTACCTGGCACATCATCTGATTTAATAGTTAATATTTCCTGCAAGCAATGAGCCGCGCCGTAAGCTTCAAGCGCCCAGACTTCCATTTCTCCGAAACGTTGTCCGCCGAATTGAGCTTTACCGCCTAAAGGTTGCTGAGTAATTAAGGAATATGGTCCGATTGAACGCTGGTGCATCTTATCTTCAACCATATGGTTCAATTTCAACATGTATTTATAACCAATAACCACTTGATTGTCATAAGCTTCGCCGGTTTTACCGTCATAAAGAGTTACTTTGCCATTAGTTGGCAAATTAGCTTTCGCTAATTCTTCTTTAATCTGTTTTTCGCTAATACCATTTAACGGAGGTACGGCTATTTTATAATTTAATTTTTTAGCCGCATAACCTAAATGAGTTTCTAGAATTTGTCCTAAGTTCATTCTTGAAACAACGCCTAAAGGCGATAAAATTATTTCAATTGGCGTACCATCAGCTAAATAAGGCATATCTTCAATCGGTACAACTTTAGAAATAACGCCTTTGTTGCCATGACGACCGGCCATTTTGTCTCCGATTTGAATTTTTCTTAAATTAGCTACGGTTACCTGGATTGATTGAATCACTCCGGCTGCTAATTTATCGCCGTCTTCTCGAGAAAATATCTTAACATCAACTACTTTACCATGTTCGCCATGCTCTAAATATAATGAAGAATCTCTTACGTCTTTAGCTTTTTCGCCAAAAATCGCGCGTAATAATTTTTCTTCGGCTGATAATTCAGTTTCGCCTTTCGGCGTGATTTTACCAACTAAAATATCGCCTGAAGAAACTTCAGCGCTAATACGGACTATGCCTCGTTCATCTAAATCTTTTAATTTTTCCTCACTGATGTTAGGAATATCGTTAGTTACTAATTCTGGTCCGAGTTTAGTATCGCGTACGTCAATCGTATAATTTTCTATATGAATTGATGAATAAACATCTTCTTTAATTAAGCGTTCAGAAATAATTACCGCGTCTTCATAATTAAAACCTTCCCAGCTCATAAAAGCTACGAAGACATTACGACCTAATGATAATTCTCCATTATCTACGGCTGAACTATTGGTTAAAGCATCGCCTTTCTTTACTTTATCTCCGCGACTAACAATCGGACGTTGATTTATACAAGTTGAGGCGTTAGAGCGTAAAAATTTATTTAAAACATATTTAGTCGTCTTGCCTTTTTTATCTTTAAATTCAATCAAACCGCCGTCCACCTTAATAATTTCACCGTCTTCAGGAGCTAAAACAATGTGGCCTGAATCAGCAGCCGCTCTAGCTTCCATGCCAGTACCAACAACCGGCGCTTCAGAAGTGATTAACGGCACAGCCTGGCGTTGCATGTTAGTTCCCATTAAAGCTCTGATACCATCATCATGTTCCAAAAATGGAATTAAAGAAGTGGCTACAGAAACAATTTGATTTGGCGCTACGCCAATTAAATCTATTTTTTCTACTGGTTCTAGCGAAGGTTGTCCATATTTTCTAGCCTCAGCTTTTTGAACCTTAAAATATCCATTAGCATCAACCGGGGTGGTTGCCGGAGTAGAAATATATTTTTCTTCTTCAAAAGCGTCAAGATAAACAATCTCATCGCTTAAAACCGGCACAATCGGAATAGTAATATGACCCATTTTTTCTTTTAATTCAACTGCAACTTTTTTATCAATCACCTGCCCGGCTTTAATAATTAATTTGCCTTTTTTATCGCCTTTAATTTCATAAATATCTTCACGAGCAATTTTATTAACGGTTTTAGCCGGATCATTTTCTATGTCATGTAAAACTACGCGATAAGGCGCTTCAATAAAACCATAACTATTAAGTCTAGCATAACTAGCTAAATGGCCAACTAAACCGATATTCGGACCTTCTGGCGTGGCAATCGGACAAATACGACTATAATGAGTAGTATGCACATCGCGGACTTCAAAGCCAGCGCGTTCGCGAGTTAAACCGCCCGGACCCATGGCTGATAATCTGCGTTTATGTTCAAGCTCGGCTAAAGGATTTGTCTGATCCATAAATTGCGATAATTGCGAAGACATAAAAAATTCCTTAACTACGCTAATTACCGGACGAGCATTAATTAATTTATTCGGCGTTAAACTGTCTATATCCATAATACTCATTCTGTCTCTAACAATTCTTTCCATTCTGGCTAAACCGACTCTGAATTTATTTTGAATTAATTCGCCAATCGCTCTAACGCGACGATTGCCTAAATGATCTATATCATCTTCTTTTTCTTGAGTAATATTTAATCTAACAACTTCCTTAACAATCGCGACTAAATCTTCTCTTCTTAAAACTCTGTTTTCTTTATTATTAGGAACATTTTGATTAAATCGTTTATTCATTTTGTAGCGACCAACGCGGTCGAAGTCATAACGATCAAATCTAAAAAACATGGAGTGAATTAATTGTCTAGCATTATCAGTCGTAGCTAAATCGCCCGGTCTTATTCTCTTATATACTTCCTTTAAACCTTCGGCTTCATTTTTGGCCGCATCTTTAGCTATAGTAGCTTCAATAAAACCAAGCAAACTTTTCTCACCGTCAATGCCCACGGTTATTTCTTCTTTATCGGCAAATAATTGTTTTATTTCTTCATCAGTTGAATAACCAAAAGCTCTAAATAAAGAAGTAATGGCGACTTTTCTTTTTCTATCTATCCTAACCCAGATTACGTCGTTCATGTCGGTTTCAATTTCAAGCCAAGCACCTCGGTTAGGTATAACCTTAGCACCGTAATATTTTTTTCCTTTTATAAATTCTGAAGTAAAGATAACGCCGGCGCTTCTAATTAACTGCGAGACCACAACTCTTTCAATGCCGTTAACTATAAAAGTGCCGTTTTTAGTCATTAGAGGAAAATCGCCTAAAAATACTTCCTGAGTAACGCTTTGACCAGTTTTTTTATTTGATAATTTCGCTTTAACTCGCAAAGAAGCTTCATAAGTAATATTTTTGGCCTTGCTTTCGCTTTCATCAAATTTAGGTTCGTCTAAATAATAATCTTCTAAAGATAATTCGAGATTACGACCGATAAAATCAGTTATCGGAGAAATTTCCTCAAATAGATCCTTTAGTCCTTCGCGCAAAAACCAATTATAAGAATCTTTTTGAATTTCAATTAAATCTGGTAAATCAATAGCCGCTTTAGTTTCGGTAAAAAATCTTCGGCTATCAGTTTTTAATTTCGTAGTCATAATATATTTTTAATAAATTTATTTAAAAACAAAAAAACTCAACCAGTTTTTAATAGCTGTGAGTTAACGCGAAATATTTAATTAATGAGACAAGTCTTCACTTATTTAAGATTTAAAAATATGCAAGGGGATTTTAAAAATGAATAACGAAGATAACAAAAAAACGGCCAATACTATTTCCTTTCCGTTTAGAGTTCTATCTTTACGGAGCCGTTTGGATTTTTATTCTGCCTTCCCCGTTAAAACGGAGACTCAGAAAGAATTCTATTTTATTTACAAATTTTTTACCTGTTGAAAACTTCTTAAATATTAACAACAATCATTAGGCTTGTCAAGGGTTTTTAGCTTAAATTTTAAAAAAATATACTGAATTAATTAATTTTATTTAATATTAGCTATAATATATGATTTTCCTATCATTTTTATATAATGGCGACCAAAATTATCCACAGGCAGAGCACCGGTAATCCCAGCCTGCTTGCCATGACTTAGTATGACGCCAATCTTCTTTAATCGCCTGCTCCCAGGTTTTTCCCTTTAAAAGTACATCTAGCGCGAGTTGCGGCGCTTGATGAGCAACAATGGCAATATGTTTACCGTTATATTTTTTAAAAACATCTTTTAAAAAATCGGTGATTCGTTTTTCAATATCTTTATAGCTTTCGCCATTAGGAAACGGCTTATCAATATAATTTATTAGATTATTTTTAAAATCGTCAGTTTGGCCGGTATAATCTCCGTAATTAGCTTCCCGCAATCTTTTATCTTGAATAATTTCATATTTATTACCGAACGCTAGTTGTGCCGAATCCACCGCCCTTTTTAAATCTGAGCAAAACACAACATCAAACTTTTTATTGGCCACCAATTTTCCTAATTCTTTTGATTGCGCTATACCAAGCTCGGAAAGCTCGCCATCCGCCCAACCCGTAGCCAAATCTTTTTCATTATCCGTCGTTGTGCCATGAACGAAGTAAATTATTTTTAACATAGAAATTTATTTCATTTTTTTTAATTCCTCCTCAACCACTTTTCTATCGTCCCAAGGAATTTTTACACCTCCGGCTACGCAAATCGCCTGCTCGCAACCTTTGCCGGTTATTAAAACTATATCGCCTTCACTAGCTTCAGTTAAAGCTTTTTTAATAGCTTCTCGCCGATCTTCAATTTTAAATAAATCTTTTTCTAAAATTTTACCACCGTTCTTCGCGCCCATGGCAACTTGATTAATAATTAATTTTGGATCGTCATCATACGGGTCTTCATTAGTTATAATTACTATATCGGCGGTCATACTAGAAAGAGCTCCGAGCTTAGGCCGCCTAGCTATATCTCGCCCGCCGCCAGCCGAACCTAAAACATGAATTATTTTATTATGCTCTAATTTTAAAACAGTGCTATATATTTTTTTTAAAGCTTCTGGTTCAAAAGCGTAATCAATTATAACAGTAAAATTCGGCTCCGCCTTCTTAATTATTTCCATTCTACCAGGAACGCCTTTTATTTTTTCTAAACCAATTCTTATTTTTTCTAATTTTATATCTTGACTTAAACCTAAACAAACCGCATTCATGGCGTTAGCCGCATTATATTCGCCTAATAAATTTAATTTTATTTCTGTTTTTTCAGCCTTAAAGCTAACGCCGTACTGACTTGATTTAATATCGCCATAATTTATAATATGCGTTTTATCGCTCTTTAATTTATCGCTTGTTTCATTGTTTTTAGTATAAACTAGTTTTTCTTCAGCCCAAAAAGACAAAAATAAATTGGCATGCGAGTCATCACCATTAGCGATAATAGTTTTTTTTACCCGGTTAGCTTCAATTTTTTTTAAACCGCTATCGGTTTTGATTATTTTCTTTTTATCATCCGCATATTTTGTTTTGCATTTTTTAAGATGCGCAAACAATTTAGCTTTAGCTTCTTTATACTTCTCGAAACTGCCGTGTGCCTCAATATGCTCTGGATATAGACCGGTGAAAATTATAACATCATAATTTATAAATTTATGGCGATATTGTTCTATCCCTTGGGAAGTAGTTTCCACAATCGCATATTGGCATTTATTTTTTACCATTTTTTTTAGCATTTTCTGAGTAAAAAATCTGCCGGACATGGTCATTTTTTTATTATTCAACCATTCTTTGTTGCCGTCATTAAACATAGCCGTTGAAGTAAAACCGTTTTTATAGCCAGCCGAAGCCAGCATTTTAGAAATTAAATAAACGCTGGTAGTTTTTCCGGTCGTACCGGTTACGCCGATAACTATAAGTTTATTTGATGGCCAACCATACCAAGCCGAAGCTAAAGCAGAAAACAACCAATGATAAATTGGTTGTAAAGCGTTAAATAGTTTAACGGGAATATATCGTTTTATTATATGCAAAAATTTTTCCATAATTAATTATATTTAAAATGTTCTCCTGACCTTTCTAATCATTTTATAAATACTATACCAAGCATCGTCATATACTAAATCAAAAGTACCAGGATATTTTACAATCTGCCCGCCGTAACCCATTTTAAAACGGGTCACTCCTGGCCATTTAACTTCATCAATACCATGAAAATCATAATATTTAAACCCTGCCTGTTTAGCTAATTTAATAGTATGCCACTGTAAAGCGTATGGCGCCATTACCTCTCGATTCTCATTAGAAGAACCGCCATGAATATAAGTAGCCGTGTCGCCGAAAAAAACTACTAAATTTCCAGCTAATAATTTACCTTTATATTCAGCAAATAATAATTTTACAAAACTATTATCCATTTTTAGCATAGCCTGATAATAACTACGGCCATGCAAATTAAAATCATCTCGATCGCCGGTAGAAGCTAAGAGTTGCCAAAATTCTTCAAACCGATCGGCGCTTGCCTCAATAATTTTAACGCCTTTCTTTTCTGCCAAACGAATATTATAGCGAGTTTTTTGATGCATGCCTTGCAAAATTTCCTCTTCAGATTTAGTTAAATCTAAAATTAATGTTTGGCTTGGCTGGACATCAATGGTTTGAGAAATTGAAAAATTAAAATCAAAAATTTTAAATTCATTAACCGGCTCAAACCTTAAAAACATAGCGCCTTCATCCGTGGCTAAATCTTTAATGGTCTTAAATAATTCACTCATAATTACCGCGCTTCTTTTTATATCTCCTATAGCCGGACCGCGACCGCAATAAAAATAACTTCGCCCTATAGGTAATTGCTTTTTAACTAATTTAGCCGAAGCTAATAGGCGCCCATCGTCTTCTATGACGCCGATTCGCCAAATAGTACCGCTAACTTCTTTTTGAAATTCTCCCCATTGCCATGATTGCAAAAATTGGCTCTTAGTTTGTGAGCCAACAAAATCATTTAGCTGTTTTTTATCCGTTATCTTAATTATTTGCATATTACATTTAAACCTTTAGAGGAAAAACACTTAAAAAAATTTTTTAAGGTTTATTTCCCCAACATTTTTAAAGCTTGCCTGATTCTTTCGCCACTATCTTTTATTTTCGCGTCAATGCCATTTAACGCGTCTCGCGCTTGCGAAAGCGAATAGCCGAGCGCCATTAGCGCGTCAATCTCGTCGCTTGAACCAAGACTGCTTTTACTTATTCCGCCATCGTCAACAACCAATTTGCCAATTTTTTCTTTTAATTCTAAAACTACTCTTTCGGCGGTTTTCCGACCGATACCAGAAACTTTAGTTAGTAGCGCCGGATCACCTCGAAAAATTGATTCTTTAATATCGGCGACACTAGCGATTGACATAACTCCTAAAGCTGATTTAGGTCCGATGCCGGAAATAGAGAGCAACAATTCAAATAATTCTAATTCTTCTATATTTCTAAAACCATATAAATTTAAAGCGTCTTCACGCACCTGCTGATAAGTATAGAATTCAACTTCTTGATTAAGGTTTAAATCAGCATAAAGCAAAGGCGAAATAAAAACTTGATAGCCGATATTATTTACTTCTAATATCACAAAACCATTACCTTTATTCCTAATTTTTCCTTTTAAATATGAAATCATAATACCTATATTTTTACATAAATTTAACAAATAAGCAATTCATAAGAATTCAAATGTTATAGTATACTTTTTTCTGAATTTAACATTCGTGACGCTTCGCTAGGACTTACTTTTTATGACTAAAAAGTAAGCAAAAAGTCTCGGGGAGTTCCGATTCCCCGCCACAAGGGCGGGGCAAGGGCTTTAGACAATTTACCCCGCGTTTATCGCGGGGCTCCACTCCCCGAACCCCTAGGTGAATTTTAATTGCATTTTAGTATTTTATGCGAGCCTAGAAAATTTAGTGAAATTTTTATGCGAAAGCGAGATTAGATAATTTATTTGTTTGAGCCGCATAGGCGAGTTATAAATTATCCTGAGCGAAGCATAAAAATTACCTAAATTTTCTCCAGCTCGCGATTTTTGCCCCGCTTTTTTAAAAAAGCGGCCCCGAGCGGAGCGGAAAAAATTTAAATTTAAAAAGAGTATGACGATAGTCATACTCTTTTTTATCTAAAAAATAATTTTAAATTTTTTACGACTTTACCATATTATTCACCATTCTAACTAATTTACTGGAACCACTCTTTTTATCAAGCTCTAAAAATAGCCCAGTCCAAGAAGAAATCTGGAAAACTGCTAAGGCCGCCCCAATTAAAACAATAATAAACAAAAAACTAGTAAAAGCTAAAATAGCTATTAACCAAAAACCAATTGCAGAAAAAGCATAGTAAAAAATTAAAGCTAAAAACGCAAATGGCACGGCTAAAGTCAAAATCGCTAAAACTATACCTAGACCGATTAATAAATTTACAGCGAATAAAATAATAGCCATCTCAAAACTTATTAACCAATTTCTTTGAAAAAGTTTAAAGCCGCGTTTAATGGCAGACAAAACTTTACTTTTATTAACTACTACGTAAGCCACGGCATATTTCATTATAAAAGATAAAATGATAGCTAAAAGCACTACAACCACTAAGGCAATTATATAAAAAGTGTTGGCAACAAAACTTCCTCTGAAAAAAATTGCCGGCAAACTAATTGCCACTAATAATATATAAATTATAGCTTTAATTATAATATTCAAAGTTAAAACCGGCCAAAAATTCAAAATCCCAGAATCAAAACCATCTTTAAGATTATGTTTTTTTTGCTTAATAATCGCGGCTGAATTATTAACGACCGCGGCTTGCGAAACTACAACCAGCCAAACTAACAGCACCACAACAATTAAAACAATTAAACAAGCCAAAAAAACAAGAATCATATTTAAAGTATCTTGCCTTAATAAAGCCCCGATATTATTTAAAGTATGACCGCTAAAAACTCCAGTTGAAGCGACTCTTTGCCAGGCAGGAAATAGCGCTTGCGCCGGATCACCGCCGGTATTATTAAATAAAATTTCAAATTCACCGCCATTACCAATTAAAGCGGCAAAAATACCAAACCACCAGAGATATTTATTTCGCCTAGTTAAGTCCCAAGCTTGTTTTAAAATATTTCTATAAAATGGCATAAATTCCCCCTTCATTCGCTTTATGGAGCGAGGTTTAATTATTAATATTTATATTATACCACAAAATCTATTTAGACAGCAAAGACACTATCTGATAATTATTCTTCTTTTTGTTTAGGGCCAACGATCTTTTCAAATTCTTCTTTTTCTAAGGTCTCTTTTTTCATAAGTTCGGCCACGGTTTTTTCTAAAAATTCATGTTTTGATTTAATTAAACCCTTGGCTTGATGCACGGCCTTATCAATAAAATTAGATATTTCTTTATCAATTTGTTCAGCTACTTTTTCACTATAATCGCGCTGTTCATGGATTTCTCTGCCTAAAAATATCATCTCATCTTTTTCGCCAAAAGTTCGCGGACCTAAATTTTCGCTCATGCCAAAATCAGTAATTAATTTTCTAGCTAAATTAGTAGCGCGACGTAAATCGGAAGTAGCACCAGTAGTAACTTCGCCAAAAATTTCCTGCTCAGTAATATAACCAGCGAGTAGCACAGCGATTTCTTCAACATACTCGGTTTTAGAATACATGTGTTTATCTTCTAGCGGTATTTTTAAAGTATAGCCGCCGGCTTGACCGCGAGCAATAATAGAAACTTTTTGCACTGGATCGCTATGAGGTAAAAAATGCGCGACGATAGCATGCCCAGCCTCATGATAAGCGGTTATCTTTTTTTCTTTATCTGATAAAATTCTTGATTTTCTTTCCGGACCGAGCATTACCTTTTCAATCGAAGAAAAAATTTCTTCTAAATCAATTATTTTTTTATTTTTCATGGCCGCTAAAATTGCGGCTTCATTTAAAAGATTAGCGAGATCGGCTCCGGTAAAACCAGGCGTTCTTTCGGCAACGCGTTTCAAACTCACATCCTTGCCTAATGGTTTTTTCTTTGAATGAACTTTTAAAATAGCTTCGCGATCAGCTAAATCAGGTTCATCTAAAATAACTCGGCGATCAAAACGGCCAGGTCGAAGTAAGGCCGGATCTAAAACGTCAGGGCGATTAGTCGCCGCGATGACTATTACATTTGTATTAGGATCAAAACCATCCATCTCCACTAAAATTTGGTTTAAAGTTTGTTCGCGTTCGTCGTGAGAACCGCCGAGCCCTGCTCCACGCCGACGGCCGACCGCGTCAATTTCATCAATAAAAATTATGCAAGGCGCGCTCTTTTTAGCTTTACGAAATAAATCCCTTACGCGTGAAGCGCCAACGCCCACAAACATTTCCACAAATTCAGAACCAGAAATTGAAAAAAACGGCACGCTGGCTTCGCCGGCAACCGCGCGAGCTAACAAAGTTTTACCTGTGCCCGGGCTACCTAGAAGTAAAACTCCGCGCGGCGTACGCGCTCCCAAATCAGAAAATTTTAAAGGATTTCTTAAAAATTCAACTACTTCTGATAATTCTTCTTTAGCCTCTTTAGCCCCAGCCACATCTTTAAAAGTTACTTTGCCTTTAAACTCTCGTCCGGTTTCTCTGGCCTGAGATTGGCCAAACATCATAGCTTTAGAATTAGCGCCCTGAACCGAACGCATCATAAAATAAATAAAAACACTAATTAAGAGAAACGGAATTAAAAATGGTAAAATTGTCGTCAGCCAATAATCCATACCCTGATTATCTTGAACTTCAACCGTTAAACCGCTTAATTGAGCTGGATCAACATTATAATTTTTAACAATCTGCGAGAAAGTATCACCGGCTTCTTTTTTTACTATTTCACTTTTTCCATCTTTTAAAGTTACTCTTATCTCATTGCCCACCACAATAATTTTACTAACTGTTTGGCTATTTATCTGCCCAATTAAAGTTTCTACTCCGACTTGTTCAGTTTTTTGTCCGGTGCCACCGAAAAAACTAAAGATTGCGGCAATTAACAAAAATACCGTAAAAAATATTAAAAAGTTTTTGATTAAATTTTTCATTTATTTTATGTTTACCCCGTTAAATCCCAATTTAAATTGGGACGCGAAGCGTATTTGGCGGGGTAAATTTACTATTAATTATTATTCGCCCTGTGAAATAATTTTACTTTCAGTAAAATTAGTGCGAAGCACTATTTAACAGGGTAAATTATATTACATTTTTTGATTTTTAGCAATCATTTAGAAAACTTATCTTGAAAAAAATTTTCTAATTCCGATATCTTAACTCTAGCTTGTTCCATGGTATCGCGATCTCTTACTGTAACCTGATTATCTTCCAAAGTATCAAAGTCAACGGTTACGCAATATGGCGTGCCAATTTCATCTTGTCGGCGATAACGCTTGCCGATATTGCCATTATCATCAAACTCGCATATATAATTTTTTGCTAATTCTGAATATAACTCTTTAGCCTTTTTAACTAACTCCGGCTTATTTCTTAATAAAGGGAAAATAGCGATTTTAATTGGCGCTAAATGTTTAGGAAATTTCATTACTATCCTAGCCTCGTCTTTAACTGCTTCTTCTGAGTAGGCGAAATCAAGAAACATTAAAAACATTCGATTAAGACCCGCGGATGTTTCCATAATATGAGGAATAAATTTCTCACCGGTTTTCTCGTCAGTATAATTAAGCTCTATGCCGGAAAATTTAGAATGTTGAGTTAAATCCCAATTCCCTCTAGCATGGATTCCTTCCACTTCATCAAAATCGCCAAAAATTTTAAAATCATATAAAATATCATAAGCTTCGGAGGCATAATGAGCCAGTTTTTCATGTTTATACCATTTTATTTTATCAGCCGGGATACCATTAGCTAAATACCAATTCCATCTTATTTCTTTCCACATATCATATTTTTCTTTCATCATGCTCGGATGAAGAAAATATTGCATTTCCATTTGTTCAAATTCGCGAGTTCTAAAAATAAATTGCCTAGCCACAATTTCATTCCTAAAAGCTTTACCGACCTGGGCAATGCCAAAAGGCAATTTCTTATGCAAAGAATCAACCGTATTTTTATATTCTAGATAAATGCCGCCACAAGTTTCCGGTCTTAAATAAACAACATTTTCTTCTTTAAGCTCATCCGTCGGGGAACCGATATTTGATTTTACCATTAACGAAAATACTTTTGCGTCCGTTAAATTAGTCGAACCGCAGTTAGGACATTTTAATTTCTTTTTTGCGCGAAGCTCATTTAGATGATTGTTAATCTCTTCTAAGGTAGCTTTATCAGCTTCAATGCCATAACTTTTTAATAAATGATCGGCGCGGAATCTATTTTTACAGACTTTACAATCAATTTGCGGATCATTAAAACCGCCGACATGTCCGGAAGCAACCCAAGTTTTTGGATGCATAAAAATCGCGCTATCAAGGCCGACAACATCATCCCGCATCTGAATCATGCTTTTCCACCAAGAATCGCGAATATTATTCTTTAACAATGTGCCATAATGTCCATAGTCATAAATCGCGGCTAAGCCGCCATAAATTTCTGAAGACGGATACACAAAACCACGCCTTTTACATAAAGAAACGATTTTTTCTAAGACTGCATTATCCTTTTTATTGCTCATATTTTTATAAAAATTAAGCTTTAATTTGCTTAATTCATTATAACATTTCTTTGCATATTTGCAATAAAAACGCCCCTAGTTTTTAGGAGCGTTTTTTATCTTATCTGAGTTCGCTTTTATTTTTTCTTTTTAGCTGACTTTTCTTTTTTCTTGTCCTCCGTAGCTTCAGCAGAGGAGGGTTCTTCCTTTTCGCTATCTTTCTCTTTCTTGGCTTTTTTCTTGTCCACCGTAGCTTTAGCGGAGGCGGGAACTTTTGTTTTCTTTTCTTCATCGTCTTTATCTTCTTTCTTTTTGCTTTTAGCGGCTGGCTTTTCACCATCAACAGATACAGATAAACCTAAACGATGATCTTTTGGCTCAATGGAAACAACAGTGAAATCTCTTTTTTCTCCAGAGTGAAAAGTATCGCTAATTTTTTGTCCTGCCGCTAATCCGATCT
Organism: Patescibacteria group bacterium; assembly: GCA_041653215.1. Classification (GTDB taxonomy): domain Bacteria; phylum Patescibacteriota; class Patescibacteriia; order Patescibacteriales; family GWC2-42-12; genus JACPHD01. Next base: position 15,840 of record JBAZFW010000007.1, read on the forward strand.
GACTAACATGAGCTAAACCATGTATGTCTGCATCTAATTCAACAAACAAACCGAAAGGATTAACTTTAAGAATAGTGCCTGAGACTACTTGACCGACTTTATATTTCTTTTCTACATCATGCCAAGGATCGGTTAAAAGTTTTTTAGCTGACAAAAATATTTTTGAACCTTCAATGGAAATTATTTCGGCTTTTATTGTATCTCCAACTTTAAATAAATCAGATGGATCATCAATGCGCTGCCAGGCTAATTCTGAAATATGAATTAAGCCTTCTAAATTTTCTCCGAAGCTCACAAAAATTCCAAAATCAGTTAAAGCCGTAATTGACCCTTCGACAACGCTACCGACTTTATACTTTGAGATTATGTCTTTTTGCTTTTCTTGCCAAGCTTCTTTTTCGCTAACAACCAATTTTTCATCCTTTTCATCTAAGGTCATAATCTTAACTTCAAAATCAGTGCCGACAAAAGATTTTAATTTGTCTAAAATTCTACCTTTATCGCCGCCGTTAACTCGCGGATAATTTTCCGGCGCTAACTGTGAAACCGGTAAAAATCCTTGAATTTGCCCGTAGCTTACTAATAACCCACCTTTATTAGCATCATTAACTCTGAATTTTAATATTTTTCTATTTTCATAAGCATCAAATAAAGCACTCCAGGCCTTTTGCTGACCGGCGCTTCTAAATGATAGTTCTAAATCTCCATTTTCATTTTCCTCTTCAACTATAGTAGCTTCAACTTCATCGCCCGGTTTTAAGTTGGCATATTCTTCAGCTTCAAAATAAAGCTCGCGACCGCGCACCACGCCAGTAGCTAAACCGTCAATATCAAGTTTAACTTCGGCTTTTGAAGCTGATAAAACCGTACCTTTAATAATATCCCCGACTTGAGGAATTTTAGCATTTTCCGCGTCTAACAATTTTTGAAATTCTTGATCGCTAGCTTGATCAAACTCCATGTTAGCGCCATTATTCTTAGTTTCTTCTGTCATAAAATAAAAAAACACTCATAACCTCTCTTTGCAGAGAAGCCTCCTGGCCACCTAAACCAAGAGATTAATAAAAAGGTGAGTATTTAATTGATGTATATATTATACATTATTTAAGGAAAATTGCAAGCCCTAATTACTAACCACACTTTTCTTTATTTCCTCTAAATATTTAGCGCAAGCATCTTTTTCGGTTTTATTTATTAATTCAAAAATTAGTTTTTTATCATTTAAAGGAATAATTAACCTTGTTTCATCGGCCACTAAATCGTTAGCTTTATTGCCATTTACATAAAAATGTTTAATCTCACATTTTTTTTGACCAGCCTCATCAATAAATAAAACTAAATTTTTTGAACCATTTGTTTTAAAATTTTCTGGCAAATTAAAATTATAACCGAACAACATATTGCGTACAGTAAAACCATTTTCAGTTTCAACCATAACATAAGGCGAAATTTGATGAGCGATTTGCGAACTTAACCAATCAACGCTTTCATGACGCATTAAAGCATACCAAATACCAAAAATACTAATGCAAGTCGTTAAAAGCAAAATAAAAAATTTTATAGTGTATTTTTTTTCTATATTTGACATAACTTTATTATAACTCATCTTTATCAAACAAAAAAGGGCGTATTAAACGCCCTTTTTATATAAAAATATTTTTTAGTTACAACTAGCTTCGCTGTCAGAAGAATCTTCACCAGCTCCAAAACTAGCCGAAGGAGTTGCGCTGGATAATTGTTTAGAACATTCTGCCGGAGCAGTATTAAAGGCCGCGCAAATACCGGCTAAATAACTGGCCGCATCTCTACCCGCACTAGACTGAGCTCCATTAATTATTAAAGTCGGGCTACCTTCTACACCATATTGATTACTTAAAGCTGAATCTGCTTTATAAATATCTTTAGCTTTAGAGGCAACGCAACTGTCCATTTTTGCTTTATCAATTCCAGCCTGCGCAACGCATTTCGCATTATCGCCTTGTATAACATAGCAATTTAAATAACTATCATATTTTGCCGCTTGTTCATCTCTGATACAAATTTGATTGTAAGTTTCTTGTTCTTCTTTATCGCCATGCATAAAATAATGGACAAATCTGATTGAGGCGTCAATTTTATTGCCTAACGCCGCGAAAGCCGGCAAAATGCCTTTTTCCGCCTGTAATCCGTAAGGGCATTCTGTCATAACGAACAATTCTACTTTTGGCTTATCGCTTTTTGGCACGTTAGTAGGTTGCGCGCTATCAGTTGAAGCGGTTTGTTGCGCTTTATTTTCTTCGGCAAATTTTGCCATATCAATTCCTGATTCAAAAAATTTGGCTCCATCTTTAGTCATATAGGAAGTATAATCTTTACCGCCTACGGTTAAAACAATATTATAAACATCGCCTTCTAAAACCGCGCTTTTAATCGTAGCTTTATTGCTGGGCGATACTAAATTTTCATTAATAAATTTTTCCGCCACAACCATAGCTTCCTCAGGTTTTAAAACCTTTTTAACATTAGAATTTTTTAAATAAACAACTATACCAACAGCAACCAATATAAGCAAAATTAAAACTATGCTGATTATTGTTGCTAGTTTTTTTCCGCCAACAGCGGGTTTAACTTTCTTGAAAATGTTTCTAAAATTCATAGATAGTAAATTATTAATTAATTATTCAATAATAATAGCAAAGAATGGTTTGGGAGTCAAAATAATGAACCAAATAATTCAGCAAAAGATAAAACCGCCAATATAAAAATCGGAGTTTTAAACAATAAAGACATTATTAATACTGAAATCATAACCTGATCAATATCAGAATTTCCGACAGTTCTATTAAAAATTTTAATAATATTTAATTTATATATTGAAAATATAAATAAAATAATACACATAACAAAAATGGCCAAACCAAAATAATTAAAAAATTGTGATATTATATTTAGCCCAGCAAAAATACAAATATATAAATAACATCTTGTATCTTTTTTCATTAAATAATACAACGTCGGCGCGATTGCAAATAAAGACGTTAATTTTACTATTGCAAAAATTAATGAACCATTAAAATTATAGAGTCCAAATAATAAACCAATAAAAAATTCTATAGACAAATAAATAATTAAAATAATTTGTATTGCCCCAAAAGTATCTGTCTTATTTTTATTAACAAATACATACTCTGGGATATTTGAAGATTCAATAATTTTTATCTTAAATATTTTTTCCTTAATTAACAAAAAAAATTGGGCTAAAACAAAGCCAGTGACAGCTAATACTATAATTAAAATTAGATATTTTTCTATCTCAAAATTTGAAAAAAATAATATAACTGGCAATGTATAATAAACCGATATTTTCCATTTATTATTTAAAAGCCATGAAAAAAATGAACCAAAAAAAACTAAATTCATTAAAAAACCTAAAAAATATTCGGGATTTGATGGTCCCCACCACGCGTTTTTCTGAAGACCAAAAATTAATAAATATAATTTAGCAGCAAATGGCGTAAACAAAAAAGAGGATACTAATACAATTATAAAAGTAAATCTTTTAATTTTCATATATTTTATTGAGTCACCCTAGAGAAATAATAGATGACTTACAGCTAAACTTATAATATAACTTATTAAAATATTATTTAATATGCATGGAATAATAAGTCCGAATATTAAAAATTTAACATTGGCAAGTTGATTATCACTGTAAATTACAGTATATGGAATAAATGAAAATGACACGGGAACAAAAAATAAATATAATAAAATAAAACCTCCGTCATTACATAACATTGGAAATATAACAAAAGGGACGATGTAAATAGTTATCCAAAAAATAAAAAATACTGTTAACGAACCTATTTTTACTTGATCTTCTTTTTTTCTTTTTTTATTATTATTTTTTCTATAATTATTTAATATATAACCCAAAAAATAACTTAACAAAGTAAAAATTGCCGCTGCAATAAAATAATTATAGTCTTTAAGCGTGAGAAGTAGTGGCAGAAAAAATAAAATAATTATTTTATTTTTAACCCTTACAAAATTATATAGAAAAGCTAAAACAATTGAATAAGCAAAAGCAAAAAATATTTTACAATTATCACAATTTAAAAAATCCGTTAGAATCTTCATTTAAAGCACTACGATAATGCGACTTGTTGTAAATATAAACAATTACTCCGACGATAATGCTGAATATTATAATTTTAAGCCATGGATAATAATTATTGGCTAATTTTTTTATAATTGAAACTGCTTTTTTGCTATTAACCACTAAAAATGTTAAAGAAAATAAAATTACTTGCATTACAAAAAAACCGGCATTAAGTTCTCTAAAGGTTATCATGTCAAAAATAGACATAGAAATATTAAAAAACTATTTATTAAATAACTTATTTTTAATTTTTACAAATCTTTAACTATCCTAAGCCGGTAAAATGGTTAATTGCATTATAAACTATCCAATTAAACATAAAAAAAGCTGCATAATACAATGCCGCCGGCAAAACTAAGCCATATATATAATATATCCGCTTAACCTTAGTCTCTTTATTCAAAAATATAGTTAAAAATGGTATTAGCGGAAGAAGCGTTAATAATAGAAGAAATGCTAACCCATTTTTAATAAGCAAAAAGTTAAAAGATAAAAAAACCAATATTAATACGACTAACCAGGATACAACAATTTTTTTACTCATAATTTTATAAATTATTTTTTAAATATATTAAATCCTCTTTAATCATCTCGTATGCTTTTGGCGTTGCCCATTTTTTAGTATAATATTTATCCAGATCTTTTAATAAACCAGTTAATCTATTAGCCACAATTTTTTCGTTAACTTTATTCAATACATACTCCTGCCGTTCGTATAATTTTTTAACTAACTCCTTACAATTAGCCGCGCCATTTTTTAATTTATCGCATCTCGCCAACCTTTTTTGATAATCAGATAAGAGCTTATTCTGCCGTTTGCCAAAACGTTCAACATACTGTTGCAAACTATTTAGATCCTCAATCAACTCATCCCTGGTGCTTACTTTAATAATTTGTTTTTCTAAAAATAGCCTTTTAATATCATTTTGCGCGCCGAAAAGACTAGTTGCAACTGAGAATGGAATAACGGCAGTCGTCTGATTGCCGGCCATATCAAAAATTTTAATAACAAGCTGATGAGCTCCTAAGCTATATAAAAATAGATCGATAGTGGTGGAGCCAATATCCTGGCCGTCAATTTGCATTTTGGTGGCCGCATCATTCAATCCCGAAGTATTATCAATACTATTATACAATATTTCTAAATTTTCGTCGTGGTTATATTCGTCATTGATTAACGGAGTGATCATTTCTATGGTGGGCGGAATAGAATCAATTTTAAACTCCATTGTCTTTTCTTCTTCAATATTTCCGGCCCTATCGGTTGATTTAAACAAAATTTTATTCGCACCCTGCTTATCTACATTAATAGCGTCGGTATATATTTGCCAAGTTTGACCGTCATCTAAACTATATTCGGTCTTTAAAACACCGGATCCGTTTTTATCATCGTTTGCGGTTAACGATATGTTGACCGGAGAAATATACCAATTATCGTTTACCTGTGTTCCTAAAATATTAATGGCGGTTTCGGGCTTAATTGTGTCGGCCGACTCCTGCTCGTTAAGCATTGACGAGGGCTGCGCCGCAGTTTCAAAAACCTGATCCCCATCTTGATCAATCTTCATAGTGTAATCGGTTTGATTGTCCATAACCGTCATTTCTACATTAGCATTAAGAGTGGTAAGAGGAATTTGATTATAATAGGCGGTTTGAGTAACTGTCCCGTCATTTATAGTTTCTACGCGGGAATTAAAAGTACCCAGCCCGGTTGCCTGACCCGTAACTTTATAGATATGTCCGGCCGGCAAAAACACAAATTTATTATCTTCAATAATATCATATTTAGCGCCCGGGATCTGATTTTCAATATCGCCATTAGCATCCGGTCCGGCATGATTGCCGTTTTCATCATAAGCATTAAGGGTAATTGGACTATGAAAACTAAACAATTGGCCTCTAATTTGGCAGATATCGGAATGGGTACTCATGGGATAAGAAGATAAATTGAATTGAGATTCTCCGCCATCCAGTATGGAATCTACTAACGGGGCGACTCCATTGGCGCCCAGCAATGACATATGTTCAGCGCCGTCGTAATAATATTTTTCATCAACCGGAATTCCTTCAGCGCTTTTTAAAGGCACCGTACCATCACCGCTAATATAATCAATGCGGTATTCGTTATGGTCTTTTTCTTGGTTAAGTTTTATTATTTTGCCCACGGTGGCATAACCGCAACCGATAATATTATATGTTTCGGTATCTCCGGCGTAACTGCTGTAATCGTCTATATTATTATGAAATTCTTTTGCCTCATTGACTAATATGGGGTTATTCCAAATTCTTAAATATGAATTCAGGTCATTATAATCATGTTTAAAACCCTGGTCAGAATAAACAAAATTATAGTCAATATGATTGGGGTCATAGTATGCGGCGCTAGGTAATAGTTCGTACACCGATGGCATGTTTTGGGAAATAGATTTTATTTCATTTTCATTTAAAATAAATTTAAACCCCATATTATCACCATACTTTAACGCCTTAAATGCCGCCGGAGCGCCAAAATGCGGCGTAGCAATATCAATGAATTTATTAATTTTATTTTGATTCAAATATTCTTTCATATAATCTTTTACTACTAATCCGCCCATACTATGAGCAATAACATTTACCTTTTGCGCTCCGGTTTGGGATAAAACATCTAAAATTTTCTGATTCAATTGGGTAGCGGTCAAATCAATGTTTTGTCTCCAATCATATGAAAACACAAATAAATTTTTATTTTCTTGATAACCATTGGTTTGTAGATAATTAATCAACCCATTTAAAACATCTAAATTATAAATTCCTAATGCTTTTATTTCCCTTATTGCATCTCCAACATTTACCGCATTTATTGAATTGCCATTATTATCCATATCTAAATAATTTAAAAAGTCATCAGACGGCGATCCTATTATTCTATTTACATCTAACCATATTTTATCATCAGGATCTGGCGCGTTTATTAGATCGCTCCCCATAATCCCTGGCACAATTATCACCGGGTTACTTTTGGTTGGCTTATCTGATGGCGCCATAGTAAGCCAAGGCTCATAAACTACGCCGGAATCAACTAACGGTTTATCGCCACAAATTGCCTGAATATCAACTTGCCAAATAGGCACACCGGGAGGTAAGAGCTGACGCCAAGGACATGGACCGTCAACATTGCCCCACCAATTATTAGAAGCATCTACTGTTATATCAGCCTGCGCATTATTAGAGATAGCCGCATCTACTAAAACACCGCCAACGAAAGGCATTACATTATTATTAATGGATGAATAACTAATAGTAACTACACTTTGATTTAAATTAATAGCTGCATTATTTTTAGTAATAATGGAGTTTATAATATTCAATTTACCTTTATATGATTTAATGGCTCCATCATAATTGGCGCTACCACCATATTGTACTAAGACATAATTTAAATTAACTTCACCGCCAGAATTAATAGATAAATAGGCCCAATCGCCTGATTGCGGGCTTGTCGCTGTGCTATCGCCATTAGTATCACCTCCGTAAACATCGTCTTTAATCGAAGTAAAAACTATTGGATTTTCTTTATTGCCTTGAGCATTTAATACGCCAGAAATTATTAAATAAATATTTTGTTCAAATTTAATAATAACACCCGGTTCAATAGTTAAAACTACTCCCGCTTTTAACCAAATATTCTCACTAATAATAATTGGGCTTTGTTCTTTAGACCAAGTGGTGTTAGCGGTTATATCTGCCGCCTGCGCGTTTAATCCAAGCACAAAAAAACATGCCCAAATGAAAATTGGCATGCTAAATTTACCCCAGGAAATAGCGCTCCGCGCTAATTTTGCCAAAGGCAAAATTATTTCACGGGGTGAAAAAATCCTCCTCCTCATAAAAAATAATTATTAAAATTATATTTAAATTATAACACAATAAATTTCTATATCAAATTTTCGTTTCTTATTTGTCATTCCGGGCTCCCGCCTAGACTCGCTAGGCGAGGCTGGTGATCCGGAATCCATGTTTTGGCGCAATAAATAGATTTCTAGATTGCGGGTCAAGCCCGCAATGACATCTTTCTACTATTTATTTCGCCGGCAATTCAAAACAAAATTTACTGCCCTTACCTTCTCCGTCCGACTCTGCCCAAATCTTTCCCTTATGCGCGGAAATCATCATTCGGGCCACATATAAACCTAGCCCCGTACCTTCGGTATGAACTAAAGAAGTGCCGGTACCGCGAGAAAATTTCTTAAATAAATTTACCATATCTTCCGGTCTTATGCCCATACCCGAATCTGCCACCGAAAATTTAATTTTCTTTCCTATCTGTTCTAATTTTACGGTCACGCTTCCCTGTTTAGTATATTTTATGGCATTATCAATTAAATTCATAACTACTTGCCTAATTTTTTCGTCATCAATTTTTATTTTAGGTAAAGGTTGAACCGGCGCCTTATATTGTAAAATCAAACCTTTCTTTTTAGCGTTGCCGGATAATTCGTCAATAACGCTTTCCGTCATTTCATTTAAATCAACTTCATGAAAATCAAATTGCAATCTTCCTGATTCAATACGAGAAATATTTAATAAATTTTCTACTAACTGAATCAATCTTTCATTCGAGGTAAAAACTTTTTCTAGCGATTCTGTTTCTAATTTAGTTAAAGCGCCAAAATTACCTTCAATCATCATAGAAATATAACCCTTAATTACGGTTAAAGGCGTTCTTAATTGATGCGAAGCAATAGAAATAAATTCAGATTTAGCCGCATCTAATTTTTTTAACTGCGTATTAGCTTTTCTTAAATCGCGCGTAGCCTTTTCCACTTCTTTTTCTAATTTAATATTAAAATTTTTAGTTTCTTTATATAATAAAGCGTTTTCTAATGAGATGGCGGCTTGCGCTCCGACCACTTCTAAAACTTTTAAATCTTCTTCATTGTACATATCGCCAGATTCTTTAGGGCCTAAAGCAATTAAGCCGATGGTTTTATTTTTAACATTTAAGGGGGCTAAAATTTCCACCTTTAATTTTAATAATAAATCAACAGTTGAATTTTTTTCAAAAGAACCTAAGCGCTTCACTTCTTCGGTGACAACAATCTTATTTTGCTTAATAAACATCTTATCTAATTGTTCATCTTTTAAAAAAATTTGTGAATCTACATTAAAGCCCTTATTATATTGCACAAAAAAAGATTTATTTTCTTCGCTATGAGTTAATAAGCCAAAAGCTTTAACATGAAAAGCGTTAGATAAGGTCTGATAAATATATTCATAAATCTTTTCCGCTTCAAGGGTAGAGCGTAATTTTTCAGAAAGCGTAGCGATGACTTCGCTTGAGTCATAAAGTGAAGAGAAAAAATATTTATTGGCAACGCGATAAAAATAATTTTTTACGGTCGGATAAGTAGAAATTGAAACTATGAGAATTATTAAATCAAACCAAATTGAATAATTAAAATAATATATTTCAATAAAATATTTAACGATTACTGCTGCTATTAAAATTGTGCCTAAAGAAGCTAAATGCACTGAATAGCGACGCATTACTAATTTAACATCCATTAAACGATAGGCAATAATTGTATACCCGAAAATGCCTAAAAAAATTAAAATAAATATAAAGCCAAAAGGATAAAATTCATAACCATAATTAACGATAAAGTCACAGGCAGAAAAAAGATAAAATATTAAAGCAACTAAAACAAACTTTAATTGAGAATATTTATAAGTATTAGATAGTCTACTATCTTTTAAATTTATATATAATAAATACAAAATTCTTGCCGATAATAAAAAAAGTAAAATTAAATAAATTGGATGTAAAATTCCAGCCTTGGGATAATACCCCCAAAAATATTTATAAAAACCTTCAATAAATAAATTTGTGAATAAATCTAAAAATGAAAAAATTGCACCAACAAAATATGCTAAATAAACTAAATAAACATCAAAACGATCTTTAATATTTAACAAGTTAATAAAGAAATGAAAGAAGATTACCGGTATAAATATAATACCAATATAACCGATTCTAACTAAATATGAAGCAAATATTTCGTTATCTGAACTAAATAAAATAAACCAACTAAATTGCCACCAAAAAGTTACTAAACATACCAATAAAAATGAAAAATTTACTTTGGAATTTTTATTTTTTAAATAAATAAAAAAGCCTAACAAAAAAAATGCGGCCGAACTAATTAAGGGCAATAAATTATAAACATTAAAAGTAATCATATATTGAAATTTTAACATATTTTCATTTTATAGACAAAAAAAGAGGGGTTATCGTTAAAACGACAACCCCGTGAGTTAATGTTTGTAAAATTAGGCTTGATATACTTTTTGCCTGCCTAGAGTATGAACTCTACCGCTTTCGTCACAGAACTCTGCGGTGAATACAGCCACTCCGTCTTCTTTTTTTACCTCGGCGACATAAAGTTTAATTAAAATCTTGTCGCCGAAAAAGAAATCTCTACTATATTTATAGTAGCCCTCCCTTATAGAAAAAGAAGAATTTTTTTTGTCGCTAGAATTTTCTAACAAAAATAATTCTATTGACTGCGTTAATGCTTTTGCATATTCGTCATGGCTGACATTCTGCTCTGCATTTGTCATGTCGGAAGTAACGACAATCTCCCGCTCAAAAACCGGAAAGCCTTTCTCTACTTCTTTTTTGTTCTTTTTTGTTTCCGGCAAATTTTGCGGGCATGATAATTCAATTAAAATTTTAAGCCACAACGGGAGTCTGACTGGTCGTCCGGCGATATCGGTGTAAGCAATTTTTTGAAACGCCTCGGAATAAACTTCTTTTGTTTTTTTATTTAAGAATCTACCCCGAATTATGAAGCTTGCACCATTAACCTCTGCTACATCTATAACTGTCCGAATAATATCGCCAAACCCGAAGGACTTAAAATGATGGAAAGTCGCATCGCCAGTTTTAAGCAAATACTTTTTGCCAGCATCTTTCGCAAACCCAGGTATACGATTCAGACCGAACAATTCCCTGGCTCTTCCAAATATATTGACCAACCGGTCGTGGCCGACAACTCCCGAATGATTTGTAAGACCAAAAGTTACCGTTATTTCTAAAATATATTTCTGAAAAAAAGACGGAATAACATATTTGGCCATCCAAATCATTATCCTTATAATGATTTTTTCAACATCCAGTTTTCTCCTGTATCCAACGAAAGAAGCGTCGGATACAGTTTTAACTGCTTCAGTTCTATTAAACCACAACATACCCGACACCTCCTTTTAATTTTTCTTTTGCTGAGCAAAAAACCCAAGCGATAAAATAGATACCATTAATAACCAACCTTCCGAAGCTAACAAAAACTTTGCTATACCCCGGAAAACCATTTTTACCATTAACGACTTCCTTCAAAGAGAAGGGCACAACTTTTCTTTCTGTTAACATGGCAATTCTCCTTATTATATATTTTATTTTTTTGTAATGTTCGTTATTATTTATAATAAAAAAGTGTTATTATAAATAACACTTTTATAATAGCACAAATTAAGATTTTGGTCAATGAATATAAAATAAATAATATTTTTTTAGCTAATTTTAGATAAATTTAGATAAATTTACATAACTTACAAAACTTTAGCATATAAATAGCAGTCCTTCATCTTCCCGTCTTTCCCCTTTACAGCTTTTCTCATTAAACCTTCTCTCTTGTAACGGTTTTTTATAGCTACTTTTACGCTGCCGAAATTTTTTGGCTGCATCACTATTTCAATTCTATTAAGTTTTAATTTTTTAAAACAAATTTTTTCAATTAACTTAACCGCTTGTGTGGCAATGCCTCGACCCCAATATTTTTCATCAACGCAATATCCTATTTCTCCAATATATTTTCTATGATAATTTATTTTTACGCCGACACCGCCAACAATTTCTTTGCCATACATAATCGTCCAGTGATGACTTATATTTTCTTTACGCCTTTTAGCAACATTCTCCAACCATTTTTTTTCTTCGGCAATTGATTTAGGTCTGGCTCCAAAATAAATAAAATTATCATTATTTAAAATTTCATAAAATCTTTTAGCGTCGCTAACTTTTTGCGTCCTTAATTTTATCTTTGGCATAAAGTTATAATTTAAAACATTTGACCAAATCACTAACCTTTATAATTTCATTTTTTTTATCTCCTCTTTTCTTCAATTCTAATCCGCCTGCCTTTAAAGATTTTTCACTAATAACAATTCTTGCTGGTAAACCAATTAAATCCGCATCAGCGAATTTTTCTCCGGCCATAACATTAACTCTATCATCATACAAAACTTCTACGCCCGATTTAATCAATTTTTCATATATCTCTTCGGCTTGTTTATAAATTTTTTCGTCTTTGCCTAAAGCGATTAAATGCGCTTTAAAAGGAGCGATCGCTTCCGGCCAAATTATTCCATTATCATCGTAATATTTTTCTACTACAGTAGCGATAGTTCTATCTATGCCGATACCATAGCAACCCATGTAATACATTTTTTCTTTACCGTCTTTATCCGTGAATAAAGCTTTCATTTTTTCGCTATAATGATAACCTAGCTGAAAAATATTACCGACTTCTATACCTTTGCCGGCTAATAATTTTTGACCTTGTTCGTTTTTAAAACCTTCTTCGGCTAAAGCAATATCGCCTTCTAAATTTGGCTTATAGTCTCTATTAATATTTACATTTAGTAAGTCAATATTTTTTTTATTTGATCCGCCATAAGCATTTTTTATGGTTTTTAAAGAATCGTCCGCTACGACTAAAACTTTTTTGCTAATGCCGACCGGAGAAATAAACCCGGGCTCACTCCCTAATTCTCTAATTTCTTCATCCGTGGCATGACGCAATTCAACGGCTTTGATTATATTCTTTAATTTAGTTTCATTAACATTTAAATCACCACGGATAATCGCTAAAATAAATCTGCCTTTTTCATCAACAAACATCACGTCTTTTATCTGCTGCCATAAAGGTAATTTATGAAATTTAACGCCGTCTTCCATGGTGTTGCCGCGCGGCGCTTTTACTTCAGTTAATTTATTTTCTTTCTCGTCAACGTTCTTTTTTTCTTTTAAAAATTTTGCTATATCTTCATGAGCCGCATAAGAACCATCTTTAGTATAAAGAAAACGGCTTTCTCCGGCTTCGCTTTCAACAATAAACTCATGGCAATATTCGCCGCCGATATAACCATTATCCGATTCAACCATTAAAGTTTCTAAACCTAGCCTTTTAAAAATATTTCTATAGACTTTTTGCATCTTCTCATATTCTTTTTTAAAATCTTTTTCATCGGCATGAAAAGAGTAGCCATCTTTCATTAAAAATTCTCTTAAACGAAGTAAGCCGCCGCGAGCCCTTAACTCGTCGCGAAATTTTGTAGAAAACTGATAAATATGAAACGGCAGATCATTATAACTAATATTAAATTTTTGCACTAAATCAACCATCATTTCTTCGGCCGTACCGCCTAAAGCGAACTCCGAACCATTTCTGTCTTTTACTTTCATTAATTCAAAACTTACCGATTCGGTGCGATTAGTTTTTTCCCATAATTCCAGAGGGTGTAAAACCGGAGCTAAAATTTTTTGTGCCCCGCTTTTATCCATTTCTTCTTCAATTATTTTTACTACCTTATCCCGAACTATCATGCCTAAGGGTAAATAATAATATCTGCCAGCGACAGATTCTCTAATAAATCCTGCCTGATAAAGATATTTATTGCTAATAAGTTTTAAATCTTTTGACACCGTTTTAACGGTTCGTCCGAATAATTTTGAGTATTTCATATAAATTAATTGTATTAAAATATTCGCTAACTGTCAATAAAATTTTACCCTCACATTTATAAATAAATGTGAGGGTTTACTTAATAATCTGCGCCGTAAAGACTAAAATTTGCGTGTTTTTATCTTTATAGCAACCTGGCGAGAGCCCGGCTTTTTGCGAACATAGTTCGGATAAAAATTCTTCTAAATTCCACCCAGTTTCGGTAGCTACTTGGGGTAAAAATACGCCGCTTCGTCCGCCTTGTTTTATAATCACGCCGTGTTTACCTAATTCAATTTTTTGCCAATCATCAATCAGCTCCGGAACTGATAAAATACTTATTTCATATTCTAATGCTTTTAATTCATCTTCACTCACCGAATCGAAACGATTATCTTCCGAGCAGGCGGCCACCGCCATATTTCTAACAACTTGCCATAGCGGTTCGTTTGACGGAGCAATCTGGCCGATGCAACCGCGCAATTCTCCATCTTTATGTAAAGTAACGAAAGCGCCTTGTCTTTTCTTTAATTTTTCATCAGTAATATTAAATTCAGGAATCTTCCCATTTAAAACAAAATTTTCTACTGTCTCTTTAGCAATTTTCAACAATTCTTTTTGCTCTTTAGAATTTAACATTTTATTATTTTCTATTTATAGCTTTTAAAATTTGTGTATGCACTTTGCCGTTAGAAGCCGCGATATTTGGTTCGCCTAAATGCCAATCGCGCCCGTTAAAATCAGTAACTTTACCGCCGGCTTCTCGCACTAATAAAACGCCCGCGGCCACGTCCCAATCATGAGTTCCTGGCGATAAAAAAGATTCTACGCGGCCTGAAGCTACATACGCTAATTCAATCGCCGCCGAACCCATTTGCCGACAATCCAAGTCATTTAATTTCTGCCGACGCCAATAGGCTGAAGCTTTTTTAATGTCTGCGTCTTTACCGCCATGGCAAAAAGTATTTAAAACTTTACCTTGATTAATTTTAGAAACTGAAATTTTTTTACCATTTAATTCGCTACCTAAACCGGCTTGAGCGATATATATTTCTTCTAACATCGGCGCGTAAATTAAACCAAAAATTAATTCATTATTTTTAGCTAAAGCTAAAGATATTGACCATAAGGGGTTATGCATAGAAAAATTCGTTGTGCCATCGATCGGATCAAGATACCAAATATATTCAGAATAAATTTTTTCATTATCTTTTTCTTCAGAAACAATTCCATGCGCCGGAAAATATTTTTTTATTTCTTTAATAATTATTTCCTGGGACATTAAATCAGCTTTAGTTAAGATTTGACGGTGAGGCTTAAGCTTAATATCTAAACGGTCAAATTTAGCATATTCCTTTTTTATCATTTCACCGGAAATTTTAACTGCATTTAAAGCTACTTTTTTTATTTGATTATCCATAAATATAAATTTACAATAATTCTAATATTTTTAATTCTAATTTACCGGTCTCATCATCAAAAATCGCAAAACTGGCTTTATTGAATACGCCACCCAAAGTTCCTGGATTAGCTATTGTGCAACCATCCTTTTCTTCAATCCATGGCTCATGGGTATGGCCATAAAAAATTATTTCACATTTTTTTATTTCCGAAACTTCTTTTATAAACCAAGGTTCATGGCATAAGCCGATAATTCTTCCATCAATCTCAAACACGCCAAATCTATTTAAGTAATTTATATTTCCCCGCCTCGCGTCGACTCGTCGCGAGTCGAGGCGGGCATATTTTTTTATTTCGCTTTCGTCGTATATTTCTAAATTACCGCGCACTAAATAAATAATTTTAAAATTTTCCGATAGATATCTTAAAGTTTCAGCGTTAACTACATCGCCACAGCAAATCGCGTTCTCTACTTTTTTGCGTTTGCCCCAATTAATACACTTTTCTAAATTTACCAAATTATCGTGAATATCGGATATAACTAAAAATTTCATAACATTAATATTTATTGCAAAACCATCCAAATTTCATAAATAACGCCTAAAATAAAACATGATGATAAAATATAAGCTAAGGGCTTGTCCAAACGGCATTTTATAAAAGAATCTTTTTCTGGTTTAGATTTAACTTTTAATACCAACCAAATTAAAATAATCCCCGACAATCCTCCAGTAATTGCGCCAGTAAAACTTATAATTTTAATCAAATCGCTCCAGCCGATTAAAAATAAAAAATAAGGTATAAATCCCGCTAAAAACCATGATAGTTTATTGTTTAATTTTAAATCCCAATTATATATCTCTTCTGTAGCTTGAGCAGTAACTATATAAGAGGTAATTATAGCTAACAAACCAAAAATTAAAGAAAAAGTAATAACACCATCTTTTAATATAAACCCTAGACCGGTTAGAGTATCTGGCGTAGTAGATGATCCTGTTATGCCCAAATTTGTTAAAACAAAAACTAAAGTTAAAATAGCCGGTAAAAAAGTCCCCCAAGCAATCGCGCTTTTAATTTTATCCTTCTGCTTATCCAATAAACGGCAAACTTCTGGGATGGCTGCACCGCCGCCAACTGCAAAAAATATTGGACCATAAGGCAAAAAAATATTCCCCCAATCTATTAGATGGTAATTGCTTAATTGAATATAATTAAAACCTCGCCAGGCGATTAAACCTATCGCAATAACTAAAAAAGAAGTTAAAACTAATTCAGTTCCGGCAATTAATTTTATATCATAAAAAGCGATAAAAGAAACAAGAATAAAAATAATTGTTGAATATATAAAAAAATTTCCGCCGAAATAAGGATATAAAAGCTGGCGTAAAAAAATTCCACCCATTACTATATAAGCCAAAATTGAACCATAAGCTCCGATAATATCTATACAAAAAGTTACTATTTTACTTTTTTTGTTTATATATTTTCCAACAAAACCAGTCAAACGATGGTTTTCTTTTGTCGACAAAATTATTTCAGCAAAAAGCAACTGCAAAAAATATTGTACCAAAGCCAAAACTATAATATAAAAAAATAATGGAACAATGCCGGCCTTATTAATAATATAAGGAATAGTAAATAATCCTACGCCGATAATTGTGCCCATTAAGGTGGCGATAGCTAAAAAGTAATTTTTAGACATAATGAATAAATTTGAAATTATAAATTTAAACTTCTTTCTTAATTATAGCTTAAAAACCTCTAATTACCAAATAAAAAACGGGGTTAATTTACCCGTTTTTTATTATTTATATATCTATTTTCTTAAATTTATTTCGTAATTTATCTGCTCAATTTTTCTTAAATGACCTTTGGCTTGATCATATTTAGTTCGCAGATAACTTCTCATATCAAATTCTACGAGTTCAGCCATAACGTCATCAGCAATTTTATGAATTTTTTTAACTTCATTGTATTTGCCTAAAGTCGCCATTTTTACAGCCTGGCGAACTAATTCTCCTAATAAATCGCTAATGCCGCCGAGGTAACTTTCATAATCAATTTCTATGCTTTTAATTTTATCGACAGTTTTTCCGGTCATAACTAGAAAAAACATTTTAGCTTCAACGTATTCTTCAACAGCCGCTTTATATGCGCCTTCTTCCATTAACCGATTATAGCTAAATTTTTTCTGTAAATTTTTTAAAATGTCGTCAATCTCCTGAAGCGTCTTGCCCGCGCCAGAAACATCGTCGCGATGCAATGAAAAAATCGCTTTTTTAGAATCGTGTAAAATGGCATTGGCAAAACCAATAATTTGCTGCCGTTCTTTTCCATGAACATCAAAATCTTTTTTTAATTGCTGAATAAACTTTTTGTTAATCATAATTATTTTTTATTTGATACTTTATATAAGGTTTTTAAAGTGTTTTATTCCGCTACTCTAAATACTTCGTCAACGCTAGTAATGCCTGCAATCGCTTTTAAAATTCCGTCTTGGACCATTGTAATCATGCCGTTTTTCTTGGCGTTATCGCGCATGTCATATTCACTGGCCGTACCGCTCAAAACTAATTTTTCAATCTCTTTATTCATAGTCAAAACTTCATAAATACCAATTCTGCCTTTATAGCCTATACCTTGGCAAGCTTCGCAGCCGCTGCCTTGATAGAATTTTAAATTATCAAAATCAATGCCTTTTTTGTCTTCGTCTAAAAGTTCATTAAGCAAATCTTTAACCCGTTTTAAATTATTATCATCAAGTTTTATTTCATGTTTACATTTCTGGCAAATTTTTCTAACTAATCTTTGCCCAATCATAGCATTTAAAGCTGGCGCTAATAAATATGGCTTAGCTCCCATGGATAAAAATCTTGGCACCGTACCAGCCGCGTCGTTAGTATGGATAGTTGATAAAACTAAATGCCCGGTTAAAGAGGCCTGGATAGCGATTTCGGCTGTTTCTAAATCGCGAATTTCTCCAACCATAACAACATCAGGATCTTGACGAACGATAGAGCGAAGACCTTGGGCAAAAGTATAATTTTTGCTGGTTTGTGATTGATTAACTCCGGCAAGTTGATACTCAATTGGATCTTCAATGGTTATAATTTTAGTTTCTGGGCTGTTTAATTTTTTTAAAATCGCATAAAGCGTAGTAGTTTTGCCTGAACCGGTCGGACCAGTCGTTATAATCATGCCGTTCGGGCGCTCTACTTCTCTTTTTAATTGATTAAAGGCTCGATCACGAATACCTAAATCGCTAAACTCTAAACCTACCGAACTTGAGCGCAGTAGCCTCATAACCACGCTTTCGCCAAAATTAGTCGGTAAAAACGAAACTCTAATATCAACCCGGTCATTTTTCATATAAATTGACATACGTCCATCCTGCGGTTTATCCGTAATATTTATTTTTACCTCAGCTAAAAGTTTCATGCGGGAAATTATTTTATCCCAAGATGATTTATCAATAGTAGCAACGTCATGCAAAACTCCGTCAATTCTAAACCTAACTTTTATAATTTTTTCTTCTGCTTCAATATGAATATCCGAAGAATCTGATTTTATAGCCGCAGCCATAAGCATAGTAACAATTTCCGTAACTTGCGCTTGGCTTATTTCTGCTTGCAAATCTTTAAAGCTAGAAAACTTTTCTCCATATTTACTTAATTCTTCTTCAGTAACCTTAACGCCTCTAATAATTTCTCTTACCTTAGGTAGGTTTTTATACATATCTAAGCCGTAATTAAAACTATTTTCAGTAACTAAATAAACGCTAATATCTGAAAAATATTTTTCTGCAAGCTGTTTGGCTAAATCTTGCACTTTTTCATCTTGAGGACTTAAGCTAGCTAGACGAATATTTTTACCGTCATAATAAAAACATAAAACCTGAAGCGCGGTAGCCTCTTCTTCATTAATTAGAACTAAAGCTTCTGGGCTTATAGGAAAGCCGACTAAATCAACATACGGCAAACCAGCGGCATCAGCCGCTTGCTTAGTTAATCTTTCCAACTCTTTAATTCTTAATTTTTTTTCTTTGGCTGAAAATTTAGCTGCTGCGCTCTCGTCGTTAGTGGATTGCCCGGACGCATTGCTAAATAAATCATTGATTGATTGGTTAATTGACATAATTACATTATAGCTTATTTTTTCAATAAAAAAAAGACGGGTAAACCCCGTCTTTTAATAATATTTATTTTTTTCTTTTTACTCTAATTAGTCCTGATAAAGGAATAATTTCTAACCCCTTCTTCTCTAGTTCATCTAAAAATAAATTTAACCCTAGAGAATCAGAGGCCATATGTCCGGCGATTACTACATTAATATGATATTTTTCCGCTTCTTTTCTATGCTCTTCGCCCATATGCATACCAATCACCGTACCGATGCCAACTTGAGCCATTTTTTCATAAATTTCTTTTGAACCGCTAGTGCCACCGGTAAATTCGGTTACAGTCACCCTACCGCAACTTGATTCTGGAGAACCGACAAAAATTTTCGGACCAGCATTAAATTGTATAGCCGCTTTAAACTCTGGAATTTCTTTTAACATATCGACAACGTCACCGACAGTTTCTGGTTTTTTCTTTTTAAGAGTTTTAACTAAAAAATCAGCGCCTAAATTATCGGCTGGCGTATGCACGCACATAAAATCTAACTTTAAAATTTTTGCAATATCTACGCTACGATTATGATTGTAAGGCGACATACCGCGATTCACTTCAGAAATTCTCGGCCTAATAACTGACTCGGCAATATTAATCGGTACACCATAACCGGCCAATACTTCGGCCTGTAAGTCCATAACACCGGATAGATCAGCTAAAGCCTTACCTTCCGGATGATGAGAGATTACTAAATCAACACTCATTTTCTCAGCCAACAATAATTCCGGTCCTTCCATATCTACTCCGACAAAAACTTTTTTAATATTTTTTTTGCCATTATCAACTAAAATGCGAGTGTCGCTAAAAGGATTGGTTAATTTTTCTGTATCAAATTCCTTTTTTTCTTCCACGCTCATTTTTTCATATTTTTTCTTAAAACGATCTAAATATTTTTTTACTTTTTGCTCGCCGCGTAAATCAGCCTTAATTCCCATTTTGACCGCTAAGTCATAAATTTGTTGGATTGTCATATGTTTTATGTTTTACCCCGTTAAATACGCTCCGCGTAAATTTGCTGAAAACAAATTTATTTAACGGGGTGAATATTAATTATTTTATTTTGGACTTTGGTTGTGATTATTAATTTAAAATTTTTATCAATATAAAAATCTATTTCACTTCTAATACCGAATTCACCCCCACACTTAACATGTGGTTTTGTTTTTTTAAAAAAATTTTTATTTTTACAAATTAAGTGTGGGGGTAAATTTTTAAAATAAATTCCTGGCTCAATCGTATAACCGACGTTAAGTGGCAATGACTGCTTGCCATTTCTACTAATTCTAGTTCTTGTTCCATGGGGGCTAACAAACCCCAGCGAATGGCCGGTGCCATGCAAAAATTTATCTCCGTGACCATATTTTTCTAAATAATTTCTAACTACTGCATCAACTTCTTTTCCAATCGGAATAATTTTCTTTTTTCCGCCTCGGCTAGCCGAGGGCGAGACGGGTAAATTATTTTTTAAAAAACTAACTGCCTTATCTCTGGCCTTGGCTACTATTTTAAAGGCTTCTAAATGCTCTTTTGGCGCCTTTACGCCATAATACATCATCCAAGTAATATCTGCAAACGGCGCGCCGATTTCCGCTAATCTTGACCAAATATCAATCATTATTAAATCGCCATTTTTCAATCGACGGGGTTGTTCAGCATAAAAATGAACGTTAGACGTATCATCGCCAAACGCCACAATTGATTTTTGTTTATCTGATTTTAAATGATATTTTTTATATTGTTTTTTTATAAATTGCCTTACTTCTACATCAGTTGTTTTCGGATTATCTTTTATAAATTTAACAATTTTTTTTATTATTTCATTCAGCACTTTAGCCGCTTTTTTATGCTGTTCTATTTGTTTTTTTGTCCAAGGCATAATTAATATTAATACTTTTTTAACTAATGGTCCGCTACCATATATCTACTCCATGGTTCGCTACCGCCACAAGCTGGCACCGATCCGCCGCACCAAGATGTTTCTGGAGGATAAGATCCTTCTCCGGCGTGGTATTTCCAGCATTTATATTGGCAAACATTCTGATTATTTGTTTGCTCGAGTTGCGCGACTAAATCATAAACTTGCCCGCTACTGCTTACTCCATATGCATAATGATAATTGCCGTTATTCCATGGGCCACTATTGCCAGTCGGTTTTGGATCATTAGGTAAATTTGGCATAAACTCTGACAAAGCCGTTTTTAAAGCCGCCCATTTACTTCCTGAATCATATGTTGTCGGCTCGCTAGTGGCCCAACGACCAATCATTGGATAACGATTATATTTATCATAATACATATCTAGAGCACTTTTTATTTGTCTTAAATCAGCTACACGACGAGCATCTCTAGCCTTTATTCTAGCTAAATTAACACCAACCATAACAGCACTAGCCAAAAATCCGATAATGGAAATGACCACTAAAAGTTCAATTAAAGTGAACCCAGTTTTTTTATGCTGTTCTATTTGTTTTTTTGTCCAAGCCATAAATTATTTTTCCATTCCTCTTAGCGCCGCGACTCTTTCTTCAACCGGCGGGTGGGTCATAAATAATTTTGTCAGCCAATTTATTTTCTGTCCGGCATTTTCTTTAAATGGTGAGGCAATATACAAATGCGCAGTAGCGCGATTAGCAACCTCTAACGGCTCTTGATCAGCCGAAATTTTTTCGAGGGCCGTTGCTAGGCCTTCGGGATAACGAGTTAATAAAGCGCCGTCAGCATCAGCCATAAATTCTCGCTTGCGCGAAATTGCGAATTGCATTAGATAAGCGAACAGTGGCGCTAAAATAGAAAGAATAATTGCGACGACCATCATAATTAAACCAAATTGGCCGCTTTCCTTATTACTTCTTCTACCGCCAAAAAATGACCATCTTCTAAACCAATCGGCTAAAAGCACTATCATGCCTACCATAACCGTAACTAAAGTAGCGAGTAAAATATCGCGATTGCCAATATGAGATAATTCATGCGCGATAACGCCTTCCAATTCAGTTTTATCTAATTTTTGCAATAACCCAGCCGTAACAGCAATTACAGCATGCTTAGGGTCACGCCCAGTAGCAAAAGCGTTTGGCGCCGTGTCGTCAATAATATAAATTTTTGGCGTCGGCAAACCGGCAGTAATGCAAAGATTTTCTACAATATGATAAAGCTCGCGGTTAGAATCGTGATTAATTTCGCGCGCCGAACTCATGGCTAAAACTATTTTATCGCTCCACCAATAACTAACAAAGCTGGAAACTATACTAAAAATAACCACAAAATATAATATAGAAGAATCATTTAAAGCGTAACTAAAAACATAACCAATCAAAATAATGGCAACCAAAAAAACAGACATCAAGAGCCAAGTTTTTCTCTTGTTAGAATCAATTTGCGTATATAGAGTTGGCATAAACTTAAAATTTTACATTCACCACCTCTTTTTGTTTAGCATCTTCAATGCCAAAAAATTCTCGCGATTTAAAACCTAACATGCCGGCCATAACATTGGTTGGGAAAACTTGTAATTTAGTATTGAAGTCGCGCACATTACCGTTATAAAATCTGCGAGCTGCTTGGATTTTATCTTCGGTATCGGTTAATTCTCTTTGTAGTTCAAGAAAATTTTCGTTAGCTTTTAAATTCGGGTAGCTTTCAGCTAAAGCAAAGATTGATTTTAAAGTATCGCTTAAAGCATTTTCAGCTTTAGCTTTGGCTTCGCCGCTTCCGGCCTGCATGGCTGAATTACGGGCTGTTATCACGGCGTCTAAAGTTGATTTCTCGTGCGCCGCATAACCTTTAACCGTTTCTACTAAATTAGGAATTAAATCATAGCGTCGCTTAAGTTGAACGTCGATGTCTGACCAAGCTTCGTCAACACGAACTTTTAAACGGATTAAACCGTTATACATAGCGATTATTGCCACAACGAAAACGGCGATAACCCCTAAAATAATCCAGAGAACAGTAGTCATAAATTTTAAATTAATTGTTAATTATTATATTTAATTTAGCTTTTTTTCCTCTTGATTTAGTCGCGTAATATCCAGTTAAAAATAAACTTAAATCAATTATTTCTTCATTAGTTTTTTCTTCGCCAATTTTTAATTCACCCATTTTTAATTCTTTTGGAATTTCAACTTCTCTAATATTTGACGCTGAATATTTTATTCCTCTTATTAAACTTGTCGGCCCATTTTCTTCAACTAGCTCTATTATTATATCTCCCTTTATCGCTGATTTACTTAAATTTTCATTTTCTTTTTCATCGCGTCCGATGATTAATAAAATGTTTTTTTCATCTTTATTTTTTAGCCAAAAAACTCTGCCATATCTTAATAATGTTATATCATTGCCGTCGCAATTCGGCCAAAATTCAAGTATTTTAAGTAGTTTTTCGCTAAATTCAGGATCGGTTAAAAGACAACCGCCGGCCGGACTAGAAAATTCTTTTATGCCATATTTTTTTACTAATTCTAATTGTCTATGTCGTGATCGGCCGTTAATATCTAATAGTTTTCCTCTGATTAATTTCCCTTGTTTTTCCGGCTCGCTTTCATTAAGTAATTTCGCCGATAAAGGCCTAACTAATTTTCCTTCTAGCCCAGAATTTTTTTCTACAATTTCTAAAGCTTGTTTATTTTGGGACATTGGTCTTTGCCCTAAAACTTCGCCGGTCGCCACGAAATCAAACTTGTCTTTCTCCATTATCTCTTTGGCTTTTTTTAACATTAAAGTATGGCAATCAATACAAGGATTCATATTTTTACCATATCCATGCGCTGGATTTTTTACCATCTCTAAATGTTCATCAGTAAAATCCGCTTCAATAAAATTTATACCCAATTGTTCGGCTGATTTTTTCGCTTTAATAGTGTTAAAAAAAACACTCTTAAAACTTAGGCCGACGACTTCGACGCCTTGTTCCATTAAAACTCGTGCCGCTAGCATTGAATCCAGCCCGCCCGATAATAGTACTAAGGCTTTAGACATATATTTTATTTAAAACCAATGATTTGATATCCATATTTTAAAACATCTTCTTCGGGAAAAATATTAACGTCTTTAGTTTTTAAAACGCAGCCGATTTCTTTTTCAATTTGTCTACCTGTATATTCTTTATTATTAGAATCCCATTCGCGTAATACCAAGATATCGCCTGCTTTACATTCCCAATCAGCTAATCTTAATTCAAAATTTTTCTCGCCAGAAAGTACTTTTTTAAAATATTCAATATTGGTTTTTTTCTCAATCTTCATATTAAATCTTTTTTATTCCTAATTTTACTATTTCTCCATTAACTTTAACTTCATTCTCGCCTTCTCCTTCTACCGCCGCTCCACGCTTTTGCAATTCATCAGTCAATTCTTCTCTCATCGCGATAGCTCGCATTCTTTCCTTTATCCAATCATCCCAACCAACAATTTTTTCACTCAAAGTATCTTTTTTTAATTCTTCGGACATTTTCGCAAAAACATTTTTTATTAATTCGCTATCGCTCTGCCATGATAAAACTATTTTATCTTGAATAGTTAATCCAGCGTTTTTACGTAAATTATTAACTAAACGCACAATTTCTCGTTTATAACCTTCTATTTTCAAATCTTCAGTTATATTAGTATCCAACTCAACCGATAATTCGCCTTTACCTTTTTCAGCAACTACATTTTTAACATTCAACTCATCCATAATTAAATTTTTGTATTCATCTCTTAATTCATAATTTGTAATTGATAATTGTTTTAGCGGTTGTCGAACCTTAATTCCAGCTTCATCTCTTTTTGCCAACCCTAATTCCACAATTTTTCTAACTTCTTCCATTTCTTCAATAATTTGTAATTCGTAATTGTTAATTGTTAATTGATTAGGCCACGCCTCTAAATGCACACTTTTATTTTCATCTTTGAAATTATTGCTGGTTACTTTTTGCCATAAAGTCTCGGCCATAAAAGGCATAATCGGAGCGATAATTTTAGCTAATTCCAGTAAAACAAACCCGGTAGTTTTTATGGTCGCGGCCTGATCGGCAATATCCTCTGATTTAAATCGGTCTCGCGAACGCCTTAAATACCAGGTGGAAAAATCATTGATAAAATCGCTTATTGGCCGGGTGGCTTTCGGCAAATTATAGGCTTTCATATTTTCGATTACATCTTCAACTAAAATATTTAACTTCGCCATAATCCATTTATCTAAAACGTTTTCGCTTTGAGGCGTTACAAATCCATCACCGCTGGCTTCCGTCTGATACATTTCATAAAATTTATAAACATTCCAGAGAATCATGATATTTTTGCGAAAAATATCTCTTAAATCGCGCTCGTTAAAAAATAAATTTTCCGCTTGCATGACGGCCGAGCTCATTAGATAAAAACGCAAAGCATCCACGCCATATTCGTTAATCACTTTCCATGGATCGGGATAATTCTTTTTAGACTTGCTCATCTTATCGCCCTTCTCATTTAAAATCACGCCGGTGGCGATGACATTCTCAAAACTGTTGGAATCAAACAGGGCCACGGCCATGACATGCATCACGTAAAACCAGGCTCTAGTTTGAGAAATATATTCGCTGATAAATTGCGCCGGAAAATTCTCTTCAAACTTTTCTTTATTCTCAAATGGATAATGCATCTGGGCGAAGGGCATGGAACCTGATTCTACCCAGCAATCTAACACTTCGCTGATGCGTTTCATCTGACCTGCGCATTTGGCACACGACCAGGTTAGCTGGCTCACCTTATGAATATGAATATCGGTTATATTTTTTTGGCCGCTTTTTTCTTCCAACTCTTTAACTGAACCGATAACTTCCAACTGTCCGCATTGATCACAACGCCAAACCGGAATCGGCGTGCCGAAATAACGGTTGCGGGAAAGATTCCAGTCCGGCGCCTGCTCTATACCTAAAGCGAACCGGCCGTTTTTTAAATATTCCGGGAACCAATTGATACGCTCGTTTAGCTTAAGCATCCGCTTTTTTAATTTGCTGACTGCCATAAACCAGGCCGGGATGGCGTTATAGAATAACTGCGTATCACAGCGATGGCAGAAAGGATAAGAGTGCGCCAGTGCTTCAGTCGCGAGCACCAAGCCGCGCTTGTTTAAATCTTCAATCACCAGTTTATCGACTTTTTTAAAATACACCCCTTTAAATTGCAGCGCAGCTTCATTAAAAATGCCTTTTTCATCCAACATGGGAACAGCCGGCAGATCGTATTTCAACCCGAGGTTATAATCGTCCTCGCCGTAAACCGGTGCGATATGCACTATGCCCGTGCCGTCTTCAGTGGTAACAAAATCAGCCGCGAAAATCTGATAAACTTTTTTACCGCTCTGTTTAAGCGCCGGCACGTCAAACAAAGGCTCATATTCCAAACCAACCAAATCTTTACCTTTAATATCATTATGCACTATTTCGATTTCTTTATCTTTAAAAATTGTACCGGACAAAATCTTTGAGGCAGCAATCAACATCTCTTTTACTCCTTTAATTCTAAAGGCGATATAGTCAATATCTCCTCCGACCGCTAAAGCCGCGTTACCCGGCAAGGTCCAGGGCGTAGTGGTCCAGGCAAGAATATAGCCTGAATTTTTTGTCTCTTTATCTTTGCCATATTTCTGACCCGGCTTTAATTTAAATTTGGCATAAACACTAGTTTCCGTTATTTCTTTATAACTATTATCCATGGCGACTTCAAAATTGGAAATCGGAGTTTCACACCTGGGACAATATAATTGCACTTTCCGGCCTTGATAAATTAAATTTTTCTCATACAAATTTTTAAACGCCCACCAGACCGATTCCATATAACTCGTATCCATGGTTTTATAAGAATTCTTAAATTCCACCCAGCGGCCGATGCGGCGTATCATGACTTCCCAGATATCGGCATATTCTAAAACGCGCGAACGACAAGTTTCGCAAAATTTATCTATGCCTATTTTTTCAATTTCTTTTTTTCCGCTGACTTTTAAATCTTGCTCAATAATATTTTCAATAGGCAAACCATGACAATCCCAACCCCAACGCCGTTCCACTTGATAACCTTGCATGGTCCAAAATCTTGGCATAACGTCTTTAGAAATACTTGAAAGCAAATGTCCATAATGCGGTTCACCCGTACCGAACGGCGGTCCGTCATAAAAAACATAGTCGCCGCGCGGCGCTTCTTTCTTTAAAGACTTCTCAAAAATTTCATTCTTTTCCCAAAAATTCAAAACCTCCTCTTCCATGGCCGGAAAAGGATTATTTGTCTGTTTTACTTCTTGTTTTTTATCAGCCATATTATGAAAAAAATTTACAAATTATTAATTTATTTTAGCCTAAATTAAGCCAAATGTCAAAGTAAAAAATAACATTTTATATATTTAAAAATCACTCTGGGGTTTGGGGTGACTTTGAATTGCATTTTAGCATTTTATGCGAGCCTAGAAAATTTAGTGGAATTTTTATGCGGAAGCGAGGTTAGATAATTTATTTGTTTAAGCCGCATAGGCGAGTTATAAATTATCCTGAGCGAAGCATAAAAATTACCTAAATTTTCTCTAGCGAGCGACTTTTTGGTTCTTTTTCTAGAAAAAGAACCCTTAGCGGAGCGAAAAACCTAGCGAAGCGTCACAAATGATTAAATTTAGATATGGTAAGCGATGTTCGTGAGATTGCCGCGCTCGCTCCGCTCGCTCGCAATGACAAAAGAATTCTGAATTCCCGCCTACGCGGGAATGACAAAAAAAGTTGCAATGACAAAATAAAAAAGCAAGCAATTTTTTGCCTGCTTTTGTTATGTTATAAATTTTTTTATTCCCATTCAATCGTTCCAGGTGGTTTTGAAGTTATGTCATAAACCACGCGTCCAACTCCTTTTACTTCATTAATAATACGGTTAGCAACCTGACACAAAAATTTATGCCCTAAATCAGAAACTTCCGCGGTCATATAAACCGTAGTATCAACCGACCGTAATGCCACTACATAATCATAAG
>JBAZFW010000008.1:0-42293 GCA_041653215.1 Patescibacteria group bacterium
ATCTTTGTCGACCGCTATAATAATATTAACCTCATAAACCCGGCGGCTAAAAACATTCTTGGTTTAACAGAAAAAAGCTTAGGCGTAAGTATAGATACTAGTAATAATTGCCCGATGTCTAACTTCCGTACCGTCATTAAAAAAGAGTTTCAGATTAAAGAAATTGATAAAGCTAACCATGACAATAAGTTTATTTCTGAGGAAATTAATATTATGGTTAATGATCAAGAGCAAATCTATAAAGTTATTACAGCCAAAGTTTTAGACACTAACAAAGAAATATTAGGTCTGATGAAAATATTTTATAATCTCACCCGCGAAAAAGGCATTGATAAAATGAAATCAGAATTTATCTCCATCGCCGCTCATCAATTAAGAACTCCACTCTCAGCCATTAAATGGGTGATTAAGATGATATTAGATGGGGATGCCGGAGAACTTAATGTTGAGCAAAAAGATTTATTAAGGAAGGGTTATATTAGCAACGAAAGAATTATTAGATTAGTTAATGATTTGTTAAACGTTTCTCGCATTGAAGAAGGTAAGTTTGGATTTAATTTTGAAAAAACCGATTTTCAAGAAGTTCTAGCCACGGCTAAAAGTAACTTAGAAGGTTTAATAGCAAAAAATCATCAAGAATTAATAGTGCAAAAACCAGAAAAATTGCCTAAAGTATATTTAGACAAAGAAAGAATGGTTATGGTTTTACAAAATTTGCTTGATAATGCCGTAAAGTACACTCCAGAATATGGGAAAATAGAAATAATTATTACTACTGACAAAAAATTTCTACATGTTAAAGTTAAAGATCAGGGGGTAGGCATAAGCAAGAATGATCAAGCCAAATTATTTTCTAAATTTTTCCGAGCTTCTAATGCGCTTAAACTAGAAACCGAGGGAAGTGGGCTAGGTTTATTTATAGTAAAAAATATTATTGAAAAGCATAATGGTTTAATTGAATTAAAAAGCGAAGAAGGTCGAGGGACGGAAATAAATTTTTCTTTGCCGATTGAGCGAAAATTTTAGATTGATTTTTATCTAAAAATAAAAGTATTTTATGAGTTTACAATATTTTTTATCACTAGATGGTCTTTTCACCGGAATAGTAGCCGCTGTTTTTGGTTTTATAGTTATTTTTAGAGACCGAAAAAATATTATTAATCAAACTCTTTTTGGCTTAACTATGGCTACCGCTTTTTGGCAACTTAGTTATTGGCGCTGGTTGATGATTTATGATAACCAAGATTTAGCTTTATTTTGGTGTCGAGTTTTATCGATCGGTTCGAATTTTATCACAATTTTTTATTTTCATTGGATTGTTTCTTTATTGGGTTTAAATAAGCAGAAAAAAAAGCTTATTTTTCTTTCTTATTTTATAGCTGGTGTTTTTTTGTTTTTTTCTTTTTCCCCTTGGTTTGTTAGTAGCGTTGAGCCAGTCGAAAATTATTTTGCTTTTTGGCCTAAAGCCGGTTTTTTATACTCTATTTACATAGTTTTAATGTTTTTTGGTTTAGCCCCTTACGCTCTTTTTTTACTTTTTAGCCATTATAAAAAATCTGTTGGTCAAAAAAGAAATCAAATAAAATATGTTATTATTGCGACAATTCTCGCTTTTGGCGGGGGAGAAACTAATTTTCCTCTTTGGTATGATATTCCTATATTGCCCATAGGAAATGTATTGGTTGTCCTATATCCAATTCTTTTTTCTTATGCGATCATTAGGCATCGTTTAATGGATATAAAGTTTGTTTTACGCCAATCCTCCGTCTATCTCTTTTCCCTGGCCACAGTTTTAATTTTCATGACGACTGTTAAATTGACTTCTGCTCAATTATTTACTACTCCTCCAATTTGGATTGATTTATTAGTTCTATTAATTGCTGTCTATATTTTTTCGCCTATTAAGCATTATTACTATCGTTTAGCTAATAAATATTTCTTCTCCTCTCTATATGACAGCCGCCAACTAATTGCTGATTTAAGCGATAAACTGCGTTCTACTATCGAAATCGGTAAAATCTATGAATATGTTTCAGAAATTTTAGTTAATGCTTTGCACGTGACCGCTTTTGGCGTTATGACATACGATGAAAAAAGAGGAGTTTATATCGCTCAATATAATCGTGGTTTTAATGTAGGTAAACAAAAAATATTCCCAGGCAGTAAAGAATTATATGAAGTTTTTACCAGAAGAAACCAGCCGATAATTACTGAAGCTATTAAGACTGATGATTTTCCTGGGAGTGGATTAATTTTAAATTTACTCACTAAAGCAAACGTCGCTCTATTATCTCCTCTAAATATGAAAGATAAAACAGTCGGCATGATGGTGTTTGGTCCTAAAGAATCCAAAGACCCTTTTAACGAAGAAGATTTAAAAGTTCTAGAAATTTTAGGCACGCAAATTGCTTTTGCCATGGAGAATGCTTTGCTCTACGCAGAATCAGTAAAATTTAATATCCAATTAAATGAAGAAAAAAATAAAATTGCGGCTATTATCGCTAACTTTATCGATCCGATTATCTTTGTCGACCGCTATAATAATATTAACCTCATAAACCCGGCGGCTAAAAACATTCTTGGTTTAACAGAAAAAAGCTTAGGCGTAAGTATAGATACTAGTAATAATTGCCCGATGTCTAACTTCCATACCGTCATTAAAAAAGAGTTTCAGATTAAAGAAATTGGGAATTTGAAATCAACTGATCATCATAGCGAAGAAATGTCCATTTTAGTTAATAATCAAGAATTAATTTATAAAATTACAACCATCAGGGTTTTTGATGATCAAACAAACCATCTGGGTCTCATGAAAATTTTTGTCAATCTTACCCGAGAAAAAGCGATTGATAAAATGAAATCAGAATTTATCTCCATCGCCGCTCATCAATTAAGAACCCCGCTCTCAGCCATTAAATGGGTGATTAAGATGATATTAGATGGGGATGCCGGAGAATTGTCTCTGGAACAACAAGAACTATTAAACAAAGGCTATCTAAGCAACGAACGAGTTATTAGGCTAGTTAATGACCTACTAAATGTTTCCCGCATTGAAGAAGGCAAATTCGGGTTTAATTTTGAAAGCACTGATTTTAAAGAAGTTCTAGACACCTCCATTAGTAATATTGATAGTTTAATTGATAAAAGCCATCAAGAACTCAAGATTAAAATCCCGCCAAAACTACCTAAGATATTTCTAGACAAAGAAAGAATCATCATGGTAATACAAAATTTATTAAGTAACGCCATCAAATATACCCCAGAATATGGTAAGATTGAAGTAATTGTTGAAGTTGACAAGCAGTACCTGAATGTTAAAATTAAAGATCAGGGGGTAGGTATACCAGCCGAAGATCAGCCAAAACTGTTTTCTAAATTTTTCCGAGCGGCTAATGTGGTTAAATTAGAAACTGAAGGCAGCGGGTTAGGTCTATTTATGGTTAAAAACATTATTGAAAAACACCAAGGCCAAGTCAGTCTAAAAAGCGAAGAAGGCAAAGGCACGGAAGTTAGTTTTACTTTGCCGATAAAAAATATTTAAAAAATTATTTAGCGATTTAATATATGACTACGCCATTAATTTTAAGCGTTTTTTCTTGCTTGGTTTATACCGCTTTTGGTTTAGCGGCATGGTATGTAATTTTAAAAAATTATAATGAACAGAAACATAAATTTTTTGCTTGGAGTATGTTTTTTTCCAGCTTAGTTGTGGGCTTTATGGGTGTTCGTACTTTATTTTTCGGTTTAGGCTATGTTATTTGGGATATTACCTTCGCTTTTGTTGATCAAATATGTTTGATTTTCTTTTTTATTTTTTGCGGTTCTTACGCGGTCACCAGTGTTATTTCCAGGGAAAAATTAGCTAAGATTATTATAAATTTTGTTATTATTCCTTTATCAATATTATTTTTTATTTTATTAGCTAACTTCGTGGTCGGAATAGTAATTAAAGCCAATCCAACAAATTTAGACATGGTTAGAGAATTAATAATTCAGCATCGGTCAGTTTCTGAATGGGGCTCGGAATATTCTCCTTCGCAATTCACCATGAATATTATTTTGTTGTTGTTTAGCATAGAAGCATTTTTGTTGTTGATAAGTATACTAAAAAATTTAAAAGATCGTCAATATCGCGAAGCATTATTTGCTTTATCATTAATACTTTTTTTTACCGCCCTGGGCTTTGATCAGACTGGGGATTATGTTGGCTGGAAACTTCTTTTGTTTCGTTCTCTGAATATTAGCGGGGCTATGATAGCTTATTTGGCAGGTAGTAGCGAAAAAATTGAAAATTAATTTTGATTAATATAAAATTATGCGAACAGGAATGATTTTAAATGCTATGATTTGCTTTTCAATTTTTATTTTTTCTTTTTTAACTTTTTTGACAATTTTAAGAAAAAAGAAAAATCAAGCAGATGTCGCTTTTGCATTTTTTTGGCTGGCAGTGGCTATCACCTGGCTATTTGTAGCTACAAGTTTAATGTTATATAAATATGGTTATTTTCATTATGATATTTTATTAAATCAATATGGCGTACAGGCTGCTATTAGTTTGGAAATTATTGCTGGAATTTTTTATTCAGCCATCCGTGTTACTAAAAATAAAATTATTTCTTGGTTAATAACTATTATTTTTATTTTTACTTCTATCGTCGGTTTATTATATAATTTTTCTCCTGGCAGCGTTGTTTATCGCGGCGATTCTTTTTTTTCGGTGGAATATACTTTAAATGAAATAACTTGGGATTTATTTCAAGCAATGTTTATTTGTATTATGCTAGGAGTGTTTTTTGATTTATTAAGAAATTGCTATTTTTGGCTTAGAAAGAAAGAATTATATGAGAAAAAATATTTAGCAGTTGGTTTAGCGGCAGTCGTTTATGGCATAATCGGTTATTTTGATCAACAGGGTCAATTATTTGTTTGGATTAGTTTGCTCTTGCGATCAACCATCATTTTTATTATCGGCGTTATATATTTAGCTTATAATGAGCAAGAAATTTAATGTATGAAAAGCGCTATTTTTAGAAAATTATTTTTTTTCATGGTAATTATTGGAATTGTGCCGATGATTATTTTTTCTTTTTTAACTGTTACTAGCTATCAAGAATTAATTAATAAAAGTATCGCCGGCGGACAATTTAATGCCCAAATATCAACTGACACCGAATTGAATTTTAAAAATATTACAAATCAAATAATCCTAATTTTTTTCTTAATTGCTATTTTTATAATATTTTTTAGTATAGTTTTTACTAGAAAATTTATTTATCCTATCCGTAAGCTAATTCGCGGAACGGAAAAATTAAAACATGGCAATTTAAATAATAAAATAATTGTTAAGACTGGCGATGAATTTGAAATTTTAGCAGATTCATTTAATCAGATGGCATTAAATTTAAATAAGAAGATCGGGGATTTAGAAAAATCAAAAAAAACCGCCTTAAAAGCTTTGGCTGACCTATCTAAAGCGGAAAAAACTCTAGAAGGCGAACATGAAAAAACCGCTGCTATTTTAAATAATTTTTTAGATCCGATTATTGTTATTGATGAAGCTAATAAAATTAGCTATATTAACCCGGCTGCTAACGAAATTTTAGGTTTAACTAATAATGTTTTAGGTAAAAAAATAGACATAACCAATAACTATTCATTAGAAAATTTTCGTAAAATAATTAAGAAGGATTATACGGTAAAAACTTCTAGCGAGTTAAAAGATGATAGTAATACTTTTGAAGAATTAGTGGTTAAAATTAATGGTGAAGATAAAATTTACAAAATTATTACAGCTAAAGTTTTAGGCGAGCATAAAGAACATCTAGGCCTCATGAAAATTTTTGTCAATCTCACCCGCGAAAAAGCGATTGATAAAATGAAATCAGAATTTATCTCTATTGCCGCTCATCAATTAAGAACCCCATTATCAGCCATTAAATGGGTGATTAAGATGATATTGGATGGGGATGCCGGAGAGTTGTCTCTCGAACAACAAGAACTATTAAACAAAGGTTATCTAAGCAACGAACGAGTTATTAGGTTAGTTAACGACCTGCTAAACGTTTCCCGCATTGAAGAAGGCAAATTCGGGTTTAATTTCGAAAGCACTGATTTTAAAGAAGTTCTAGACATCTCCATTAGTAATATTGATAGTTTAATTGATAAAAGCCATCAAGAGCTCAAGATTAAAATCCCGCCAAAACTACCTAAGATATTTCTAGACAAAGAAAGAATCATCATGGTAATACAAAATTTATTAAGTAATGCCATCAAATATACCCCAGAATATGGTAAGATTGAAGTAATTGTTGAAGTTGACAAGCAGTACCTGAATGTTAAAATTAAAGATCAGGGGGTAGGTATACCAGCCGAAGATCAGCCAAAACTGTTTTCTAAATTTTTCCGAGCGGCTAATGTGGTTAAACTAGAAACCGAAGGCAGCGGATTAGGCCTATTTATGGTTAAAAACATTATTGAAAAACACCAAGGCCAAGTCAGTCTAAAAAGCGAAGAAGGCAAAGGCACAGAAGTTAGTTTTACTTTGCCAATAAATGGAGTGATTAGTTTATAATTTTATATTTATATATTAATTAAATTTAAACAAAATTATATGGCAATTAAAAAAAATGAAATTTTAAACGGAGCGAGCAACAAAATTTTAATTATTGAAGATGAGGATGCTTTAGCTAGCGTTTTATTGGCAAAGTTCAAATTAGAAAAATTTGAGGCAGACGTTGCTGCTAACGGTGAAGAAGGTTTAAGTAAAATTGAATCTTGGCAGCCAGATTTAATTTTACTCGATATTGTTATGCCAAAAATGAATGGCTATGAAGTTTTAGAAAGTTTACAGAAAAAGGGTAATAAAATTCCGGTGATAGTAATTTCTAATTCTGGCCAAGACGTTGAATTAGAAAAAATAAAAAAGTTAGGAGCCCTTGATTATATAATTAAAACTCAAATTAATCCAGAAGAGGTTATAGAAAAAGCAAGAAATGTTTTAAGTGGTCGTGTTGTAGTTAGTAGTAGTAAAAAGGAAGATGATACGAAAACTGGCGTTAAGGTTTTATTAGTTGAAGACGATTCTTTTTTAAGGGATATCTGTTTTAAAAAATTAAATAAAGAAGGTTTTAATGTTGATGTAGCGCTTAACGGAGAAGAGGCTGTAAAAAAAGTCAATGAGTTTATACCAGCTATTGTTTTATTAGATATTATTTTACCAGCCATGGATGGTTTTGAAGTTTTAAAGGCGATTCGTTCAAGCAAAAATAATGCCATTAAAAATGTGCCGGTTATTATGTTAACAAATTTAGGGCAAGAGGAAGACAATAGAAAGGCGTTAGCCCTAGGAGCTAATGATTATTTAGTTAAGGCGCATTTTACAACCGAGGAAATTGTTAAAAAAATTAAGAGTAAATTGGGCCTAGAATAAATTTGTGTTATAATAAAATAGAAGTTAGTTTATAAATTTATACAAAGATTATTATGCAAATTAAAGAAATTAAAAGTATCCATAAAACATCATTAGCAAAGTTGATGGCTTTAATTTATGGTTTTGTTGGTTTTTTTACGGCTTTAATAGTGGCCATATCAACTATGGCCAATATTATCATGCAAAAAGATTTTGCCGGTTCAGTTATCTTAATAACTTTATTTAATATTGGCGCCGGGTTACTTTTAGGGGTTTTAGTTTCTTTAGTTACAGCTTTAATTGGTTTCATTATCGGTTATATTTCCGCCGTAATTTATAATTGGTTTAGTAAAAAAGTCGGCGGGGTTAAGTTAGAATTAGTGGATATTGTTGAAGTAAAAAAGGATAGTAATGTAACGGAAGATCAAAATAATTTAATTTAATTTTGCCCCATTTGGGGATAAATAATTTTATGCCATTAATTAATGATAGTCATGATTTATTAAATATAGTTATTGCTTTATCAGTTCTATTGTTTACTATATTTTCTTGCTGGGCGATTTATTATTTAGCCAGAATTTTACAGCAGATGTTTAAAGTTATTAAAGAAACGCGCGATCGGCTTAATAAATTTGATGAATTGGTAAAAATGGTAAAAGAAAAAATTGAACATAGCGCTTCATATCTGCCATTAATTGTTGACGGTGTAAAAAAATTGGTTGATCTTATGAAAAGTCGAGCAGAGAAAAAGAAAAAAAGTAAATAAAATAATAAAAATTAGATAAAAAAAGAGGTCAAAATGACCTTCTTTTTTTATTTATTGTTTTTTGTCATTCCCGCAAAAGCGGAAATCCAGGAGTCGGTTGCGTAAAACTGGTATTATCTATTTATATGATATACATTTGAATATTGTAGTGTACCTTTTGTAATTTAAAACATCCGTGTCGCTTCGCTAGGACTTACTTTTTATGACTAAAAAGTAAGCAAAAAGTCTCGGGGGTTTCCGATTGGCTATAACATTGATTTATCTAATCTCTGTAAGCCTTGTCGCCAGCTCCAACTCCCGAACCCCCAGGTGATTTTAAAATATTTTATATAAAGTTTAATTAAATTTTTAGAGTTAGGTTTTAATAAAAAAAGAGACCTTTATTGCGTTGGTCTCTTGTTAGTTTTTGTTAATCAGGTTGTTGCGGTATCGGCGATATTTTCTGTCTCCACAATCGCACTTCACAATAAATAATGATAATTGATGTAATAGCGAACCAAGCTATTAATCCAAAGAAGGTCGCTACAGACGTTGCGTCTTTGGCAGTTGTTATTGACGGCCATAATATGAATATTAATATAGCCGAAACGCAAATATAAAGTATAGCCAATACTCTACAAATTATGTTTCTTTCCATTGCATCCCTCCTTTGAATTTAATAAAATTATATTTTTATTTATTTTATATATCCACAATCTTTATTAGAGCATTTAATTTCGCCTTTTTTCGCGTCTTCTATTAATAAGCTATCGCAGTCCGGGCATTTTTCTCCAGTTGGCTTACCCCAAAAAGCGGTTTTGCAATCCGGATATTGATTACAGGCGTAGAAAATTCCTCGTTTACTGCGTTTCTGTACGACCTCACCTTTACCGCAAACCGGACAGGTTATGCCAGTGCCATTATTTCCGCCGCCAATATTTTTTAAATTTTTACATTTTGGATAGCCAGTACAAGCTAAAAATGGCCCGAATTTTCCAACTTTAATCGCCATAGCTGAACCGCACTTTTCGCAAATCTCATCTTTATATTTTTCTTTTAATTCTTTAATTTCTTCGCTATCGGTTTGGCCGTTGCCGTTTTTGTCTGCGCCAGGCATTGATTTTATATTTTTACATTCAGGAAAAGCGCTGCAGGCTAAAAATTTTCCATAGCGGCCGGTTTTAATAATCATAGGCGCGCCGCATTTATCGCAAACTTCAGTTGATTTTTCTTCAGGCATAATATCATTTTTATTTATAACTTCGTATTTATTTTCTAAATTAGCGTGAAAAGGTTCGTAAAATTCTTTAATTATCGGTTGCCATTTAGCCTCGCCCTCAGCGATTAAATCCAAATCATTTTCTAATTTAGCGGTAAACTGGTAATCCACAATTTTAGGGAAATGCTCAACTAATAAATCGTTAACTACAAAAGCGATATCAGTTGGCGCTAAACGTTTATTTTCGTCGCGTTGCACATAATTTCTATCAACGATTGTGGCTATGGTTGGAGCGTAAGTTGATGGTCGGCCAATGCCATATTTTTCTAATTCTTTTACTAAGCCAGCATCAGAATATCTGGCCGGTGGTTTTGTAAAATGTTGTTCTTTTTTTATTTCTTCTAAATCAAGTTTTTCTTTTATTTCTAATTCTGGAAGTTCAATTTCTTGGCTTTTTTCCGGATAAATTTTTAAGTAGCCGTCGAATTTTAAAATTTGGCCGTTAGCCCTAAATTGATAAGGCGTGTTTTTTGCTTCAACATCAACGACCGTGGCATCAACTATAGCTTCGCTCATTTGCGAGGCCATAGCTCTTTGCCAGATTAATTTATATAGTTTGTTTTGATTAGGATTTAATTCGCCTTCTACGGATTCCGGGGTGCGCGAGGCTTCGGATGGGCGAATAGCTTCATGGGCTTCTTGCGCGCCTTTAGATTTAGTTTTAAAACGGCGCGGTGACGAAAGCGCGTAATTAGCGCCTAAGCTAGAAGTTAAATATTCGGTCGCTTCGTTTAAAAATTTATCAGCCAAATTTAAAGAATCGGTTCTCATATAGGTTATAAAACCTATTTCATAAAGTTGCTGGGCTACCATCATGGTTTGCTTTGCCGAGAAGCCGAGCCAGCGGTTAGCGGTTTGCTGTAAGCTTGAAGTTGTAAATGGTTTTGGCGGTTGTTTTTTAGTTTGTTTTTTTTCTAAATTGGTTACAAAATATTCAGCATGATCAAGATCGTTTAAAATTTTTGCCGCTTCCTCCTCGTTTTTAATTTCTAGCTTATCAATTGTTTTATTATTGATTTTATTTAACCTAGCTAAAAACGGCAGTTGCTTTTTATTTTTTAGAATTGCGGAAATAGACCAGTATTCTTGCGTGTTAAATTTTTTTATTTCTCGTTCACGTTCAACAATTAAACGAACTGCCACCGATTGTACGCGGCCAGCAGACAAACCTTTAGCCACTTTTTTCCATAAGAAAGGGGATAATTCATAACCGACTAAGCGATCAAGAATTCTTCTGGCTTGTTGAGCATTAACTAATTTCATATCAATTTTTCTCGGGTTTTCTAAAGCTTCTATAATCGCTGGTTTAGTAATTTCATGAAAGACAATGCGATCAGTATCTTTCGGGTCAACTTTTAAAGCTTCGGCTAAATGCCAGGCGATAGCTTCTCCTTCGCGGTCTTCGTCGGTTGCTAGAACAATTTTATCTGATTTTTTAGCTAATTCCTGAAGTTTTTTAAGATTTTTTTTAGCTTTTACTGGCACAACATATTTAGGTTCAAAATCATGTTCAATATCAATGCCCATTTTACTAACCGGCAAATCTCTGACATGACCGAAAGAAGATTCAATATTAAAATCAGAGCCTAAAAATTTAGCTATGGTTTTTGCTTTAGTTGGAGATTCGACAATGACTAATTTTTTCATAAACCCTTACACTTATTATTTTAATTATGTTTATTTATTATTATACTTATTTTACCCCGCGCTATTTAAAATAAAAATTAATTTTTATTAAGTGTTAGGGTAAAAAATAAATGTCATTTTAGTGACAAATTAAATAATACTTATCTGGCCAATACGTATTGCATACCGCCTAAATTTTTTACCATTCCTTTCATTTCCATGATAGTAAGTGTACTATTTATAATTGATGTGTCAAGTTTTGTCAACTGTTTAAGCTCATCAATATGAATTGGCTCATAAGATAATTGCGCGAGAATTATTTTTTCTTCATTTGTATCTGGAATTACTTTTTTGTTTTCAATGTAAGAAGCTGCCTCGGCTAAATTAAGAGTTTCTATAATATCTTTAGCGCTGGTTACTAACTTAGCGCCCATAGCAATTAAGCGGTTAGTGCCTTCCGAAGAACCGGAATAAATACTACCGGGCACGGCGAAAACTTCTCGGTTTTGTTCTAGAGCATGAAAAGCCGTAATTAGCGCGCCGGATTTTTCAGCGGCTTCAACAACTAAAGTAGCGCTAGATAAGCCGGAAATTATTCGGTTTCTTTGGGGAAAATGATGCTTTAAAGGCATAGTGCCGATTGGGTATTCTGATAAAATTAATCCGCCATGAGCTTGGATTTTATCGGCTAAGTAGCGATTCTGCGAAGGGTAAATATTTTGTTGATCAAGTCCGGAGCCTAAAACCGCGACGGTTTTTCCGCCAGCTTCGATCGCGGCTGAATGCGCTAAAGTATCTATGCCTAAAGCTAAGCCACTCGTAATAGTTAAATTGTTTAAACTTAATTCTCTAGTTAATTTTTCCGTAGCTTGCGCTCCGTAAGCGCTATATTTTCTAGCGCCGACCACGGCCAATAAAAAACCG
The DNA here is from genome assembly GCA_041653215.1 of Patescibacteria group bacterium. GTDB lineage: Bacteria > Patescibacteriota > Patescibacteriia > Patescibacteriales > GWC2-42-12 > JACPHD01. The sequence continues at coordinate 11,983 of JBAZFW010000008.1, forward strand.
CTTAAAGCTTCTAAATCTCCGCGGTAATATAAGATAAAGGGCGGGTCATAAATTTGTTTTAAAAGTTTTGGGTAAGCCGGATCTTCTATAGTTAAAGCTTTTAACTTTTCTTTGTTTAAATTTTCTAATAATTTCTCCGGATCAATTTTATGTTTAAAAATTATAAATTCTTCAGCGATCTTTTCTTCAATGCCAGCGTGAATATAATCTTTTATCGTAGCCTTATAGGCATTTTCAATATTAGAAAAATAATTTTTTAACTTTTTAAATTTTATTGGGCCGAATTTATAAAACTGGCTTAGCGCCAGCCAATATTTTAGATCATTCATGTTAAATTCTTATTTTATATTAGCGATAATTATCTAGATTACTTAAGTCTTGACAGGGAGGTTTAGATGTGATAATATAATCTATTAAATAAATTTTTGTTTTATGGAATAGCGTCCAGCTCGTTACTTGCTTAAGGGCATAATTTATAAATAGTTTTCCTCCTTAATTATTTACAAATCATGAATCCCTTCTAAAGCAAGTAGCATATTGGACGCTATTTTTTTGACAATTATCTTTTTTCATAATAACATATTTAGACATAACCACAAATAGTATTTAAAATTTTGTCTAGGAGTGGTGAAAGTTAAACCTCCCTCCTGGTTTTGCTGGAGCCTTAAATCGGAGTTATCTCTATGCTTCTAGACAGAATTGTAAATAGTATTTGTTGTTTTTATTTATTGGTCATTATAACTAATTAAAGAGAGCGGGGAGGGACATAATGAATATTATAGACATGACAGTTAAGGTTGTCGACAGGAAGAACGAGGGGAATATTCATAAAGATCATTTCATTTACGGCGGTTGGAAAGATGAAGATGAGAAAAAAGAATTCGTCCAGTATTTAAGGCTCGGGTACTATGCCCAAATGAATCATGATGAATTAAGAAAATTAGAGCCCAAAGAAGGGGATAGCGAAATCGTGAAGGCAGTTATTGCTGGGAAAACTTACGATGAAAGGGTTTTACAGCAAGGCAGAAGCGAATACCTCTATTTTTTTAAAGCAAAGTGGGACAAGCTACCCAGCTTTAAGAAATAATAATTAACACAAAATACAAAAACGGCCATTTATATTGGCCGTCTTTTTTTATTTTAGAAGTTAGATTTTTATTACCTCAGGTATTATAGAATTTATTATTTTTTTCTCTTCCGGCTTAAATTTTTGCAAAACGAATTTTGCCGCCTCCACTCCGTTTTGGCGAGCCAAGTCCGCTGGAATTTTTTCTAAAGACGATGTTTTAATGCCGATTCTTAGTCGTTTAAAATTTTTAGTGTTTAGTCGATCAATTATAGATTGGACTCCATTATGTCCAGCGCTTCTTGAGTCTACAGAAATTTTAGATTTGCCGAGCTCTATATCAAGATCATCATGAATAACGGTTAAATTTTCCGGTGATAATTTATAATAAGCCAATGTTAATACTACGGCCGAGCCAGATTCATTCATAAAAGTAAGCGGTTTTACTAAAATAACATCATCGCCTTTAGCTATGTCGGCTTTAAATTTTTTATTATTTTTCCATTTTAAATCTAATTTTTTAGCCAAAGCATCAACAGCCATAAAACCGACGTTATGGCGAGTTGATTGATATTGTTCGCCTGGATTGCCCAGACCGACGATAATATTCATATAATTAATTTTAGTAATCACCATGTTGCCCATGGACTTTTTTAGTTTTTGCCACATTAACCGAAAGCGGAGTTCCTAAAAAACCATAAGTTTCGCGCAAACGATTTTCAATAAAGCGCAGATAAGAAAAATGTAAATCTTCTTTAGCGCCGATTTTCATTTCAAATTTCGGCGGGTTGGCTTGAGTTTGCGTGAATTCCCGAATGCGCGGATGCCTAACGCCTTTGCCTTTTGCCGGGCGATGAATTTTTACGATACGGGACAGAAAATGCGATAACTGAGAATCGCTAAGTTGTAATTTTCTTTCATCGGCAATTTGCAAAGCTAAGTCTAGAATTTTTTTTATTTTTTCTCCGGTTTTCGCCGAAGTAAACTGCACGGGCGCGTATTGAGCAAAAGGTAATTTTCCATAAAGATAGTCAGTATATTTTTTTGTATCTCGTTTTTCAATTTTGTCCCATTTATTAGCGATAAAAATAAAACTTTTTTGAGCTTCGACGATTTCTTCAATTAATTTAGCGTCTTGGTGAGTTATGTCTTCACTAATATCAAGCGTCATTAAGGCGACATCGCTTTTTGATAAAGCGTTTAACGATTTAGCGATGCCGAATTTTTCTAGGCCCTTAGTTTTAGTGCCTCTTTTACTTATGCCGGCCGTATCAATTAATAAGATCGGTCGGCCTCTATAAATTATTTTTGTGTGTTGGGGTTCGCGCGTGGTATGAGGTTCTGGGCTAACGATTACTCGTTCATAACCTAGAATGGAATTTAACAAGCTTGATTTTCCGACGTTTGGTTTTCCAATAATACAGATTTTTACTAAATTTTCTGCCGCTGATTTAACTGCGAGCGCTTTAGTTTCTTTTTCATCTTCGTCTTCATCTGCTTCGTCTTTAATTTTTAACTTTTTAATTATAATATCAAGTAAATCTCCGGTGCCAGAACCGTTAGCCGCGGAAATCGGATAAGGTTCGCCGAGCGATAGTTTATAAAATTCAGAAACTTTTAAACGATCTTTAGGCGCATCAACTTTATTAACCGTTAAAAGAACTTTATTAGCGTTAACATTTTTTTTAATTAAAAGCGCCATTTCTCTATCATGAGGCAGTAAGCCGGTTTTATTATCAACTAAAAATATAACTAAATCGGCTTGCTTTAAATATTGTCTAGCTTGTTTTTGAACTTGATCATCAATATCGTTAGTGCCAATTTTTTTACTAGTTAAATGTTTTAAATTCATAATACCGCCAGTATCGACGACTTCTAAATGATGGCCGCGCCAAAAAATTTGTCCTAAATTACTATCGCGAGTAGTGCCGGCGATATCAGAAATTAAGGCTTGTCGTTTTTCAGTTAAACAATTAAATAGAGTTGATTTACCAACGTTAGTTCGACCGAAGATAACGACGAGAGGTAGGGGGTTATTATTTTTTTCTTTTTCTATCATAAAAAATTTATTATTTATTTGTCATTGCGAGCGACCAAAGGGAGCGCGGCAATCTAACATACTATTTGTTAAATTAATGGGTTATTCCAATAAGTAAGGTTTATTTTTTTAGCTGTTCGTGAGATTGCTTCGTCGCTAACCGCTCCTCGCAATGACAGGTGAACCAGTTTTTATTGCGCCGTGTTTTCCGTTCCCGAATTTGTTTTATCAGCGTCTTGGCCGATAATTAAAATAAAATCAGGTTGTGTTAAATTAGTTTGGTTAGAATTTTGTTTGGCTACTTCATCTATTAACCATTGTGGCATGCCCAAGGCGACATTAGCATTAGTTCTATTTTTTAGCACGGTTAAGGCCTGAAGTTTTTCGCCGTAAGTTAAATCATAGATAACCGTTTTTTCAAAATTTTTCTGACTAGTGTTGCCAATGCGCACTATGTCAAAACCATATTTTTCTAAATCTAAAGCCATAGAATTAGCTAACCCGTTTATCCAGGTGCCATTTCTAATTTCAATCGTGGCTTTTTCTTCTTTTACTTTTTCTTTATCGGTTGCTGGCGCATCGTTAAAAACATTGTTAATTAAATATTGTATTTCCGAGAAGTCGCCGCTTCTGGGCTGGAGTAAATAAGCGCCGTCTAAGCCAACCGTATCAACTAAAAGTCCGCTCGGGCTATTATCTAAAACACGGCTACTAATATTTTCGCTTTTTATATCTTTGGCTAAATTCCATAATTTTACCATCTCCCAGATTTTTAAATTTGAGCTATAATTTTCGGTAATATCGGAAATTATATTAGAAATCATGGTTGGTTTAAATAAAACGTTAAGCGATAAAACTTTTTCCTTAACCGCTTCTAAGATTTTTTGCTGCCGTCGCGAGCGCGCGAAATCAGAACCTTCAACGCCTAAGGCATGGCGAGAGCGGACATATTTTAAAGCTAATTCGCCGTTCATAACTTGCTCGCCCTTTTCAACATGTAAATGCTCCCATCTTTGATCCCAGGCAGCATCTTCATTGCCTAGTATGGGATATTTATAATCATCAAAAGTATTTTCTACATTAACTTTTATCCCGCCTAAATCGTCAATAATTTTTACAAAACCGGCAAAATCAACGGTTAAATAGTAGTCAACTGGAATTTGAAAAATGTCGCTTATGGTTTGGCTTATGGCTAAGCCGCCCGAGCCGGGAGTTTCCATTTCGGCGTAAGCGTTAACGCTATTAATTTTTCGCCAACCCATATTTTCAATCGGTACGGCTAAATCGCGTGGGATAGAAATTAAAGATACTTTTTTTTCGCTTGGCTTTAAACTAGCTAACATTATAGTATCAGTTAAAAGTCCGCCGTCATGATTTTTTCCGCCGATGCCTAAAAGTAAAATATTTATTCGATCATCGCTTTCGCCCTTTAATTTAGTCTCCGCGCTTTCTACTAGATGTTTAATTTGGCTTATAACGGGAATTTTATCAAACCAGGAAGCCGTAGGTTCACTCGTCGATTTGTTAAAAGAAAAAATTAGATACACGGCCAAGAGAAAAATTAAAATAAACCCAATGGGTTTAAGTTGTCTGGCGTTAGAATTTTTACTTGATTTTATCGTTATCGGCCTCTTAATTTCCGATTGAGCGAGATTTGAATTTAGTAAATCTATTTTTCTATTCATAATATAATAAATATATAATAATTATATGATTTTGACAACCGCGTTGATTTATTGTCCATTTACCCCCACACCAAATATAAAAATATTTTAAGCGTAAGTTTATGCCATATGCGAACCTTTGGTGTGGGGGTTTATTATTAGCTGTTTGCCTGGATTATGTCAATTTTGTCTTTTTAATAATAAGCTGTTATAATACTGACTAGATAAATCTAATCAAATAAAAGCTTATTTAACTTAAGTTAAGTAAGGCTTTTTGCCTTTTAAACTTTTTTATGGTGAAGAATTTTTTTATTTATGTTTTTGAATTAGTTAAAGTAGTGGCGATTTCTTTAGCCATTATTATTCCTGTTAGATATTTTTTAATCCAGCCGTTTTATGTTAAGGGCGCTTCAATGGAGCCAAGCTTTTATGATAAAGAATATTTAATCATTGATGAAATAAGTTATCGTTTTAATACGCCGGAGCGAGGCGATATTATTGTTTTTCGCTATCCGAGAAATCCGGAAGAGTATTTTATAAAAAGAATTATTGGTTTACCCGGAGAAAAGGTGGAAATTCAGGATGGTTCGGTTTATGTATATAATAAGGAAAATCCTTTGGGTTTAAAATTAGAAGAACCATATTTAGAGGCTGAGCAAAAAACTTATGCCTTAAGCGAAGAACCAGTAGCTTTAAGCGATAGCGAATATTATGTTTTAGGCGATAACAGAAATGCTTCTAAAGATTCGCGCAGTTTCGGTCCGGTTGATAAAAAGTTAATTACCGGCAGGGTTTTACTAAGAGGTTGGCCGTTTAACAGAGTTGATGTTTTTTCGGCGCCGCAATATAATTATTAATAAAATTATAATATATGCCAAAATTTTTTAAGAAAAAAGATAATAAAGAAGTTGATGAAAAGGTTTCTAAAGCCAGAAAGGCTAGATTTATTTCGCGCCTAAGAGGCACAAAAGATATTTTGCCGGATGAATATAAATATTGGAATTTAGTTTTTAAAAAAGCTTCAGAACTTTCAAAATCTTATAGCTTTAAGCGCATGGATACGCCGGTTTTAGAAAATGCGGAATTGTATGAACGTTCAACCGGCCGCCATTCGGACGTCGTTACTAAAGAAATGTTTTCTTTTATTGATAAGAATGGAGAAAAAATCGCGCTTCGCCCGGAAGCAACGCCAGGTATCGTAAGGTCGTATATTGAACACGGCATGTTTAATCTGCCGCAGCCGGTAAAATTGTTTTGGCTTGGCCCGGTTTTTAGACATGAAAAACCTCAGGCTGGCCGTTTTCGCCAATTTACCCAATTTAATTTAGAAAGTATCGGAGATACTAGCCCGGTAGCGGACGCCGAACTTATTGCCATATCCCATTATTTTTTTAGTGAGTTGCAGCTTGATGTTGTAACGCAAATTAATAGCGTTGGTTGCCCGGTTTGCCGCAAGGATTATTTAACTAAGCTGGAAAATTTTTATAAAGAACGCGGACGTCGCACAAAATTATGCAATGACTGTAAAAAGAGATTAGTAAAAAATCCTTTGCGCCTACTTGATTGCAAAGAAAAGCAATGCCAGGAAATCGCCGTTGAAGCGCCCCAGATAGTTGATAGCTTATGCGAAGATTGTAAAAATCATTTTATAAAAGTTTTAGAATATTTAGATGAATTAAATATTCCATATAACTTAAATTCAAATTTAGTTAGAGGTTTAGATTATTATAACCGAACCGTGTTTGAGGTTTGGCCTTCCTACGCGGAAAGCCAGGAGGGTAAACCGGCCGATGAACCATCACGGCAGAATGCTTTAGGCGGCGGCGGTCGTTATGACGGCTTAGTAGAATATATGGGCGGTCGACCGACTCCGGCTTGCGGTTTCGGCATTGGCATCGAAAGAGTAATTTTAAAAATAAAAGAAAAAAATATTCCTTTACAGGATGAAGAAAAAGGCGATGTCTTTTTAGCTCATTTAGGCGATCCGGCCAGAAGAAAGATAATGGTCTTATTTGAAGAGTTAAGAAAAAATGGCATTAAAGTCCGCCAGGCTTTTACTAAAGATAATTTAAAGAGCCAATTAGAAACCGCTAATCAGGCCGGAGTAAAATACACTTTAATTTTAGGCCAAAAAGAAATAATGGACGGCACGATTTTAATTAGAGATATGGAATCAGGCATTCAGGAAATAGTTGATTATAAAAAGGTGGTAACAGAGGTTAAAAAGAGGTTAACCCTGTAAAATAATTTTGCTTTAAGCAAAATTAGCGCAGGGCGCTATTTGACAGGGTTGACCGTTTAGGGTTTACAAATTATAAATAATTGTTTAATATAAGGTTTACGCTTATTAAGCGATTTAGCAATATTGGATTGGAGGTGCATTTATGGCAGAATTCAAAAGAAAAAAAGGCGAAAGTTTTGAGAGCTTCTTAAGAAGACTCAATAAAAAACTTCAGCAAAGCGGCAAACTATATTTAGCCCGCCAGGTTCAGCATGTTCAGCCGAAAATCAATAAAACGCAGCAAAAAAAGCGCGCTTTAGTCGGCATGAAACTTAAATCAAAAAGAGAATATTTAAAGAAAATAGGTAAATTAGAAGAAGAAACCAGAAAGAGATGGTAAATCAAGGCTGTCATTGCGAGCGACTGTAAGGAGCGAAGCAATCTCACGAATGGCAAATTTAGATTAAAGATTGATGTTTGTGAGATTGCTTCGTCGCTGACGCTCCTCGCAATGACAATATATTATATGAGTAAATTGTTAGAACAAATTAATCAGGATTTAAAAGAAGCCATGAAAAGCAAAGAGGCGGACTTAACGTCTGTCTTAAGAATGCTAATTTCCGCGATACGCAATAAAGAAATAACTTTAAGAAAAGATGGTGAAGCCGAATTATCCGAAGAACAAGTTTTAGAAGTAATTAGTTCAGAAGTAAAAAAACGTCGTGATTCAATCGAAGCTTATATTTCCGGCGGACGCCAGGAATTAGCGGATAAAGAAAGTTCCGAAATAAAAATTTTAGAAAAATATTTACCCGAGCAGATGTCGGATGAAGAATTAGAAAAAGTTGTTAAAGAAGTAATTGCCGGCGGAGATGAAAATTTCGGAAAAGTAATGGGGCAAGTTATGGCGAAAGTAAAAGGCAAAGCCGACGGCGGAAAAGTAGGGGAAATGGTAAAAAAGTTATTAGTGAAATAAAGATAATATATAAAACACCTCCGAATATTCGGAGGTGTTTTTGTTTATAAAAGATAAGTTATAATTTCGTTAATTAGTGTCAGTTAGGAGAAATAATGCTTAAATTAGCCTTGTTTTTTTAATTATAAGTAAATAACTAATATATTGTGTTTAATGTTAATTATATGTTATAATGATATTATTAATATTAGTATATTTTGATATTTAAGTTATTTAATTTATATTTTTAAATTTGATTTTAGGTTGACATTTTATATTATATAGTATATAAATAAGAACTAAGTATAAATAATAATTTGAAAATTATGTTTTCAGTATATTATAAAAATAAAATAAGGAATATTTTTAATAATTTTGTCCAAGCGAAGCCTTGTAAAGAAGTATTAGAAGCAAGTTTTAATAAACTTCCAGAAGAAATAAAAGTTAATTGGTTTAGAGATGGTAAATATATAATTGGTGTTATTGAGGTTGATGGGCATGAATATAAAACTCAAGCTTTATCTGCTGATGAATTTGTAGATATGGTAAATGATACTTTATATACTGTTTATGATATTCCAAATAACTGCATAAATATATTAAGCAAGATAAAAAGATTTCGTCCAAAGCAGGATGAATTTAATAAATTGAAAAATAATGCGGTTGAATATTCGAATATGTCTTTAGTCAGAGAAAAGAAATTAGTTACCGCATAATATGGGCGAATACGCAAATATAAAAAGAAAAAATATTGACAAACTTCTAAAATGGCTTGTTAAAAAGGATAAGTCTATTAGCGTTGAACCAGGTGGCAAGCATAATATAAAATTAAAATATAGTTTCTGGAGCAATTGTTTCCCAATACCGTTCAGACACTCCGAAGTAAATAGACATATAGTCAAAGATTTAATGAAAAAATTAGTGGAATCAGAAATATGTACAAAAGAAGAATTTGATCTATATATAAAATAAGATTTCAAAAAAACACCTCCGAATTTTCGGAGGTGTTTTTTAAATTATGTTTTTTTATATCTTCGGTATAAATTTTTTAAGGTTATCTATCATTGTAGAATTTAAATTTTGCTTTATTTTATTTCTGGCCGTAGCGGTTTTAACGAACTTAAGCCAATCGCGATTCGGGCCTTTTCTCTTTTTCTCCGTAATGATTTCTACCAAGTCGCCATTTTTTAATTCTTTATCAAGCGTTGAAATATTATCGTTTATTCTAGCGCCGGTCGCGCGGTTACCTATATCCGAATGAACGTAATAAGCGAAATCAATCGGCGTTGAACCTTCGGGCAAATCAAAAACGTCGCCCTTCGGCGTAAAAACAAAAATACGGTCATGAAATACATCAAATTTTATTTGTTTAATAAAGTCGGAGGTATTTTCGGTTTCTTTTTGGATATTTAAAACTTCTTTTACCCACGCCGGTTGTTTTTTTAGATCGCTACCGCTACCCATTTTATATGACCAGTGGGCGGCGATGCCGTATTTAGCGCCTTCATCCATCTCTTTAGTTCTAATTTGAAATTCAGTAGATTTACCTTCTGGGCCATAAACCGTGGTATGAAGAGCTTGGTAACCATTAGGTTTTGGTACGGCGATATAATCTTTAAGTCGGCCCGGGTTAGGTCGCCAAAGCGAATGGATAATACCTAAAGTTTTATAGCAGTCAGCGATATCGGGCACGGTAATTCTTAAAGCGAAAACGTCATAAATTTCATCAAATTTTCTGTCTTTTTTTTGCAGTTTTAAATAAATGCTGTAAAGATGTTTAAAACGGCTCGTTATATGATAAGAAATTTTTGCTTCTCGCAGTTTCGCGCCAAGTATACTTTTTACTTTTTGAATGTATTGGTTATGCTCAAGTTTTTTTTCAACTTCGTATTTATAAGCTAGTTTTTTATAGTCTTCTGGGTAAAGATGTTTAAAGCAAATATCTTCCATTTGCCATTTTAATCTAGCGATGCCTAAAAGTCCGGCGATCGGCGCGTAAATTTCCAAAGTTTCTCGGGCAATGCGCTGACGTTTTTCTAAGGGCAGAGATTCAAGCGTTCTTAAATTATGCAGGCGGTCGGCAAATTTAATTAAAATAACTCTTATGTCTTGCGCCATGGCTAAAAACATTTTGCGCAAACTTTCACGATAGCGTTCAATGCCACGATATTTTATTTTACTTAATTTAGTTATGCCTTCAACTAAATCAGCCACTTCTTTACCGAAATTTTTTTCAATGTCCGATAAAGTGTATTCGGTATCTTCCGGAACGTCATGGAGCAAGCCGGCGATAACGGTCGCTAGGTCGGCTTTAATTTGAGTTAAAACAAAAGCCGTGTGCAAACTATGCTGGATATAAGGTTCGCCGCTTTTTCTTTTTTGACCAGAGTGAGCTTTAACCGCAAAATCATAAGCCAGCTGAATCATAGTGGTATCAGCCCCAGGATTATTATCCTTAAAGTTGTTTATGATTTGATTTATGGTCATTGTTTGCTTTTGTTATTTTGTTTATGTTATAATATTATTATAAAATTGTGCAAAAGTCAAAGTACTTAATGGGGCTGTTGCCGAATGCCATATTCGGCCTAAACTTTAAAATTTCGGTAAATTTTTATCTAAAATTTTTTCGCCGATATAGCAATATCGCCTTAAAAATTTTATAAAAAATTTCCTCGAAATTGTAAAAATTTATACTCGAAAGAGCATTCGGCGACAGCCCCCTTATTTCCCATGCTAAAAATCGGAAAATTAAACAGGTTTTATAAAATAGCCGGCGTTTTTTTATTTACGCTGTTGGCTGTTTTTTTATTAGGAAATTTTGTTTTAGCCGCGGACGCGCCTAACGTTGGTCTTAGTTATGCCGAAGGCACGGGTTTAAGTAATTCTCAGGACATTAGAGTAATCATCGCAAAAATCATTAGAATAGTAATCGGTTTCTTAGGCATCATCGCGGTTGGCTTAATAATTTATGCCGGCTGGCTTTGGATGACGAGCGGCGGTAATGAAGAAAAAGTTGAGCAAGCTAAAAAAACTTTAACTAATGCGGTTATCGGTTTAATCATTATTATAGCGTCGTTCGCTATCGCCAGCTTTATTCTTAATAAGTTGATTGCGGCAACCGGCGGCGATATGGCTAACGCTCCGGGCGGCGGTACTGGCGGCGGCGTAGCGGCTTTAGGCTCGGGCATAATTGAATCTCATTATCCGGAACGCAATCAGAAAGATATTCCGAGAAATACTAAAATCGCTATTACTTTTAAAGAAGCGATTGATCCGACTACGATTATAACTGACGGTAAAATTAATAAAGATAATATTAAAATTTATAAAACTGAAGATGGCGTGGATGGCGCGGTTACTTTTGATGTTATTGCCATGAAAACCGACGATAATAAAACTTTTGTTTTTAAACCGACCGAATATTTAGGTTCGCCGACTGAAAAAATTTGGTATTCGGTTGCCTTAGGTAAAAATATAAAAAAGGCTACTGGCGATTTAGCTTTTGGCGCGATTGTTGGCGCTATCGCTTATGATTGGATGTTTGAAGTCGGTACCTTTATTGATACTACGCCGCCAAAAGTTGAAAGCGTAATTCCTCAACCGAGCTCTACCGAACCGAGAAATGTGGTGGTACAAATTAATTTTTCCGAAGCGGTAGATCCGATTGCGGCCTCTGGTAAAGTAGAAATCGATCAGGAGAATTGTGATAATCAGGAGTGTACTACTGGTAAAAAATTAAAAATAGGTACATTCGATAATATACAACTTTCTTTTGATAACTCGGCCGTCGAGCATTATATAGCTGGTAATTTTTATATTTCTAACCAGTATAAAACCGTAGAATTTTTAACTTTTGACGCTTGCGGAACTAATTCTTGCGGCCAGACGATTTATTGTTTACCGGGCGATAAGCAGATTAAAGCTTTCATTAATGCCGCGACTTTTGACCCTAATACAGCTTCGGCTATTTTCCCATATGACGGCGTAGTTGATATGGCTGATAACTCTTTTGACGGCAACGCTAACGGCACGGCTCAAGGTTCTCAGGCGCAAAGTTCTTTACCGCCTTTTAATGCTAATAGCCAAACTCACGAGGGAGAAGGCGATGATTATTTTTGGCTATTTAATACTAATAATACTATTGATATTACGCCGCCAAAGATAGAAGATGTTAGCCCAGATATTGGCATCAGCCAAGTTAATTTATTGGCGATCCCAGAAGCCACTTTCTCTAAATATATAATGGCTAAAACTTTAAATAGCACTAGCATAAACTTTAAAAGTAGCGGTGCGAGTTATAATTATTGGATAACAAAAATTAATAATGATACTGATAAGAAGACTACCGCCTATATTAATCATGATCAGTTTAATGAAGATACTAACTACGCAGTTCAGCTAACTTCAGGCATTCAAGATCAGTATCAAAATTGTTATACGCCTTGCTCTGGTTTAGGTGTAGATGGTACGCCATCTTGCTGTAATGGGTCGCCGAGCGGTCAGGCGAGCTGCCAGTAAAAAAATAGTTGTCATTGCGAGGAGAGTAGCGACGAAGCAATCTCTGGTTTAATAGTAAAATATTTATATTTTTCGCTCCGCGGGGTCGCTTTTTTAGAAAAAGCGACGCAAAAATCGCGAGCTGGAGAAAAATTTAGGGATTTAGTATAAAATTTATAACAAAATTTCAAACTCGCCTAAACGGCTCAAACAATGAAATGTTTGTAAATAAATTTTATATTAAATCTGATCCTAAATTTTTCTAGGCTCGCATTAAAATGCAAAATACAGATGATTTTAAAAAAGTTTTAGAATTTAAATAAATAAAATTTAGATTTAATAATAATAGAATGTTAAAAAGCGTTAAAAAAATAATTATTTTTTTAAGTTTAGTTATAGTAGTTTTTGCTGTGGTTCATTTTGCTTTAGCCGCTGACCTTAATGTTGGTTTAGATAATGCGGCCGGCACTGGATTAGGGGATACTGATCCAAGAATTATTGCGGCTAGAATTATCCGAATATTTTTAGGATTTTTAGGAATTATCGCGGTTAGTTTAGTAATGTATGCTGGCTGGATGTATATGACGGCCGAAGGCGATTCGGAAAAAGTTGAAAAAGCTAAAAAAATATTAGTTGGCGCTTTGATTGGTTTAGTAATTTGTCTGGCCTCGTTCGCGATCGCCAGTTTTATTTTAAATAGTTTATTAGACGCGACCGGCGCAAGTAATAATAATTCCGGTGGCGGTGGCGGTACAATAACGCCAGGTGGCGGTATTCCAAATTTACCAGGAGAAGGCGAGCCATGTTTAACTAATCCTTTAGATACCCAATGCGCCGCCGGACAATGCGCCGCTGGTTTAAATTGCTCCCAGAGCGATTGTTTATGTAAAAAAACTAACCAGCCAGGAGAAGGAGAAAGTTGCGACGGCGATACTGCGGCTGACGGTTGCCAAGCGATTGACTGCGCTAGTAATTTAATTTGTTCATCCTCAGATAATTGTACTTGTATTAAAACTCCTTTGATCGCCTGGGTAAGTCCGATGGACGCTTCAAGCACGCCTAACGGAGCGGTCGGTAATTTTATAACCATCGGCGGCAGATATTTTGGCACGACGACCGGTCAAGTAGTTTTTATGGGCGATCCTAATAATGCCAATGATGATAAAGTTGCGACTTTTCCAAATTTAATTAATCCATTATGTTTAAGCTTTTGGCAGGATGATCAGATTATAGTTGTTGTGCCAGACGGAGCGGTTAATGGTCCGATTAAAGTGATTGATAGTAAAAATCGTTATGACACTACGGACGATAATCGCGGCGCGCGCATTAATGATTTTGTGGTAAATAGCATTAAACGCCCGGGTCTTTGCCAAGTTGATCCATCAAGCGGCGGTTTAGCTGATCCATTTAACTTGCAAGGTAATTCTTTTAATCTTACGCCTCATTCGGTTTTATTTGGTAAAGAAACTAGCGCTATAGAAGCTAATAATATAAAAAATTGGACCAATACTTCGGTTGACGCTGCCGTACCCAATATTGTTGATGGAAGAAATTCTGTATTTGTTAAAACTGGAGATGTTTATTCTAATTCCCTGTCTTTTTCAGTCGTCAATAAAACCGACACTAATCCTGTGATTGAATATATTGAACCGGATAAAGGCCCCTCAGGACAATACATAACAATTTATGGTCGTAATTTTCAAATTTATAACGCGCAGAAAAGTGCAGTGAAATTTTATTTGCCGGCCGATCCGAGTAATAAAATTAATGCGGACATTGATTTTCCAGAAGCTTGTAAAAGCACTTGGTGGCACGATACTTACATTGTCGTTAAAGTGCCTAAAGTAAATAGTTTAGGAGATTATAAAGTTGAAGTTACTAATTCTTACGATAAAACTAGTTTGCCGGCTGATTTTGTAATTAATAATGAAACGCCAACTCCAGGTCTTTGCGCTTTAGATCCTAATAATGGACCAATAGGTTGGCCGATGTCGGCTTATGGCGAAAGATTTGGCGCTACCCAAGGTAGCGGACGCGCTCAATATTTTAATAATAAAGATGCAATCGCTAGTAGTTGGGCTGATGGGAGAGTGAATACTAATGTACCATTAGAATCAGTAAGTGGTCCATTTAGAATAATTGATAATCAAGGTTATATTAGCAACTCGTTGCCTTTTAGAGTAGGAAAATGTACTGCAAATTCCGAATGTGATAGTAGCGAAGAATGTTGTGGTGGCGGAACTTATTGGTCAGGCATTTGCCGTAAGACCGGTACTTGCGCTCAAGGCGGACCCACGGGTTGCGCTTTTGGCTGGACCTTTTCTACTAAAGCTGGCGATTGCGCCATCACTCAACAAAAGTGCGATATACCTAATCCGCCCGCCGGCAGTACCATAACTTTTAATTGTTGCGCTCAGGGTCAATGCAATGCTTATACTGGGCAATGCGATAGCTGTCCGCCTAATAAACCAGATCAATGCGATGGCGATTTAAAATGTTGTTCGACTGGCGGTTGCATAGATTTAGATAATGATGGTAAAACCGAATGTTCTGACGGCGAAGCTTGCTCGAGTTATGGCTTAAGCCAATGCTCAAGCAGTTATTTCTGCCCAAATTCGCCGGGCAAATGCTCAACTTATGGCGGCGGCGGCACGATTGAAACCGGCGACTGCGATTTTAGTTGTAATAATTTTAGCGCTTGTAAAACTGATTTGTGCGAATATAGATCAGGTATAAATAAATGTATTAAAAAGAGTCAGACTTGCAGTTTATCTAAAACTGTTAGTTATAATGTTGGTTTAACTCCAGGCACGGCTACGGCCGAATGTACGGCTTACGACGGGGGCAATCGCTGGATTATGAAAATCAGCAGTTCTTGCCCGCCTGGTTGGACTAGCATAACCGGCGGTCGTTGCGTAGAAAATAATACAACTTGTTCAATTTGCGATACTGGTTTTAAATGTTTAAAAGAAACGGCTAGCGCGGTTGACGGCGGTTGTTTTATAGATCAAAATGTTTGCCAAGTTGGTTCAGTCTGCGGTAGCAGTAATAAATGCACTAAAAGCGATAGCGCTAGCTGCGAATGTTGTTGCCGTATCGGTTATGATAGCGAGGATTGCTGCTCGCCTTTAAAATGCGAAGGTAAATGCGGTAGCGATATAACCGCCAATACTAATACTTACGGACGTTGTTCCGGTTGCGCCAGCGTTGGCACAACTCAAGCCGAACATAATGAAGCTTGCAACTGCTCGGGCACTAGCGGCAAGTTTTGTTTAGTTGATGTGGCTAATCCGAGCGGCGTTTGCCAAGACTGCGCGCAGATAAGCGATGCGGCGCTTTGCAGTAATCAAGGCGTTGGCACTTGCTGCGTTGATGCTAAAAATAAAAATGCTTGCCGCGGCGGTACGGCTCCATACGCTAGCGGCAGCCCGTCTTATAATTATTGCGGTTATTATGAATGCAGTAATGGTAGATGCTCCGAAACGCCAGTAGCCACTTCAACCGTTTTGACTTATAAAACTGCGACTGAATGTAGTAATAAGTGTACTGTGCCGCCTTATTTCGGTAATACTTGTTTTAGTAGCGCCACCACAACGCAAAGTTGCGATATTAATAAATGTACCGGCTTTGCTTGTATTAACGCAGATGGCACAGGTCCAGCGGCTCCAAGTTGCGGCACCTGCTGCTGCGATCCTTTTGCTACTACTGATAATTGTAAAAATATAAATCCAAATTTAGCTTGTAAAGCCAATCAAGCGCCTTGCAGCGGCGGTAGCCGCGGTCTTTGCTGTGGTTGTACGGCTGATAGCGATTGCGGTAGTGTGAATGGTTGCGGTACTGATACTTGCTGCCATGCCAGACCGACCGTGATTGAAGAAACAATGATGCCGGCCGATGGAGCTACTAATGTTTGCCGCAATGGTTTAATTAAAGCTACGTTTGATCAAGCCATGCAGGCTGAAACATTTAAAGAAAATGTGATTGTGGTTGGGGATTACGGGCTTGATAAATGTCCGACCGGAACTAAATATTTAACCGAAGCTTATAAACCTGGCTTGTTTGAAAAATTAACTTATTGGTTAGCGAGATTGCCTTTATTAGATAAGATTTTTATAAATCAAGCTAAAGCTTTAACCGGAAATTTCTGCGCGGTTACCGGATCGATTAGCGGTTATGCGGCAGCGGGCAATACAACTGTTATGGAATTTAAAATAAAGAAAGCACTAGAAGCAAATAGAAAATATTATGTAATTATAAAAGGCGATAGTAATTTAAATGATGCGATTGCCGTCGGAGTTTTAAGCGAATCGGGCGTCGGTTTAGGCCAGGCGACCACAGAATCGTTTAATGGCGTTGATTTCACCGGGAAAATTTGGTCGTTTACCACCAAAGAAAGTAATGCGACTGATAATGGAATTTGTTTAGTTTCTTCACTCATGATTGATCCTTTAAGTTATTTATTTAATACCGCGACTAATGATTCCGCCGATGATAATATTGGAGCGGATTACGACACAATCAGAGATAGTGATAAAGTTTTTCATGCCTCGGCCTACTCTCCAGAAAAGCAGCCGATTATACCGATTGAAGATCTGTATAACTGGCAATGGAATTGGAATATAGATAATAAGTCGGTAGTGAAATTTAAAAATGGCGAAAACGCGCTTGATAATAATCCGAACCAAACTTTAGTCGCGCAAAATGTTAAGGAAGCTAATACTTTGCTTCATGCCAAGCTTACTATTACTCAAGATCAGGTTAATACAAAATCAACCGTCGGTCAGTCTAAAGAGAAGACGGCGCCAGTTTATGTTTTCTTGTGCGCTAACCCTTGGCCGCCATATAAAACTGATGGTAGCTGGGAGCCGTGGCGAGATACAACTGATAATTGCACGGCTACGACTGGTAATTGTTCTGGGTCTAATTTTGAAATATATTATTGTCGCGATGCCGGAGGGGAAGGAACGGCCGATGATTTACCAGCGGTTTTAAGCGATAAGGCCGTAATCCGAGGTTCTTCGGCTAATCAAAATATTTTAAAAGAATTTTATTTCTTTAGAGAAAGCACGCCTAACGTGACCGGAGTAAATTTAACCACAACGATTAACGATGAAGTTCAGCAGGGCGGTAAGGCCGGTTTGGTTTGGCAAGCGGTTACCATACCAAGCGGCGAAGTATTAGATAAATATTTAGTTTATTACAGCACTAAGTCAGGTAATTATGAACAATCAATTTCCGCGGCTCAGCCTGGTACGGTTAGTAGCCCTTTGATTATTAGTAATTTAACTAATGGAGTAAAATATTATTTTGCCGTAACGGCTAAGTATAAGAGCGGCGCTGAAAGCAGTTATTCAAACGAAGCTAACTTTACTCCAGCAGATAATTGGGCGCCGCAAACTCCTTTAGGCTTAATCGGTGAAGCCGGCCAAACTAAAGCGACAATTAGTTGGCAAGCCAATAATGATGATACGAAAATTTATAAAATTTATTACGGCGCTACTAGCGGTTCGTTAGGCGCGTCGGTTAATTTAGAAAAAAGCAAGTGTTCAGCCACGACTGGAAAATGTACACTTACCATAAGCGATTTAGCTACCGGCACTACTTATTATTTTGCGGCTACGGCCTTAGATTTAAAGGGTAACGAAAGCAATAAATCAGCAGAAATTAATTTAATAATATTATAATTTAATACAAAATTTATGTTTGACGAACTAGATAGTAAAAATCCGGCTCCGACCGGAAATTTTAAACCAGCCGGACCAGCGCCAGCAAAAGCCGAAGATATTTTTTCCGAAGTTGATAAATCTGTTAAACCAGAAGCTTTTAGGCCAAAAATTAACGATCCGATGGCTATGCCGGACACGGTAATACCAGTTGAAAGTACCTGGTTAAAAAACAAAGGTTTAATTTTTGGTTTAGTTATCGGTGGCTTAGTTCTTATTTTTGGCGGTTTTATTATTTTAAAATTAATGATTAAAGATAATGCGACGATTGCACCAGTTAAAGAAGAAACACAAAATACTCAAACTCAAAATCAAGCCCCAGTCCAAGAAGTCACCGAACCGGTAGTGGAAGAAGAAGTTGCTACTTCCACTAACCAATTAACTCAGCCGATAATTACTGAGCCGCTTGATACCGATCTTGATGGTTTAACTGACGATGAAGAAAGCAGCCTTAGAACTGATATTAATAGTTCTGACACTGACCAAGATGGTTTAACTGATCGCGAGGAAGTAAAAGTTTATAGCACAGATCCTTTGCAAGCTGATACTGACGGCGATGGTTATTCGGACGGCGAAGAAGTTAAAAACGGCTTTAATCCAAGCGGCGAGGGTAAACTTTTAGATATTAATAATCAATAAACAATATGTTTGGTTTTTTTAAAAAAGAAAAAATAGAAAAGCTTGAAACTATCGGCGAAAAAAAATCCGCGGCTGCTTTAAAAGAGCAAGTTAATGTTGATAATATAGATGTTCATGTTATGCCAGATCGTTTTCGCAATCAACCAATTAAACAGCATAGCGCTAAAACCACCGGTCTGATAATAATTATCGGCGGCGGCGTATTTTTAGTAGTGCTTTCGGCGGTTTTATATTATTTTCTATTTAAAAAACCAAGCGTAACTATTAATCAAGAGCCGTCTATAATTAAAGAAGAAAATAAAGCTACTCAAGAAAATACTCAAGCCAATCAAAATTTAACCGCAACCGGAACCGAATCAACGCTTTTACCGGTAAGTTCTGAGGCGGCGACCACAACCGTTGCTACTACAACCGAAGAAATTATGGAAGAGGCAGATAATCTTGCTTTAAGTTTTGGGCAAGATAGCGATAATGATGTTTTAACTGATATGGAAGAAATTATTTTAAGCAGTAGCACTTCTACGCCTGACACTGACGGCGATGGCTATCTCGACGGTTCAGAATTAGGAAATTTATACAATCCAGCCGGCGAAGGTAAAATAACCGCTAATTCAAACATCGCGCTTTATGAAAATAAAACTTTTTCTTACGACTTACTTTATCCGGCGATTTGGCAAACCAGCGTTAACGGCGGGGACGATTCTTTGATGTTTAAAACCAGTGATAATCAATTTGTGCAAATAATCGTTCAGCCTAACGTTAATAAAGAAACGCTTGATGACTGGTATATGGAGCAGCTTGGCGTTACCGCTATTAACGAAGTTGATAAAATGAGCGGCGGAAATTGGCAGGGTATTAAAAGTCCGGATGGCTTAAATATTTATTTAATGAATGAAAAACAAAGCTATATATTTAATTTAACTTATAGTCCGGGCGAAGGTAAAATTTTACAATATTTTAGTATTTTCCAGATGATGGTTAAATCGTTTAATTTAAAAAATTAAGGTAATGAACCCCGGTTAGAAATTAATTAATAGTTTAATTATTCCGGTTATATTAAATAAAAATAAAATAATTACTGCGATGAAAAAACAAAAGAGAAATTCTAACGGGGTAAAGCTAGAAATTAATAATCAAACCAAACATAAAATTGACTCGAAACTAATAGAAAAAGTTATTAAAGTTTTCGGCCGAGTTTATAAAATAAATAAAAATAAAGAGATCTCTTTAGCTTTTGTAAGCGATAATGAAATAAAGAAATTAAATAAATCATATCGCGGTTTTAATAAGCCGACCGATATTTTATCTTTTCCTGGCGAAGGCGATTTTTTAGGAGAAATTATTATTGATTACGATCAAATCAAGCGCCAAGCAGCTAATTTTAAAAATAGCGCCAAGCAAGAGTTAATTTTTATTTTGACCCACGGCCTATTGCATCTAATCGGCTACAATGATGAAACTGAAAAAGACAGATTAAAGATGGTTAAATTAGGGGAGGAATTTATAAAAAATTATTTATGATAAGAATTAGCAGGTTAATAAAAAGTTATAGCTACGCCATTAGGGGGTTATTTAAAACTTTTCGCGAAGAGCAAAATTTAAAAATTCAGACTATTGCCAGTTTAGTTGTTTTAATTTTAGGAATTTATTTTTCTATTAGCCGGATTGAATGGGCGATTTTAGTATTAGTGATTTGTTTAGTCTTGACCGCAGAAATTGCTAATAGCGCGATTGAGCGAGTAACCGATGTTTTAAAGCCAAGAATTAATACTTATATAAAAGAAATAAAAGATATAATGGCGGCTGCGGTTCTATTATCGTCAATCGCGGCCATAATTATTGGTGTGATTATATTTTTCCCTTACCTGTATACTTTTTTTGGACATTAAGATAATTATTTAGTATAATATAGAGATATATGAAAGACAACATTATTGCCGGACTTGATATCGGCTCAACTTCCATTAGACTTGTAGCCGGTCAAAAAACGGTTAACGAATCAGGCGAGCAACTGCAAATTATAGGAGCGGTTACTGTGCCGGCCGAAGGCATAAATCGAGGCGTAGTTAATAGTATCGAAGATACGACTTCGGCGATTTCGGCGTGTTTAGAAAAAGCTGAAAGATTAATTGGCGTGCCAGTAACTAACGTTTGGGTAGGCATAAACGGCCCGAATTTAAAATGTGAAAAAAGCCAAGGCGTGGTCGCGGTTGGCAGAAGTGATAATGAAATTACTGAAGACGATGTTAATCGAGCGGTTGAAGCGGCGCAAGCTTTATCAGTGCCGCCGAATTATGAAATTCTTCATGTTATTCCAGTAAAATTTTCCGTAGATAATCAGGAAGACATAAAAGATCCGATTGGCATGACCGGCGTTAGATTAGAAGTTGAAACTTTAATTATTCAAGGTTTATCTAGCCAGATAAAAAATTTAACCAAAGCGATTTATCGCACCAGCTTAGAAATTGAAGATTTGGTTTTATCGCCGTTAGCCGCGGCTGAAGTCGTTATTGGCTCTAAACAAAAGGAATTAGGCGCGGCTTTGATTAATATCGGTTCCTCGACTACTAGTTTAGCGGTTTTTGAAGAAGGTGAATTGCTTCATGCCGCGGTCATCCCGATTGGCTCAGAACATATTACGGCCGATGTCGCTATCGGGCTTAGATGCCCGATTAATTTAGCCGAAAGAATTAAAATTGAATACGGTTCGGCTAAAAGCGATAAATTTTCTAAAAAAGATGAAGTTGATATTAGCGATTTAGCTAAAGAAGAAAATATTTCTGAAGATAGCATGATAATTTCTAAAAAGTATGTGGCTGAAATTATTGAAGCGCGAGTTGAAGAAATTTTTGAAAGAGTTGATAATGAGTTAAAAAAGATAGATCGCTCAGGGATGCTACCGGCCGGAGTTTTCTTAATCGGCGCTGGCGCTAAGTTAAACGATTTAGTAGAAGTGGCGAAAAATAAATTACGCTTGCCGGCCTGTTTAGGCACTAATCAAAATATTCCTTTGGCGATTGATAAAGTTAATGATGTTACTTATTTAACCGCTTTAGGACTCGTCGCCTGGGGAAATCATTTAACCAAACGCAGAAAAAGTTCAAGAATAAATTGGCCGAGTAGCGGCGCGGCGGCTAAGGGAATCGAGCAGGTTAAGGGTTGGTTTAAGTCGTTAATCCCGTAATTTTTAGTTTGTAGGGGCTATCGCCAATTTCCGTATTCGTTCTAAATTTCCAAATTTCAGTAAATTTTTCCCAAAATTTTCTCGCTAATATATCCATATTCCCTCAAAAATTTTTGAAAAAATTTTCCTGAAATTATAAAAATTTATATCCGAAAGAGAAATTGGCGATAGCCCCTGTATAAATCTTTTAGACAGCCCTTATTTTTAAGCCTTTTTTAAACTATTGATAAAAATATAATAATAGGTTAAGATAAAGTTAGTTATTTACTCTTAATTTATTACCATTTATATGGCTGAAGTAAAACCAGTCGTAGAAACATTTGCTAAAATAAAAGTTATCGGAATTGGAGGTTCCGGTGGTAGCGCGGTTAACCGCATGATTGATGCTGGCATTCGTGGCGTGGAATTTATCGCGGTTAATACCGATGTTCAGGCGCTTCATTATAATAAAGCTTCTAAGAAGATACATATTGGAAAAACCATAACCCGAGGTTTAGGCGCGGGCATGAATCCTGATTTAGGTAAACGTTCGGCCGAAGAAGCGCAAAATGAAATTAGAGATATGCTTAAAGATGCGGATATGGTTTTTGTTACTTGCGGACTTGGTGGAGGAACTGGAACTGGCGCTTCGCCGGCGGTCGCTGAAATCGCTCGCGACTTAGGCGCTTTAACCGTAGCCGTTGTAACTAAGCCGTTTGCTTTTGAAGGCGCGCAGAGAAAAAATATTGCTGAACGCGGTTTAGCCGAATTAGCCGATAAGGTTGATACCATAATTACCATTCCTAACGATAAACTATTGCAAGTTATAGATAAAAAAACTTCGTTACTCGACGCCTTTATGGTGGTAGATGAAGTTTTAAGACAGGGCGTGCAAGGCATTTCCGAACTTATAACCGTACCTGGTTTAATTAACGTGGATTTCGCGGATGTTAAAGCAGTTATGGCTAATGCCGGCTCGGCTTTAATGGGTATTGGTCAGGCTTCGGGCGAGAATAAAGCGATTGAAGCGGCTAAGATGGCTATTAGTTCGCCGCTCTTAGAAATGTCGATTGAAGGCGCGCGCGGCATCTTATTTACGATTGTCGGCGGGCCGAATTTAACTATGCATGAAGTTAATGAAGCGGCTAAAATAATTACTTCTTCGGTTGACGAAGACGCGAAAATTATTTTTGGCGCTGTGATTGATGAAAAATATAAAGATGAAATTAAAATAACCGTGGTGGCGACCGGTTTTGACGGCCGTCGCGTTGGCGTTAGCGAATCGATTGTTTCAGAAAGAATTTATACCCCGAATCCTTACATAACCGCGGAAGAAGATAAAGAAAATAAAGAGCAGATGACAAAAAAGAAAAGTAAGATTTCTCCGTTAAAGCAGGCGCAATCAGAACCGGCGCAAAAGAAAACCGCTGAAGCCGAAGAAGCTGATGAATTAGGCATACCGGCATTTATTCGGAAAAAAATGATGTAAAAGCTTTTAAAATTTTTTATAAACAAAAACACCTTTAAAGGGGTGTTTTTTTGTTGACAGTTTTAATTAAGAATGATATTGTGGCTTGAACTACTTTTAAAATAATTAAATAAAAATATAGGGGGTGTTTAATGAAAAAGGAGGAGATAAGAGTAGCTGTTCTTTGCACAAGCAGATGCGATACCGGTTGTCAGCATTGTTTTTGTAACTCTGGCAAAAATGGCGACGACTTATCGCTTGACGCTATTAGGGCCTTAAAAAAATCAATCAAGAATTTTAAGGGAACGGTAACAATATGTTTTACTGGTGGCGGCGAACCGTTGATGTGGTCGAATTTACCTAAAGCTATAAGCATTTTAAGAACATTGCCTAATGTGCATTTTGGCATGGTAACTTCGGGTTGCCTTGATAAAAAGGATGAGCGTTTAGCCATCTTAAAAGAAGTTTTTAAGGTAGAGAAAAAAATAATGTTTAACCACAGTTTTAATTCGTTTAGCCCAAGTTTTCATCAGCGTTTAGCCTTTACTTTGCCATATATTTTAACAAAAGGCAGATATGTAGAAACGCATGTTAAGTTGGTGGCGAATTTTGAACAGGACCCAGAAAACCAAGACGAATATCGTTTATATTTTTCCGAAACCGTTAATTCTTTTGAGCGGGCATTAAAAGAGGCTGTCGGTTATTGCTCACGCCAAGTATATTTAACGGACGACAATTTGTTCAATTTTGAAAAGGTGAAGGCTGTTTTAAAGCAAGAGAACCCGGCTTATATAGATGCTTGGCTCAGATTTCAGGCCTTTACAGCAGAAACAGTTTATCGTCCGTATAATCTATTTTTTAGGCAAAGAAAGATTACTACCAGTCTTTCGACACCGGCATTATTAGGCAGAGCGGGGAGATTTTCTTCTTTAAGAACGGCTAGCTATAATTACAGTAGTTTAGGCCTTTGCTGTAGCGCGTCTACGGGCGGTCTTAATCTTTCTCCGCAAGGAAAATTTTTGTTGTGTTGCCATCAACCGAATTTTCCGCCGATCTCTTTAGGAAAACCCGGAGATGATTTAGAAAAGATGCTTAAAATTAAGCGGCATCTATTTCTTAAAAATTTGAATCTGCCCGGACAATTAATTTCGGAGACAAAAAGTATTTTTAGCCCCTGCGCTAACTGCGTTGATAGAGCCTGGGAGTTTTACTTAAAATCAGGGAAAGGATAAAAATTAAAATTTGTTAGGGGTGAGTTAATTATAACTCACCCTTTTTTTATTTCTCTAAAATTGAAAAATTAGCTAAAAAGTGCTAAGATAGAGCCATAAATATTAACTTTAAATTTATGGCATCAAACAAAGTAATGATTTATTCACTCGTTGTTTTTTTACTAGTTGGGTCAATAATATTAGGCGTTTTAACGTGGACTAATTTACAAACTAAAACAATACAAAATAATTCGCCGGTCGCTACAACCTCGACGGAAGTTATCGATATTGCCACGACTACGCCAACCCAAGCGACGTCAACCGTTGAAATTGAATGGCTAGCCGAGCCGGTAAAACTCGGCGATTTAAAATTAATTGCTCGTACTTCATATAGTGAAGGCGAAGAAGGAGTTGGCGCGGAAAGTTATTATAAGGTAGCGAATACGATTGACGGCGGAGAAATAATAAATGCTTTTATGCCGCCTGAAGGCCCGAGCGTGAATTTAGTTATTCGTTTTAAAAAAACTTCTGACGGAAAATATTTTTTAATCAAAAAAAACTCTGATTATGAAGACGATTCTGGATTAGTTAGTAAAGTAACGATTGATTCTGTAACAGATATAAAAGTATTAAACGCTCCGGCAAAAATATTAATAAACAACATAACTTTTACTAAAAAAGAATGGTCTGATAAAATGCCAGCCGATTGGAGTAAACTAAAAAAAATCGGAATAACAGAAAACGGTGATTTTTATAAAAAATTAACCGCGGATGATTATAATCTATACTACGCGCAATATGTCTTAAAACTGCCAGACTCTACCGCTATGTATTATGATATGCCGTATAATTTCTTAGCTGACGATAATTCTTTAATCGCTACTTTTAATAGTGACAATCAAGAATTTAAAACTAAAAGAATTAACACGAGCATAGTCCAGGGCTGTTCGACTTTAGGTAATCTTATATCAGAAGATGATTTATCCGGTCGTTTGCAGGTTATTGGCCAAACAACTTCTAGCGGCGCGTTGTATGCTCCGAAAAATGTTGACGATGAATTATTTAAAGCGGTTTATGATGTTTATAAAATCGGGCGAGAAGGCGCGACTGATTATGCCGGCAATAAAGTTTTGTCTTATGAAGAGTTTGTGGCTAAAAAATCGGTAGTGATTTGGCGAGATTTACTCGGCGATTATCATATTTTTTATGATAGTGATTATAGTCCTATGGCCGAATGCGGCAAGCCAGTAATTTATCTATATCCGGAAAATAAGTCTGACGTTAAAGTAAGAGTCGGCGCTAAAATAAGAGTTAGCGAGCCCGATTATGGCGACGGCTGGAAGGTAACCGCTTATCCGGACGGAAAAATTATTAATTCGGACAGCGGAGTTTATGAAAATTTATATTGGGAAGGAAAAGGCTATGGCTATTATCCTGCCATAACTAAAGGGCGAATAGTTAAGCAAGCCAATATTGAAGCCGAGTTAATAAGCGATTTAGCCGCTTTAGGGTTAAATAAAAAAGAGTCGGCTGATTTTATGGAATTTTGGCTACCGAAAATGCCTAAAACGCCTTATATTAGGTTAACTTGGCTAGATACGACCGAAATGAATGCTTTAGCGCCGCTCGCCATTTCTCCTAGACCCGATACGGTTAAACGTATATTTTTAGATTTTTCCGGGCAGGCTACAGAAGCGACTGATTTAGCCTTGCAAAAGTTAAATGGTTTTAAAAGAATTGGTTTTACTGTAGTTGAATGGGGAGGTTTGCTTATTGGAGGAAAATAAAATTAATATGTCATTGCGAGCGACTGAAAGGAGCGAAGCAATCTAACGGACAATTTGTTAAATTAATAGTTCGTGAGATTGCTTCGTCGCTTAAGCTCCTCGCAATGACAGAAAAGTTATGAAAACAGAAAAGCTAATTTTAATTATTGCCGTAATTATTGCGCTAGCTTTTATTACTATATATTTTTTTACTCCAGCCGAAAAAATAAAAAATGAAAATAGTTTTTCTTTTTTTCATCAAGTAAAAACTAACTCCGAGCTCGCGGCTGTTATGCCGCACCATGATTTAGTTAAAGACGTTAGGCGAGAATTTTTTAAAAAACTAAAATTAGAATCTAAGCCGCAAACGATTATTTTAGTTTCGGTCAATCATTTTAATACCGGCTCAGGCGATATAATTTCTAGCGATCAGGATTGGTTAGTGGCCAATGGCAAAGAAAAAATTAAAGCTAATACGGAAATAATTAATAAGCTAAAAGATAGCGGACTCCTTAAAATTGAACCAGCCGCTTTTTTAAATGAGCATGGCATTAGAAATTTACTCGGCGAAATAAAAGAATTTTTTCCTAGCTCAAAATTAGTGCCGCTAATAATTAAAGAGCCGGCTCAACCGGACGATATAAAAAAATTAGCCGAAACTCTAAAATTAAATTGTGCTGATTGCGGCCTGATCGCTTCGGTTGATATGTCGCATTATCAGCCGGCGCATCTCGCCGAAATTCAAGACAAGAAAACTATTAGAGCGCTTTCGGCTTTAGACGAAGAGCAGATTTGGCAAAGCCATGCAGATTCTAACGCGGCCTTAGCTTTACTTATTAACTTAGCTAAAAATAAAAATCTAACTAGTTTTAATATTTTCGCCCATACTAATTCAGGATTAATCGCTAATAATTTAGAAGCCGAAACCACGACTCATATTTTCGGAAGTTTCGGCGCCGGCAATCCGGTTAAAATAGACGATGAATTAACTTTTGCTTTGGCCGGCGACGCAATGTTCGGGCGAAATGTTGGCTATGCTTTTCAGAAAAATAATTTTAGAGATTTATTTTCTAATTTAGGTAATAATACTTTCTGGGGAACGGATATTTCTTATTTAAACTTAGAAGGTCCGATTAGCGATAAAGAAGTTAAGCAAAACCCCGAAGAACATAGCTTAGTTTTTAATTTTTCGCGCCAAACCATTGAAGCTTTAAAATATTTAAAAATTACTACGGCCGGTTTAGCTAATAATCATACGGCTAATCAAGGCGCGGCCGGCTTAGCTAAAACTAAAGAAATTTTAGATAAAGCCGGGATTGATTGGGTCGGCGATCCTAATAAAGTAAGCGACATTAGTATAAAACGCTATAAGCAAGGCGATTTAACGGTCGCGCTTTTAGCCGTTCATGTTCTTTACGGCGCTAACGGAATTGAAGAATTAATAAAGCAGGAAAAGAGTAAAAATAATTTTGTTATAGTTTTACCGCATTGGGGGAATGAATATGAAATAAAGCATAGCGCGAATCAAGAAAAATTAGCGAGAGCCTGGATCGCGTCCGGCGCGGATTTAATCATCGGCGGTCATCCGCACGTCATACAAGACGCGCAAATTATAAATAATAAATTAGTCATTTACTCTTTAGGCAATTTTATTTTTGATCAGATGTTTTCCGCGGAAACGCAGCAAGGCTTAATTATTTCCGGCTTAATTAGTAACGAAAAAATAAAAATCGTTTTAACGCCGATAGTTAGTAAAAAAATGAAGCCGGAAATTATGCGCGGCGCGGATAGAAAAAAAATAATAGATAGAATTTGCGCCGGGCTAGGGGATTATTGCAACGGCGACGAAATAGAAATTATACGCTAAATAAAAAAATCAGCGCTTTTTTTATGCGCTGATGGGGTGTTAATTGTTTTTAACTTTTAGCCGAAAGTATTTTCGCAAATTTTCGCCACATTTTCTTTTAATTTTTCTTTGTGAGCTTTTTTTCCTGCTTCGCGCAGTAAAGTCATAAAGAAAATGAAAAGAATAACTCCTAAAATATAATAAAAGGAGTCGGCTAAAAACGTTATAGCAAAAATACAGGAAAGAGCGAGTAACGCTATGGTAAAAATAAATCTTCCGTCCGACCTTTTTAACATAAATGAGTAATTATAGGCAATATATCTTGCCTGCCTTACTCTTCCGTCTGCTTCCTCTTTTCCAATCAGTAAATCTCCGTTAGGCATAGGAGCGACGATCGCGAGTTCATCGTCTTTACAATACAGCCGAATTTGCCTAACAATCTCTATACTATCCCCGATTGACCGCGCTTCAACAGATATTATTTCTTCCATTATCCCTCCCTCTTAAGGAATATTTTTTTATTTTTACTTCCTCTAAATATATAATTAAATTAGCAAAATGTCAAGGCAATTTCAGGTTGATTTATGGGGTTAATAAGTATAAAATAAGAGTAAATAGTTAGTGATCATTAAATGTAAAGTATTAATGAAAAAAGCAATGTGCAAAAAATGCATATTGCAAATTAAGATAAGTTAGTCGTTTTTATTTAATTATTTAACTAAAACTATATTTACCCCGTTAGAAATTTTGTGGTAAAATATATTATTAAATTTTATGACATCCGAAAATAATTTAGACATTTCTAATGGGGTGAAAATACTAGTCGCATATTACTCCCGAACTGGAATAACTAAAAAATTAGCCGAATTTTTAGCCGAAAAACTAGGAGCGCAAACTGAAGAAATAAAAGACACAGTAAATCGCGCGGGCGCGGTCGGCTATATGCTCGCCGGGCGGGACGCCATGCAGCGCAAATTAACTAAATTAGAACCGCTAAAATTAAATCCAGCGGATTTTGACTTAGTAATTATTGGCACGCCGGTCTGGGCCTGGAATATGTCCGCGCCGATTAGAACTTATTTAACCGAGCATAAAGATAAATTTAAACAAGTCGCATTTTTTTGCACTATGGGTAGCGACGGCGATATAAAAACATTTAAAGAAATGGGGGAGATAATTAATAAAAAACCAGTAGCGGTTCTAGCTTTAAAAACTAAGGAAGTAGTAGATAATAGTTTAGAAAAAGCGGAAAAGTTTTTAGGGGAGATAAAGGGGTTATAAAATATGAAATTATTTTTAGATAAAAAATTAGCAATTAATTATAAAAGTCAGTCACAAATTGCAAGAATTATCACTGAAAGTTGGGTTCAGCAAGAAATATTTTGTCCAAATTGTGGCGATAAAATAGAAAGTTATAAAAATAATAAACCGGTTGCTGATTTTTATTGTAAAAAATGTTCAGATGATTTTGAATTAAAATCTAAAAAAGGAAAAATTGGTAAAAAAATTACCGCAGGTGCTTATTCAAAAATGATTGAGAGGTTAAATTCAGATCAAAAGCCCCATTTCTTTTTTATGGGTTATTTGGCAACGTTATTTGTTAATGATTTTTTTGTGGTGCCTAAATATTTTTTTATTCCAGAAATTATTGAAAAGAGAAAGGCTTTAACGGAAAATGCGAAAAGAGCAGGTTGGGTTGGCTCAAACATTCTATTCTCTGCAATTCCAATTTCAGGTAAAATTTTTTATATTGAAAACGGAAAAGAAATTTCAAAAAAAGAAGTTTTGCAAAAATGGCAAAAGACCGCCTTTTTAGAGAAAATTAGAAGGCCAGAATTAAAAGGTTGGATTTTGGATATTATGAATTGTATTGAAATTTTAAATAAAAAAGAATTTTTACTTGATGAAATTTATCAGTTTGAGGGCGATTTAAGGAAAATTCATCCAGAAAATAATAATATTAAAGCAAAAATTCGTCAGCAATTACAGTTTTTGCGCGATAAAGGTTATTTAAAATTTATTGAGTCGGGTAAATATAGATTAATTTAGTTGAC
>JBAZFW010000009.1:0-38066 GCA_041653215.1 Patescibacteria group bacterium
GAAAATAAAAAAGAAATTCAAGAAGAGGTGTAAAATTGTTAGTTAAAAAATTTAATAAAAAAAGAGGACACCTTTTTAAAGCGGTGTCCTTTTGTATTGTTGTCTCGTGTATTTTACTTTAACACGGAAAGTAATTTTTCGTATGCCTCAAAATATTTTTCCGAAGTTTTATCTATAACTTCCTGAGGCAATTTTGGCGCCGGCGTTTTACCTTCCCAGTCGATTGATAAGAGATAATCGCGGACAAACTGCTTATCAAAGCTTGGTTGAGGTCCGCCAGGCGTATAAAGGTCAAGCGGCCAGAAGCGGGATGAGTCTGGAGTCAGGGCTTCGTCAATCAACATTAATTTATTGTTTTCACTAAGACCGTATTCAAATTTTGTGTCGGCGATGATGATGCCGGCCTGTTCGGCGACTTTTGCCGCTTTAATGTAAAGGCTGAGACTAACATCTCTGACTTTAAGCGCCAACTCCTCGCCAATTAGGTCGCACATTTCTTTAAAAGAAATAGGCATGTCGTGACCACTTTCGGCTTTTGTGGTCGGCGTAAAGATTGGCTCATCCAATCTGTCCGATTCTACCAGCCCGGGCAGCAAAGTCAAACCGCAGACAGTACGATCATTTTTATATGACTTCCAACCCGACCCTGAAATATAGCCGCGTACAATACATTCTACGGGTAATGGAGTAGCTTTTTTGACCAACATACTTCTGCCTCTTAGAAGTTTGGCATAAGGCTTGCAAATTGACGGGTATTTTTTAACATTGTCGGTTATGAAGTGGTTGCGAATGATATGAGCCAGTTTTTTAAACCATAACACCGACAGCTTGTTGAGAGTTTTTCCTTTTAAAGGTATGCCGTTAGGCAACACTACGTCAAAGGCTGATATTCTGTCGGTTGTTACAATGAGCAGGTAGTCGCCTAAGTCATAGATATCTCTTACCTTACCGATACTTTTTTTCCCGATAGGTAGATCTGTGGTTAATACTAAATTTTTCGCCATAATTTTCTCCTTCTTTTTTTATGTTGTAGGTTTATAATTTTTAGTATTTTTATTGTTCAAGCAGATGACGATTTTATTTATTTTTTTCGTCCGTCATTGATTGAACTTTTACGATTGCTTGTTCCAGAGTTCTTTTAATTACTTCTTTTCCGACGCCGATTTTTATTTTGGGCAAATCACTGAAATTTTCAACCGCATCTTGGCAAGCTAGTAAAAATCCTTTAGATCCTACATATGCAGAGAAATCAACTTGAGTGCCCGGCACACAAATGATACTTAATATTGCTGCTTTTGTGTTCTGGTCATCTTTTTTATCTTCAAAGGCAACGCCGAATACTCTGGTTTCAGTATTTTTAAACTTGTAGCGCAAATAAGCGTCGCAGGTTCCGGTTAAATGGTTGGCCCAGCCGGCTCCGATAATCCAAGCATCAAGCTGATGGCTATAAAGTTCTATATTTTTCAGAACTTCGTCGGTGTTGCGATGGATACTATTAGTTATTACAATTAACACTTTGCATTTTTCTGCCTCTTCTGCGATTTGAAGATATTTTAATCCTTCAAGGCATTGCGGCAAATCCGAATCCGACCCGACCATTACGCCAATTTTTTTTACTTTTTTATTTTGATTATTTTTAGTCACTGTTTTTTCCTCCTTCGGTTATTTGTTTGCAAGCGTTAACTCATTAAGAACTTCATTTCTGGCTAATCCAATAGCATTACCGATATACTTCTCCGGATGTTTCATAGGA
The DNA here is from genome assembly GCA_041653215.1 of Patescibacteria group bacterium. Taxonomy (GTDB): domain Bacteria; phylum Patescibacteriota; class Patescibacteriia; order Patescibacteriales; family GWC2-42-12; genus JACPHD01. Next base: position 1,754 of record JBAZFW010000009.1, read on the forward strand.
TCAACAATGTTATTTGGGATTGATTTCCAGACCTGCTTTAATTTTCTATCTTTGTTGGATAAAAGATAGTTATTCATTTCTTCGGGTAAGTTTGCGCCGGAAATAGCTGCGCCCGGCACGATTTTTTTATTAATCAATTCATGCGTTTTGGCGTAGCCTTGTCTCTGCAGGCAAAGATGCAATAGTTCACCCATGACTAATTTTGACTCTCGGTTAAAATTTTCGTTAATTCGCTTTTCGTCAACAGCCAACGAATTAAGCAAACGTTCGGTGGTGGTAATTTGTTGGTAACTGTAAACCATTATCGCCGAAAAACTACGCATGACGCTTGACCAACGCAAATCCCTTTGTAAATCACTGACCAGGGTTAACATTACCTTCGTAAATTCAGCTGTAATATTAACATGCATGCCGCAGATATTTTCCGCTAAAATCGGATTGGCTTTTTTATGCGCCATAGTTGAAGATGATGAGCCAGCGCTGATGATTTCCCCAAATTGCGATGACTGCAAGATGCGAACATCTTCTCCTAAATTTCCTAAGACGCCGGATAAAAGCACTAACTCAAAATAAAAGCGAGCTGTGTCCTGCGGTGATGTGATTTGGGTGGAATATTCCGCTGGCTTCATTCCCAAATAACTTAATAAATTTGTTTCCGCTCGTTTTTCTCCGCCGTTGAGCATAGTTTTTAACGCTGCTGAAGTACCAACCGCACCGGAAAATTTTCCCGGGATATTCATGACCATCCTGTGAGCATTTCTGGCTGATTCATTATATTGATGATGCAGACAGGCCAACCAAAGGCCAACGGTTACAGGTAGGGCGGTTTGTAAATGAGTGCGGCCAGCTTGAACGACGTAAGTGTATTGATCAATTTTGTTTCGCCATAATTTATCAACTTCTCGGAGTTTTGGCCAAAAAGTTTCAACAAAGGCTACTTTAAGAATCAAGGCATACGCCGTGCAGATAATGTCATACGAAGTCGCGCCCAAATGTAAATAACGGTGAAGCGGTTTTGGCAGATATTTGCGCATTAATTCTAGTAAGGCCAGAATGTCATGCTTGGTTATTTTTTCTACTGCGTCTTGTTTTGTTGTAGTAATGTTTATAAGCATGCGCACCAGCAGTTCACGAGTTAGTAATGCCGCGTGTTTGGACGGCATAAAACCTTCTTCTGCTAATGTCACTAGCCAGAACCATTCCACAATAATCAAAAATGATGCCCACATATCGTAGCCCAAAAACAGTTTAAGTTCTTCGGGCTGATAGCGGCCATCTCCGGGCATAAAAAGACTTCTGCCTTTTTGTTGTGCCGCTAGTGGTAAATCTTCTCTAATAATCTTTGTCAATGAATCGTACATTGCCTAGTCTCCTTTCCTTTCAATAAGTTAGTTTATATATCTTTTTCTACTATTTCAGTTAGTTTATTCAATTTTAAAGACCAAAAAAGTCAAGCTCCTCCATAGCTTGACCCCCTTAATTATTAGATTATATTAAAATAAAATTAGGAAAAAAGCAAGCGTTTTTAAAATAAAAAAGGGTTTCTCTAGCGGAAGAGAAACCCTGTGGATTTGTTGAAATTATTTAATTGCATTAATAATCGACGTGTACCATCTGTCGTTTGAGAATACACCGGCGACAGCGCAAACTCGGATGTCTTTGCCTTCATACTTCGCAGCCGAAATTTCGAATATATGTTTTGCCAGTTCTTTTGGCGTTTTTGCCGGGCACTCATAGCCGAATAAATGGGAATTCCAGACATTCGGCTTTGGGTTATCCATGTCGCCAACATAAGTTGAAACGACTGACAACGTTTCCTTGTGTTCTGAATGAAAGTAGAATTCTTCAGTTTTTTCATGTTCTATACCGATGGTTCCGATGACTGCTTGCGGTACTCCAATTCCACCTCCATAAGCAATTACGGCAGCTATTCTGGGCGTATGATAGCTGTCTGGTTCAGCTTCGGCATGTTCCAGTAGATTATGAAGTAACTCAGGATTTGTGGCTATCTTTTGCCCCTTAAGGTTTATTGATAGCCGGTAAGCCTCGAAGATCGCTTCAGTCTGAATTCCATTAGTGATAACAGCCAGTCCAATGCTATCATCGTATTTGACTGCGATGTAATGCCGCAGAGGGTCAAACGGCGTGGTGCTGTCACTCGGCATAATTCTGATGATATTACCTGTTTTTTTTGCTTTCCTTTCTCTACTGCCCGGAGAGCGCCCGGTTACCAGATAAGCAAAACAAGGTTTGCCCGTTCCCGTCGTTCCTATAAAAATTTGTCGTCCAGGATATGGACCATTCGGATTTTTGTTTTTCATGAATTTTCTCCTTTTTCTAATTTCTAAAAAAGTTTATATTTCTTTAACTAACTTTATATTTTATAAGTCTTTTAGACTATTATTTTAAATGTACGCAAAAAGCTAAACCTCCTTAGTTTAGCTCTGTTTTTATACGAATAAATTACCTTAAATATAATAAAAAAGCAAGTGTATGTATTACCGACAAACCATTAAATTTTTTTGATTTTAGTTAGGTTAATAAAATTTTCAACATTTTTTGAAACTCTAATTGTGATTTTTGTTTTTTTATAATTATAATGAAGAAATTGAATATTTGGTTTAAAGCCGATTTTTTTAACCATTATCATAACATCATCAGCTAATGTCGGGATAACAGTTATAAAATTTGCCATTTTGTATTTTCTGTCTAAATAAATGGAACCGTCTGTTTCAAACAAACCTTTTAGGCATAACAATGTAAATTTTTTGTTGGTTTTTATCCATTTTGGCACGAAAACTTTTTGCTTGTATTTAGAGCCTAAGCCGACTTTCCAACCCAATAGTGATTCTAGTTTATTGGAATAACAGCTAATGTCAAGGCAATTTCCTTTTCTTTTAACAATGGAAATTTTATTTTTTGGTAAAATTATTTTTAAGGATTTTATTATGTTTTTTATTATTCCTTGATATTTGGTGTCACAGGTTATTCTTAAGCGAACAGCTCGTTTATTCGGGTTGCTTAAATTGCCGTCGCCTAATGCAACGCCAATTATGTATGCGAGATGGCTTTTAATAATATTTTTTTGCAGAAGTTTAATGTTGGTGGGGATGGTGGGAATCGAACCCACACGGACTTTCGTCCAAAGGTTTTTGAGACCTTCTCGTCTACCAATTTCAACACATCCCCATAGTAATAATAAAACTAGCTGAAATTGCTAGCGATTTTATTATAAATTATATCATTAAAATTGTCAAAGTAGCTTGGTTGGGGTATAATATTAAGGTAAAATATAAAAAAGTAAAATCCCCCTAACCCCCTTTACTAAAGGGGGCAATTAAAATTCATGGGCAAAATCATTTCTATAGTTAATCAAAAAGGCGGGGTGGGCAAAACCACCACGGCTTTAAATTTGGGCGCTTATTTAGCTTATTTAGGCAAGCAAGTTTTACTGGTTGATATTGATCCGCAAGCTAATGCTACTTCTGGTTTAGGTGTTGATCATAAAAATTTAGAACATGGGGTTTATGAAGCGTTAATCGGGCAAAAGCCGATTTTTGAAGTTATAAAATATACTTTGCAAGACGGTTATAAAATTGCTCCAGCAACAATTGCTTTGGCTGGCGCTGGGATAGAATTAGTTAATATGGAGGATAGAGAATTTAGATTGGCGCGAATTTTAGATCACGTTAAAGAGGAATATGATTATATTATTATTGATGGTCCGCCGTCGCTTGGACTTTTAACTGTTAATAGTTTAGTAGCGGCCGATGAAGTTTTAATTCCGATTCAAAGCGAATATTTTGCTTTAGAAGGTTTAAGCCAATTATTAGAAACTATAAGTTTAGTACAAAATAATTTAAAGCCAGAATTAGGAATCATGGGAGCTGTGATTACTATGTTTGACAAACGCAATCGTTTATCAGGTTCGGTTATGAATGAGCTTTACCAATATTTTCCCAACCGTGTTTTTAGAAGTATTATTCCGAGAAGTGTTAAGCTAGCCGAAGCGCCGAGTTATGGTCGGTCTATTTTGTATTACGACCCAACATCAAAAGGCGGACGAGCTTATGAAAAATTAGCGCGCGAAGTAATTGATTTAGAAAGAAGATGGTAGCAATTTTCAATGTTCAATTCTCAATTTTCAAACAATGATTTAATTTTATAATTTTCAATTAAATAATTTAGTCATTGAAAATTGTTTAGAAATTAAAAATTTTAATAAATAGATAAATTTAATATTTAATTTGTCATTGCGAGGAGCGATAGCGACGAAGCAATCTCTGGTTAAACTCCGAGTACGTGAGATTGCTTCGCTCCTTTCAGTCGCTCTCAATGACAGTAATACAATATGTCTAATGGCTTAGGAAGAGGATTAAGTTCTTTAATCCCGCAAAAAGTTAATAAGGTTGCTACGACATCAAGCGGTGATGCCGTGATTAATGTTACTGGCGCTAGCGACAAGGGGAAAGTTTCACAATTAAAACCAGAGCAGATAGCGCTTAACCCAATGCAGCCTCGTAAGAATTTTAACGAGCATCAGCTGCATGAATTAGTTGAATCAATTAAACAGTATGGCATAATCCAACCGCTTATCGTAACGCAAAAAAACGGACAGTATGAATTGATTGCTGGCGAACGACGCTTAAGAGCGGCTAAGGCTTTAGGTCTAACGGCCGTACCGGCTATAGTCAGGCAAGCCGATGAACAGCAAAAACTTGAATTAGCCTTAGTGGAAAATTTACAGCGAGAAGATTTAAACGCGATTGAAACCGCCATTGCTTATCGCAAATTAATTGATGAATTTAATTTAAGCCAAGAAGAATTAGCGGTTAGAGTAAGCCGATCGCGACCAGTCATAACTAACACTTTAAGATTTTTGAATTTACCAGAAGAAATTCAGAACGCTTTGATTGAAGGTAAAATAACTGAAGGACATGCTAAAATAATCGTTGGCCTTGAAACTGAAGCTCAGCAATTCGCGCTGTACAAAAAGATATTATTGAATAAAATGAGCGTTGATCAGTCGCTTAAAGAAACTAGAGCAATGGGCGGAACTAAGCAGGCGAGAATAAAAATAAATTACGCGGACAAAGATAAAGAGTTTGCTTTCCGTCAATTTTTTGGCACTAAAGCGGAAATTAAGCGTAAAGGTAAAGGCGGAGAAGTGGTTATTTATTTTTATTCTGATGAAGAACTAGGGGAGATTGTAGCAAAGATAAAGAATAGTTAAAATAAGAAATAAAAACAAAAAATCGTTTAATAAACAAGGCGATTTTTTTGTTTGCTATTTTTGGTTAAAATGTTATATTAAAAAGGTAAAAAATCCCCCTAACCCCCTTTATTAAAGGTGGCGAAATAAACTATGAAATTTACCCATCTCCATGTCCATAGCCATTATTCTTTGCTTGATGGTTTAACTAAAATTGACGAGTTAGTTCAAAAAGCAACTGATGAAGGTTGTACTAGTCTGGCCTTAACCGACCATGGCGTTATGTATGGCGCTATAGAGTTTTATCAAAAATGTAAAAAAGCCGGCATAAAACCGATTATTGGCGTAGAAACATATTTAGCGCCTGGTTCCCGGTTTGATAAAAATTCCAGATCAGATGAAAAAAATTATCATTTGGTGCTTTTAGCTAAAGATAATGTCGGTTATCATAATTTAATTAAATTAATTTCTATTGCGCACTTAGAAGGTTTTTATTATAAACCAAGAATTGACTGGGAAATTTTAACAAAATATAAAGACGGCATTATAGCTTTATCCGCTTGCTTAGCCGGTGAAATTCCTAAACTTATAGAGTCTGATAATTTAGCAAAAGCTAAAAAAAGAATTTTAGAATATGCCGAATTGTTTGGTCCGGGTAATTTTTATTTAGAACTGCAAAGCCACCCTAATCTCGAAAGCCAGGCCAAAGTTAATCAAACTCTAATAAATTTTTCGCGTGAATTAAATATTCCTTTAGTGGCGACTAACGATATTCATTATTTAAATAAAGATGATGATGAAGCACAGGACGTTTTGTTATGTTTACAGACCAAGAAAAAAAAGGAAGACCGAGATAGAATGACGATGATTGGCGGCGATTATTCTTTTAGGAGCGTTAAAGAAATGACCGAGTCTTTTAAAGATGTACCAGAAGCGATTGATAATACGCAAAAAATTGCTGAAGAGTGTAATTTAGAAATTGAATTAGGTAAAATTCAATTGCCATATTTTAGTGTGCCCGAAGGTCAGGATGTTGACGGTTATATTGATAATTTATGCCGCAATGGTTTAGTTGAGCGTTATGGGAAAAATTATGATGAAATCGAGCCGGTTATAAAAGAAAGAATGGATTATGAATTATCAGTCATAAAAAAAATGGGTTGGCCGTCATATTTTTTAATCGTGTCTGATTTTGTTAATTGGGCGAAAAATAATAAAATCGTAGTCGGACCGGGCAGAGGTTCGGCGGCTGGTTCTTTGGTTTCTTATTTATTAAATATTACTAACATTGATCCGCTTAAATATGATTTATTATTTGAGCGTTTTTTAAATCCTGATAGAATCTCCATGCCTGATATTGATATGGATTTTGCCGATATTAGGCGCGATGAAGTTTTAAATTATGTAGAGGAAAAATATGGCAAAGACCATGTTTCGCAGATAATTACTTTCGGAACCATGGCGGCGCGAGCCGCGATTCGCGATGTCGGACGCGTGCTTGGTTATCCTTATGAGTTATGCGATAAATTAGCTAAGATGATTCCGATGTTTTCTAAAATTAATCAAGCGCTTGAGGAAATCGGCGAGTTAAAAGAGATTTATAAGAATGACCAAGGCGCTAAGCAAGTTATTGATTATGCTAAACGGCTTGAAGGCGTAGCGCGCCATGCTTCAACCCATGCTTGTGCCGTTATTATTACTAAAGATCAGCTTACCGAATATGTGCCTTTGCAATATGCTTCGTCATCAGATCGCACGATTGTTTCACAGTTTTCCATGCATCCAGTTGAAGATTTAGGTTTATTAAAAATGGACTTTTTAGGTTTAAAAAATTTAACCATTATTGAGTCAGCTATAAAAATTATAAAAAATACTCGGGGACTTTTAATTGATATTGATAAAATTCCGCAGGACGATGAACTAACTTATAAATTATTTCAAACTGGAGAAACCACCGGCGTGTTTCAATTTGAATCTAGCGGCATGAAAAGATATTTGCGCGATCTTAAACCAACTGAATTTGAAGATATCATCGCCATGGTAGCTTTATATCGTCCGGGTCCGATGGAATGGATTCCCGATTATATTAATGGTAAACATAAAAAAAAGAAGCCAAATTATCTTCATGCCAAATTGGAACCAATATTATCTAAAACTTATGGCGTAGCAATTTATCAGGAGCAGGTAATGCAGATCGCTCGCGATTTAGCCGGTTTTACCATGGCGGAAGCTGATGTTTTAAGAAAAGCCATGGGTAAAAAAATTGTTAAATTATTAGTTGAACAAAAAGAAAAATTTGTTGAAGGCTGTGTTAGAAACGGCATTCCGAGCCAGATGGCAGAGAAAATTTTTGCTTTTATTGAACCTTTCGCCGGTTATGGTTTTAACAGAAGCCATGCTGCTTGTTACGCTTTGATCGGTTATCAAACCGCTTATCTAAAAGCGCATTGGCCGACGGAATTTATGGCCGCGTTATTAACCGCCGATCAGCAAAACACCGATCGTATTGCTATTGAAATTGAGGAATGCCGTCATATGGGCATTAAAGTTATGGCGCCGGATATAAATGAATCTTTTGATTCTTTTACCGTAGTAACGTCAGGTACAGAAAAAAATATGGCGATTCAATCTGATGAAGCGCCCGACACAATTCGTTTCGGATTAAAAGCGGTGAAAAATATTGGCGACCATATTTCCGAGGAAATAATTAAGGAACGCAAAAAGAATGGACCTTATGAAGACATTACTGATTTATTAGAAAGAGTTTGCGATAAAGATTTAAATAAAAAGTCGTTGGAAAGTTTAATTAAATCTGGCGGTCTTGATAAACTGGGCGAGCGTGGAGAACTTTTAGGCAACATGGATAATATTTTGGAGTTCAATCATGAAACTACTAAAATAAAATCAAACGGCCAGATTAGTTTATTTTCTGACGCGCCTAATTTAAATTTTAGCCGCAAGCTTAAACTTGAAAAAGCGCCGGCCGCCACGCAGCGGGAAAAATTAGCCTGGGAAAAAGAATTGCTCGGCCTTTATATTAGCGAGCATCCTTTTACTGAATTTAAAAGATTTTTAAACCAAGCGGTTTTATCTACGGCGGTTTTAGCTGAACATAAATCTGATCATCAAATTTATGTCGGCGGCGTTATTACTAAAATTAAGAAAATTATTACTCGCTCTAACGAACCTATGTTGTTCGTTAAAATTGAAGATGCTAGCGGTAGCATAGAAATATTAGTTTTCCCTAGCTTATTAAAAGAAAATAATTTAATTTGGCAGGAAGGCAAGGTAGTACTTTGCCAGGGTAAATTATCTGATAAAGATCAAGAATTTAAATTGCTTTGCAATAAAGCGATTGAATTAAATATTGAAACCGCCGGAGAAGTAATTAAAAAGTTTACGACTTCAAGCAATGGAAACGGCAATGGAAAAAACTATGGTGAGCCAAGAAAGTTTTTTGGTTTTCCTTCGCCAAAATCTGCTCCAAAATCTTCGGCTATGCCGACTTCAAAATATTTAGTTTTAAAAGATGATAATTTATATATAAATTTAAATTCAAATATTAGCGCTTTAGCATCAGAGAAATTAAAAGAAGCGCTTTTGAAAAATAGCGGTGATAAAAAGGTATTTTTTAAGCTATCATCTGCCGCCGGAGCTAAAACTAGTTTAGTTGAGACTGATTTTAAGGTTAATTATAATAAATCTTTAGTTGAAGCCATAAATAATATTTTGAACTATTAGACAAAAAATGTAAAAGTTGGTAGAATATAGTTGTAACACTTTAATAATTATATGATGAACCCTGTTAAAAATTCTGATTTGAATTTTTTTGGGGTTAAAAAAATATGAGTCAGCAAAATCAGAAAATTTTTAATGAGGTGAATGAAGAAAAGAATATTGTCTTGCCTAAAGCTAAGACTAAAAAAGTAAAAACTAAAGTCGTTAGAAAGACGAAGATTAAAAAATCACCGTTTGGCTTAGATGATAATTTAAATATTACACCGGCTTTATCTAATACCGGATTTAAAATAAAAGAAAAATCATCAATAGCGCCTAGAGTTAGTGAATCAAAAAATGTTTATCGTAAAATAGCTTTTAGTTTTATAGTTTTAACTTTAATATTGGTTGCGGTCGTGTTTTATTTCGGTTTTTCAAAATTAACCATTGTTATTATTCCGGCCCAAGAAAAAATTACTGATAGCTCAGTTATAGAAGTGATTAATCAAGACAGTAGTTCAACTTTAGCGCCAGGGCAGATTTATGGCGTAGTTAAACAGATGCCTGTTGAACAAACTAAAGAATTTAGCGCTAGCAGTAAGGAAGTTTTAGGCGAAGAGGTAACTGGCAAAGTCACAATTGTTAATAATTATATAAAAAATCAGCCCTTAGTAGCGACGACTAGATTGCTTAGCTTTGATAATAAACTTTTTAGATTAAAAAATACTGTTAATGTTCCGGCCGGAGGCAGGGTGGAAGCGGAAATTTATGCTGATGTAGCTAAAGCGGAAATGGCGATTGGACCGGGTAAATTTACTATACCTGGTTTATGGGCTGGTATTCAGGATAAAATTTATGCCGAGAGCCAAGAGCCAATGAAATATAGTCAAAAGGTTAAATATGTTATAGGACAGAGTGATATTGATAATGCAGTTAGCCAATTGAAAAATGACCTCTTAACTAATGCCGAAAATCAAGTCGGACGAGCTTATAAAAATTATGCTAAAATGTTATTCACGGTTGATGATAATTCAATCGTTCAGGAAATTAGCGGCAAGGTAGGCGAAGAAAAAGAAAAATTCAGCATTAAAATGAAAGTTATGGTTACGGTGGTAGCTTTTAATAATGATGAAATTTATAATCAGATTAAAGCCAAAATGATAGCGGGATTAGCCGACGACAAAGAAATTTCTATATTTGATAAACAGAATATGATTTATGCTTTGGCAAGTTTTGATATAGTTCAGGCAACGGCTATGGTTAATGTTGATTCTTCGGCTCAAGCATCTTTAAAAGATAGCACCAAAATAATAAAGAAAAACAATTTAGCCGGATTGAATTATGAACAGTTAAAAACTTATCTGAGCGGCTTGCCTGAAGTAGCTGGTTATCAAATAAATTTTTTCCCTTCGTTCATAAAAAAAGCACCAAATTTAGTTGATCGGATAAGTATAGAAATAAAAAAGTAAAATAGTATTTGTCATTGCGACCTCCGAGCCGCAATCCAGGAGTTAATGGCAGAAATATGTACAACAGCCCAATCTATTTACTGAATAAACGTTTGAATAGTTTAACATTACCTTTTTTATTAATATAATCATTCGTGACGCTTCGCTAGGACTTACTTTTTATGACTAAAAAGTAAGCAAAAAGTCTCGGGGGTTTCCGATTGGCTATAACATTGATTTATCTAATCTCTGTAAGCCTTGTCGCCAACTCCAACCCCCGAACCCCCAAGTGATTTTGAATTGTATTTTAAGGCGAGCCTAGAAAAATTTAGGGATTTAGTATAAAATTTATTTACAAACATTTCACTGTTTTAGCCGTATAGGCGAGTTTGAAATTTTGTTAAAAATTTTATACTAAATCCCTGATTTTTTCTCTAGCTCGCGATTTTTGCGCCGCTTTATTAAAAAAGCGGCCCTAAGCGGAGCAAATATAAATATTTGCTTTTTCCGTCTATTCCTGTTATATTAGCCACATGAATAACAAACTTAAAAAACTAATTTTACTCGGCGGGGACATAATCGTCCTCTATTTTTCTTTATATTTAACTTTGGTAATTAGATATTTTGGTAATTATAAGACCGAAACTTGGGTAGCGCATTTCTGGCCGTTTACGGTTATTTTTATTTTATGGCTGGTTATTTTTTACATTTCTAATCTTTATAGCTTAAACTTGGCTGTAAATAATTCAAAATTTTATCAGTCAAGCGGACGCGCATTAGTTATAGCAGGTCTAACCTCGCTCGCCTTCTTTTATTTAATGCCGCAAATAGGTATAGCGCCAAAAACTAATTTATTAATCTTTATTATAGTTTTTGCGATTATTTTCTATCTTTGGCGCCATTTTTATAACTGGTCGTTAAAATCATATTTACCTAAAAAAAATATCGGCATCGTCGGCTATAATAATTTAGTTGCGGAAATTGTAAATGAATTTAAACAGAAGCCGCACTTAGGCTATAATCTAAGTTTTATCGTTAATGATAAAGTCCAAACCGGAACTGAGCCGATATCTGACCTTGAAAAATTAATCGCCGAAAATAAATTAGATACTATAATTTTATCAAGCGATCCGCACCAATCAGAAAATTTAAGGGCGGTTTTATTTAATAGCTTACACTATAAAATAAATTATGTAAGCCTGCCTAATTTTTATGAAACTATTACCGGCAAAGTTCCGTTAGACAATTTAAATCAAATGTGGTTTTTAGAAAATTTAAATGAAAACAACAGAATTTGGTTTAACCGCTTAAAAATAATTTATGACTTTATTTTAGCTTTGATAATTTTTATTATAACTCTTCCCTTTTGGCTTATTATCGCCGTCATCATTAAATTAGAAAGCTCCGGACCGATATTTTTTATTATGAACCGAGCCGGACAAAATAATAAAATATTTAAATTAATAAAATTTAGAACCATGAGGCAGGAAAATAATGATTACGCGCCTACTAAAGCGAATGATTCACGCGTTACTAAATTCGGCAATATTCTAAGAAAAACTAGAATTGACGAATTGCCCCAGGTAATAAATATTTTGCGTGGCGAAATGAGCTTCGTCGGACCGCGCCCGGAACGCCCGGAATTAGCGCTTGAACTTGAAAAGCAAATTCCCTTTTATGGCCAAAGAACTTTAGTAAAACCTGGTCTAACCGGTTCGGATCAAATCTCGGGTGAATACCATTCACCGTCTCGCGAAGACAGTTTTAAAAAATTGCAATACGATCTCTTCTATATAAAAAATAGGTCTTTATTTTTAGATCTGTCTATTATTTTAAAAACCTTAGCTACAGTAGTTTCTAGAAAAGGAATGTAAACTAAATGGCACTATTTGACACCTTATGACACTTTTGTTATATTAAAATTATGCCAACAAAAATCGACCCAAATTCAATATATACCACAACGGAAACTCGCCAATTGCTTAAAATAAGCGATAGCACAATTAAACGCATGCTTAAAAATGGTTTAATTAAAGCTAACAAAGTTGGCGGTCAGTATAGAATAATGGGCAAAGAAATTTTGCGCTTAGTATCGCCGGAAATAGAAAAAAAGGCCATTAAATCGTATTTGAATATTAAGAAAAAAGTCGTTAATAAAATAAATAAATGGTAAATTTATGAAAAAGGCTTTTATAACCGGCATCACCGGACAAGATGGATCGTATTTAGCAGAATTACTTTTAGGCAAAGGCTATGAGGTACATGGCATTATTCGCCGCGCTTCCACTTTTAACACCGGCCGCATTGATCATCTTTATCAAGATCCGCATATTAATAATACTAAACTTTTTTTACATTACGGCGACTTGTCGGACGGCAGTAATATTGCCCGCTTACTGGCTACAATTAAGCCGGATGAAATTTATCACTTAGGAGCACAAACTCATGTCCGTGTTAGTTTCGACATACCAGAATACACTGCGGACGTAACAGGACTTGGCACCCTTAGATTACTTGATGCGATCAGAGACACAAAAATTAATACTAAATTTTATCAAGCGTCCTCTTCGGAAATGTTTGGCAAGGTTACGGAAACGCCGCAGAATGAAAATACTCCCTTTTATCCCCGTTCCCCTTACGGCTGCGCCAAAGTTTATGCCTATTGGATAACTAAAAATTATCGTGAAAGCTATAATCTCTTTGCCTGCAACGGAATTTTATTTAATCATGAATCCCCACGCCGCGGCGAAACGTTCGTAACTAAAAAAATCGTTAACGGTTTAACTAAAATAAAATTGGGCTTAGATAAAAAATTATATCTAGGCAATCTTGAGGCTAAGCGCGATTGGGGCTATGCCAAAGATTATGTCGCGGGCATGTGGCTGATGTTACAACAAGATAAACCGGATGATTATATCCTGGCGACCGGCGAAACGCATTCAGTCAAAGAGTTTGTTGAAGAAACCGCTCGCAACTTAGAAATAAACTTAATTTGGCAAGGGCAGGGTCTCGAAGAAAAAGGCCTAGACAAAGATACCGGAAATATCATTATTGAAATTGATCCTAAATATTTTCGCCCGGCGGAAGTTGATTTATTGGTTGGAGATTATACGAAGGCCAAAAATAGTTTGGGCTGGGAGCCAAAAGTTAAATTTAAAGAACTGATTAAAATAATGATTGAGGCGGAAAAAACTAATTTAAAAAAATAAGATGGACAAAAATTCTAAAATTTATATTGCCGGCCATACCGGCCTGGTCGGATCGGCTTTAATTAGAATCTTAAATAAAAATGGCTACCATAATTTAATTACTAAAACCCAGGCAGAGCTTGATTTAATAAACCAACCAGCCGTTAAGGAATTTTTTGCACAAAACAAGCCAGAGTATGTTATTCTAGCCGCGGCTAAAGTCGGTGGGATTTTAGCCAATAACACTTATCCGGCACAATTCATTTACGAAAATCTGCAAATTCAAAATAATATCATTCATAATGCCTATTTACACGACGTAAAAAAACTTTTATTTTTAGGCAGCTCCTGTATATACCCGAAATTAGCACCCCAACCGCTCAAAGAAGAATGTTTATTGACAGGCGAGCTTGAACCGACGAACGAACCTTACGCGATTGCTAAAATCTCCGGCCTAAAAATGTGTCAAAGCTACAACCGACAATACGGCACTAATTTTATCGCGGTGATGCCGACCAATCTTTATGGACTTAACGATAATTTTGATCCACAAAATTCTCATGTTATTCCAGCGCTGATTAAAAAATTTCATGAAGCTAAAATAAACGACACTCCAGAAGTCGTGGTTTGGGGAACCGGCGAAGTGCGCCGAGAATTTTTATTTGTTGATGATATGGCATCAGGCTGTTTATTTTTAATAAATAATTTTAATCCTACTCGGGAACAAAATGAAACCGGCCAAATATTTTTTAATTTAGGTACCGGCCAAGATTATACCATTAAAGAAATTGCCGAGGCTATAAAAAAAGTTACCGGCTTTGCTGGTGAAATTATTTGGGACAGCTCTAAGCCAAACGGCACGCCGCAAAAACTATTAAGTTTAACAAAAATTCACGAACTGGGCTGGAAGCACGAAACCGAATTAGACGCAGGTCTAAAAATAACTTACGAATGGTACACAAATAGTTACAAATCCTAAGTACTTAGTCGTCAGTCATAAGTTGGAAGTTTATGAAAAAAACAATTAGACCAAAAAAAAATTTTAGCTGGAATGATATCCATGAGCTTTGGCAATACCGCGAGCTAATATATTTTTTTACTTGGCGCGATTTAAAAGTTAGATATAAGCAAACCGCTATCGGCGCGGCCTGGGCGATTTTCCAACCTTTTATTACCATGATAGTTTTTACAATTTTCTTTGGTAATTTTGCTAAAATGCCCTCGGACGGCATCCCCTACCCGATTTTTGTCTATGTTGGATTATTGATTTGGCAATTTTTTTCCTCCGCCCTGTCAGATACTAGCATGTGTCTAATTTCCAATCAGGCCATTATAACTAAAGTTTATTTCCCCAGATTAATTTTGCCAATTTCTGCGGTATTGACTAAATTAGTTGATTTTTTTGTCGCTTCAATTATTTTAGTCGGCATGATGATTTATTATGGTTACGCCCCCAACTTAATCGGTTTATTGATCATACCCCTGCTCCTTATTATTTCTTTTCTCGCGGCGGTCGGCGGCGGTTTATTTCTGGCTTCGGTTAATGTTAAATACCGCGATGTCCGCTATGCCCTCCCTTTTTTCATCCAAATTTTAATGTTTTTAACCCCGGTAATTTACCCGGCCAGTATTGCCGGAAAATATTCCTGGATATTAGCCGCCAATCCAATGACCGGAGTTATTAAAGCAGCGCGCGCCGCCATCTTCGGCAATGCGCCAATTAATTGGTTTTTATTACTAATTTCATTTATCGCCACTGCTATAATATTTATTATCGGTATAATATATTTTAAAAAAACAGAGAGGTATTTCGCGGATATAATATAACTTTATGCCCCCTATTATTGAAGTAAAAAATTTAGGCAAAAAATATAATATCACCCATCAACGCGGGCGCTATATTGCCCTGCGCGATGTGTTGATGAATATTTTTAAAAATCCATTTAAGTTTGCTAAACACAAAGCCAAGCAAATTGCCGGAATGGAAACTAAGGAAGAATTTTGGGCATTAAAAAATGTCAATTTTGAGGTGCAACCGGGCGAAGTGATCGGGGTTATCGGCTCTAACGGCGCCGGCAAATCAACTTTATTAAAAATATTATCCGAGATTACCCCGCCTACTACCGGCGAAATTAAAATTAACGGCACTATCGGCAGTCTTTTGGAAGTCGGTACCGGATTTCATCCAGAATTATCCGGCCGTGAAAATATTATGTTAAACGGCGCGATTCTCGGTATGACTAAAAAAGAAATTGCCAAAAAATTTGATAAAATAGTAGAATTCGCCGGTATTGAAAAATTTTTAGACACGCCGGTTAAATATTATTCTAGTGGCATGTATGTCCGCCTGGCTTTCTCCGTCGCCGCGCATATGGAGCCTGATATTTTATTAATTGACGAGGTGCTGGCGGTCGGCGATGCTGAGTTTCAAAAAAAATGCTTAGGAAAGATGGAAGAAATAACAAAATCTGAAGGAAAAACGATTTTATTTGTGAGCCATAATATAAATGCGGTCCAAAAATTATGTAATCGCTGCATTTTACTACGCTCCGGAGAAATTATAAAAAGCGGACCAACCAAAGAAGTAACCGACTACTATTTAAATAAAGAAATTAGTTTAAGTTCAGCTATAGAATATACTCCCAATATCAACGCCGAAGCACAAATTACGCAAATATCAATTCTCAATAAAAATAAAAAACCAGCCGCCCGACTACCTATTAATGATGGATTTTATGTTGTAATAAAATATGAAGTATTCCGAGAAATGAAAAATGCTATGTTAAGCGTGATGTTTTCTCATGAAGGAAATTTTATTTTAAATACTTCGTCCGCAGATAAAGAAGCGAAGCTAGAGACATATGCTCCAGGAAAATATACTACCACTATAGCTATTCCACCTTCCCTTTTTAAT
Organism: Patescibacteria group bacterium; assembly: GCA_041653215.1. Taxonomy (GTDB): domain Bacteria; phylum Patescibacteriota; class Patescibacteriia; order Patescibacteriales; family GWC2-42-12; genus JACPHD01. The sequence goes on from JBAZFW010000009.1 coordinate 18,233, forward strand.
GTCGGCTATTATTCAATGCGCATTTCTCTGCAACGCCCCAGGGTAGAAATGATAGACCTTAAAAAAAATATACCCTTTGAAATCATAGATGTTGATAATCCCAGAGGGTTAATATATAACAATGCAATTATGGGAGTAATAGCCATTCCCCTGATTTACGAGACCCAAAAATATTAAATTTTACAATTAAAAAAGCTATGGGAAAAAAAATATATTACAGCCAGTATGGTCAGGATAAATTTCTTAACGAGAATGTATTTAATGGAAATAAGGGCTTTTTCCTAGAAATGGGAGCCGATGATGGAATTACCCATAGTAACACCTTATTCTTTGAAAAAGAATGTAATTGGACCGGTATCTGCGTGGAACCGCGCAAATCTGCGTTTGAAAAACTTAAAGTCAATAGACAGTGTTTTTGCGAAAATGTCTGCATTTCAAACGAGGCCAAGAAAAAAGCTTTTCTAGATATTGACGGATATTCGAGCCAATTAAGCGGTCTTATTGAGAATTATGACAATAAACACATTGAAAGAATTCAACAGAGCAATGATACATCAAAAGAAATAGAGGTTGATTGCATTACCATTAATGATCTTTTGGGCAAACACAAGATAAAAATAATTGATTATTTTAGCCTTGATACTGAAGGCGGTGAACTTGGAATTCTTTCTTCTATAAATTATAACGATATCACCATAAATTGTATTTCTGTTGAAAATAAATATAAAGATCCTTCAATCAAAAAGTTCCTATTAACAAAAGGTTATCGAAAATGTACTGAAATAGCAATTGATGAAATATTCATTCTTAAAAACTGCAAATATGATCATTATAGAGAACCAATATCAATCCTAATTAATCGTGCATTTAAACAAAAAATTTATAGGCTTAAACAACTGATTAAAAAAATTATAAAATATGACAGAAGACAAACGAATTGATATCAATAAAAAAATAAAGGTAAAAATTTCTACAAATTTTCAGTCATTCCCAATAGTTAGACAAACTCCAGAATCACGCGGCGCGTGGAAGAATTACCAGTTTTATATTAATGATAATATTCAAGAATGTGATTGGTGGGTTGTTTTTAATGGCCTGGAAAAAAAAGAAAAGGCCGAATGCCCTCTCGATAATACAATACTGATTACCGGGGAGCCCACCAGCAAAAAAAAATACGAAAAAAAATTCTTAGATCAATTCAATTATATTATAACCTGTCAGCAAGGCATAAATCATAATAAAAAAATTCTTACTCAACAATCTCTGCCCTGGCTGGTTGGCGGCAGTTTTATCGAAAAGAGTAGACGTTGGGAAAATAAATTCAGCAAGGATTATGATGAGCTTGCTTCTATGCGACCGTTCGATAAAACGAAAAATATCTCTGCAATTTCCTCAAGTAAAAATAAAATTAAGGGACATCAGCAACGGTTAAAATTTGTGTTATTATTGAAAAAAATTCTAGGTGATAAGCTTGATCTTTTTGGCGTCGGCAACAACACCATCGCTGATAAATGGGATGGAATCGCTCCTTATAAATATTCAATAGTCATCGAAAATAGCTCGGAACCTCATTACTGGACAGAGAAACTATCGGATGCTTTTCTTGCACAATCCTTCCCACTCTATTATGGTTGCCCTAATATCTACGACTATTTTCCAAAAAATTCATTAGCTATAATTGATATAAACAAACCAGAAGAAGCTATTTCTCAAATAAATAAAATAATAGCCGATAATACTTACGAAAAATCTCTTCCAGATATTTTAAAAGCTAAAGACTTGATATTAAATAAATATAATCTTTTCCCATCGCTTGTCGATTTTATTAACAAACTTCCTCAACAAGGAGAAAAGCAATTAATTACTTTATATCCAGAAGTAACAAAATCATCTTTTATTAAAAAAATAAGAAATATGATACTAAAAATCATTGGAGCAATAAAAAGAATGCTTTTAAAAAATGCGTATATTAATGAACTGATATGGCGAATTAACGGCAAGCCGGTCCCACCCCCACAATTTATTAAACAAAGAATAATAAAAAACTACGCAAAGAAATTTGATATAAAAATTTTTATTGAGACAGGAACATACCAGGGCGATACAGTAATGTCGGTCAAAAATAAATTTAATAAAATATATTCCATAGAACTTAACCAGGCGCTATTTGAAAAAGCGCAAAATAGATTTGTTGCATATCCACATATTCATATTCTTCAGGGAGACAGCCCAAAAGTATTGCCATCAATTTTATCCCTAATCGACGAACCAGCTCTTTTCTGGCTCGATGGTCATTATTCAGGCGGAATCACTTCGAAGGGAAACTTAAATACTCCAATAATTGAGGAATTAAAACTAATACTAAGTCACAAAATAAAAAATCATATAATTTTAATAGATGATGCTAGATGTTTTACTGGGAATGACGACTACCCTACAATAATAGAACTTGAATCCTTTGTAAAAAAAGCAGACTCAAAATTAAATTTTAAAATCGATGAAGATATCATAAGAATTATTAATTAAAATATAAAAATGATAAAAAAACTAATTAATAAAATATTAATTATTCTCCGAATCAAAACCAAAGCGAATAGCAGATTACCCTCAAATGTAAAAATCTGCAAAAATGTAAGCATTTCAGAAAACGTTATTATGTATCGAACTGCTCCTATAACCATCGGGGAACACACGATGATTGCTTGTAACGTAATTATTCACACGTCAACCCACGATTACAATAACCACCCAATGTGGCTAACAAGAATAGACAGGCCTATCTATATTGGAAAACATGTGTGGATTGGAGCTGGAGCCATCATATTGCCTGGAGTTAAAATAGAAGATTATGCCGTTGTAGGAGCTGGCAGCATAGTCACAGCAAACGTGCCCAAAGGAGCAATAGTGGCCGGTAACCCAGCAAGAATTATTAAATTTAGAAATATTGATAAAATTAAAAATATACAAAATATACCAGATTATCCTATCGGTAGCTCAATTACAAAAAAGTCTTTTTTGGATAAAATTTGTAAACCAATATAAGCTTATGAAAAAAATACTATATTATCTAAAAAAGGCAAAAACCATATTCACGCCAAAACCAGCGTCAAATTCTCTTGCGGGAATTCATTTACGCGAAGTCGCCAAATGGAAAGCCGACCATGGAGAAGAAAAACGTTACCTTTACAACCTCGGTTTGAATTCTATTATTTTTGATATGGGAGGATACGAAGGACAATTCGCAAGCGATATTTATTCGCGCTATCGTTCCAAAATATTTATATTCGAACCTGTGTTAGAATATGCTGACAATATAAAAAAAAGATTCTCTAAAAATTCAGATATTACCATTCACCCTTACGGATTATCCGACAAAACAGAAAAGGTTGACATTTCAATTAATGAAAACGCCTCTTCCTTATTTTCTAAAAATCTACCAACAAAAAAAGCGAAAATGATAAAAGCTTCAGATTTTTTTCTAGATAACCACGTCGACATAATTGATTTGATGAAAATTAACATTGAGGGCGGAGAATATTCTTTGCTAGAAAATCTTATTGAACATGATCTTATAAAAAACATTAAAAATCTTCAAATACAATTCCATACTTTTGTCCCCGATGCTGCTGCGCGAGCAGAAAAAATACAAGCATCTTTATCTAAAACGCACAACCTTACTTATCAATATCCTTTTGTGTGGGAAAATTGGCAAAAGAAATAATTATAATAATCTCAAAAGCGCAAGGTGGTCCTAGAAGTCAAACGCTCTAATATGCGTTGGAAAAACATTTAATACTACTTAACCATACAGAACTTAAATTAGATATTTTCGGATTTAAAACTTACAAAAACTATAAAAATATATTAGGCTGGATATTCTACTTCTTTCTAATTAAATACCATGAGTATGCTAAAAAATATGATTATTACTAAATTAAATGGAGGACTTGGCAACCAACTCTTTCAATATGCGATTGCTAAAACTATCTCTATTAAAAATGACACCGATTTAAAATTGGATATTACTAGTTTCACTAACTCAAAAAGAATATTTTTATTAGACAAATTTATATTAGATTTTAAAATAGCATCTCCCGATGAAATTAAAAAGTTAACTAAATATAATAAAAAATATTCCTTCTTATGGTTAACCAACGCGCTTAAAACAACATCAAATAAAATTTATAGACAAGAACATGCCGATAATTATTTCCATTTCGATCCAAATATATTAATTGCTAATAAAAACCAGGACGTATACATGGATGGATATTGGCAAAACGAAAAATATTTTTTTGAAATAAAAGATATTTTAAAAAATGAGTTAAAATTAAAATCGGAGTATGATATAAAAAACACCCCGATTCACCAAGCCATAACTAGCTGCGAGTCAGTCTCGTTGCATATTAGGCGCACCGACTACCTAACTAAAAATATCTATTATCAATTGACACTTGACTATTATAAAAAAGCGATTAAACAATTAAGTCAAAAAATTATTCGGCCTCACTTTTTTATTTTTTCTGATGATATAAACTGGGCAAAACAAAATCTAAAAATAAACCTGCCTACCACCTACGTCGACCATAGCGTAAATTTAAAAGATTACCAAGAATTTATTAGCATGAGTTTATGCAAACACAACATTATAGCCAATAGTTCATTTAGCTGGTGGGGGGCTTGGCTGAATAACAACCCGCAAAAAACAGTTATAGCGCCAACAAAATGGTTTAATAATAAATACAACACAAATGAACTCTGCCCGAAAGAATGGATTAAAATCTAATAAATTATAACTAAAAAATGCACAAAATAGCCCATATAATAATATGAGTAATAAAAAAATATCCATTATAATGCCGGTATATAACGGCGAGGCATATCTAAAACAAGCCATTGATAGCATTATTGGACAAACCTACGTAAATTTTGAATATATCATTATTAACGACTGTTCGACCGATAAATCCAAAGAGATAATACAGTCATATAGCGATTCGAGAATTATTTATTCTGAAAATGAAAAAAATTTGGGTGTAGCAAAAACATTGAATATAGGAATAAAAAAATCTAACGGAGATTATATCGCCAGGATGGATGCTGATGATATTAGCTTGCCCACCAGATTGGAAAAGCAAGCTAATTTTTTGGAAAATAACAAGAACGTTGGAATTGTTGGTACTAATGCTAAAATAATTGATACTAACGGTAAATTTATTAATTTTTACATAAGACCAATCGGTCATAGAGCCATTAAATGGACGGCGCTCTTTTCCAGCCCGTTAATACATCCAAGCGTAATGTCGCGATCAATTATTTTAAAAAAATTTAATTATCAAAAAAATTTTATTAACTGCGAAGATTATGAACTATGGAGCCGTTTGCTTTTCACTAGCGACGTTATTTTTGCCAATCTTAATGAATTCTTAATACATTACCGCGTGCATTCGGAATCAGTAACGCAATTAGCCATCAAAGAAAATAACAAAAAAAAATCGGTTTTAGTCAGTCTTGGCAATATAAAAAAATACAAAAAATTAACCCCGACGGAAGAAAAACACTATCTTGAATATCGGTTAGGAAAAAATATTAAATTAAAAAGTATTTATTATTTTTTAAAATTACAAAAAAATCTGCAAAAAATATTTGCAGATAAAGAAAAACTAAATTCAACCGAAGTTATGGTTATCAAAAAAATAGTTAGTAAAGGCTATTTATTTTTAGCCAAGCGGTATTTGAAAAAATTTATTAAGTAATATTTTTATTTTCCCTGATATATTTATCGGTTATTGTTTTTATTAAATTTACAATAGAAAATTTTTCTACACTCTTTAATAAATAATTATTTAGATTTACCCTCTCTGATTTCTCTAAAACAATAATTTTTTTTATTTTTTCCGCTAACTCCGCAGCGTCGGTTTGATTTAAAACTAATAAATTAGCGAAATCTTTTAAAGTGCTAGCGAAAGCCTTATTATATACGACTACGGGCAGACTTGCAGCCATTGATTCTAAAACAGTTTTATCCATTCCTCCGGTCGGACAAAGATTTATGCTTAAATCAGCTTTTTCATAATATCTACGAATTTCCCTATGCGGTACGCTCCCAAGAAAATTAATAAAATTGCTTAATTTATATTTTTCTATTAATCTTTTAAGTTCTGCTATATAATCTTCATCTTTTGAGTTAGATGCTCCGCCGATTAAATTAATTTTTATATTTTTTATATTATATTGATTAACTAAAATATTTACGGCTTCAATTAATAATTTTTGATTTTTGATTAAGCTAACCCTGCCGACATAAATTATATTGAATATATTGTCAATTATATTTTTTTGATTTTCAACTTTGAATTCTTCTAGATTAATTCCGTGACCCATAAAATTAACTTTACTGCTGACCAATCTAAAACTTTCCTGAGAAGAAGTAAATATAATATCCACTAATTTTTCTGCCACTCTTAATTTTAAATCAACATTACGGTGCGTATACCATAATCCAACTTTTTTATTCCATAATTTCCATGGCCAACCGCCAAACACAATATATTCTGGGTTCATGTGCACAAAAACCGAATCATAATTTTTTCGTTCTCGCCAAATATATTTATAAAAATTTATAATATATTTTAATTTTGATTCTCCTTTTTCTTTGCCTAGTGATAAAACTTTTACATTCTCTGGCAAATCATATTCTCCTACGCCCAAAGCTATAACAGTTACTTTTTTACAATGCTTAGCAAACTCAATAATCCAACCGTGCATAAAGCCAAGCACATCGTCATTTATATCAACTTTTTGCGTTAAAATTAATAATTTCATAATATAGCTTTTTGCCAAGATTTTTTATATAACTCTAATATCTGTTCTTTGTTTGGCAAATGACTAACCGCTAATTTAGCGTTCTCCCCTATTTTTTTTCTTAAATTTTCATCTTTAAAAATTTTTATCATAGCTTCAACTAATTTCCGCTTATCGCCTACCGGTATTACAAAGCCGCTTTCATCGTCTTTTATTACTTCGCCGGCGCAACCGACATCCGTCATAATAATCGGCAAACCGTAGCTAGCCGCTTCAATTACGGCCATACCCCAACCTTCCGCGTTAGAAGTTAATAAAAATGCATCAGCCTGTTTATAATATTCATTTAAATTATCTTTCCACCCAAGCAATTTTACATTTTTTTCTAATTTGTAATTTTTAATTTTCAATTCGTAATTATTTTTTTCCGGTCCATCGCCAATAATCCATAATTCTATATCAGGATGTTTTTTTATCACTTCTTCCATCGCTTCTATTTGCATTCTAATGTTTTTTATTTTTACTAATCTGCTTACGGTAAGAAAAATAAAATTACCGGCCTTAATTCCTCTTTGAAAGTTTGGCGTATTAGTAATATCTACGAAAATCGGAATCACAGTAATTTTTTCCTCTTTAACATTAAATTCCTTAATTAACTGCTTCTTTAACCTTTGGCTTACGCACCTAACCGCTTTAGTTCGCGGTAAAATATATTTGGCTATTATTTTTCTTAGGCCATAATACTTTTCAAAACCATGAACCTGAATTTCTAATCCGATTTTAAATCTTTTAGCTAATAAAAATCCTAAAAAACCGACAAAATAAACATCCTGAATCGTTATTAAATTATATTTATCAAATTTTAAAATTTCTAAGCATTTTTTATATAAATTTAAAAATGAAAAAAATTTATTATCTTTATTTAAAGAATAAACTCTTACTTTATCGGATAAATCAAAAATATCGTTATTATTTGATAAATTAACTATGTCATATCTATCGACTATATTGCCGTATTCAATAACCCTTTTGGCGACACTGGAATGTTTATTCGCTAAATTTTTATCTAAACTTATGCTAAAAATTTTCATCTTTTTTGATTTCTAAAATTATATTGCAAATAGAATTAAAAGATTTTATGTAATTATATTTACTTTTTAGATTTTCTATATCCCCTTGTTGAATTTTATAAATCTTTGTATCGTTAATAATTTTTATAACATCATTTTTATCATCTAAATCTATAAATTTTACCCCTCTATCTTTAAATTCGGAAAAAATTTCTTCGAAAGCGCCTTCTCTAGGTATTACAAGATTTAGGCCACACAAAAAAGCTTCCAAGCAAGAAAATGAAAATGTATCCCCTATACTAAATAATATAAAAAAATCTGATATCTCATATAATTTTAAAAGTTCTTGTCTGGGGATTTTGTTGAGTAAAAATATTTTATCCTTTAAATTATTTTTTGAAATTAAATCAATTAAATTATTTTTCTCCGGGCCATCGCCGATAATAAATAATTTAGCGTTATTTATATCCTTAAATACTTCTATTAAATAATCAAATTTTTTCCAATTTACAAATCTTCCATTACTAATAAATATTTTATAATTTTGCTTTTTAAAATTATCAATTTTTTCATAAATGCTAGAGGCCGACTTTACTTCCGCAAAGCAATCTGAAATCGCATTATATACTACAACGATTTTAGAAGAATCAATCCCCCATAAAATTATTATATCTTTCAAAAAATTACTTGGGACAATTATTTTAGCAGCTCGCTTAGCGATGGTTTTAGCAATAAAACTTCTTAATTTGAAACCGCACGGCGTCTTTTCTCTCTGAAAATCTTTATATTTTAAAGTTGTTTTATGCGCTTGATAGGCTTGCTCCCAAATAAAATCGCCGCCCATTCTCAAAATATATTTTTTTCTAAATAAAAACGCGGCTAAAAAAACCGCTAAACCAGCCATAGAGACATCATGAAGATAAATTATGTCTATATCTTTAATATTTTTAAAAATACAAAAAAAATATTTAAAAAATTTCTTAAAAATATTTTGCTTTCTTAAAATTCTAAAAATATTTATATCGCCCTTATCGCTATCGGAAAATGTTATAATTTTAAAATTAAATTCTTTATCTTTTATAAAATCAATAAATTGCGATATATGAGTGGCCGGCCCGCCAATATCGGGCGGATAAATTCCAGTAGCGATTAAAATCTTTAAATTTTCTTTTGTTGAATTCATGGTTATTTTAAAGATAAAAAAATATTTTTTATTTTAAGCGCTATCATATGCCAATCATAATATTCTCTAACTAATTTTACAGCGTTGATTTTTATTTTTTCTACTAAATCTTTATTTTCTAACAATATTTTTGCCTTTTCAGCTATACTTTTAGGGTTATTAACTTCGCAAAATAAACCAGTCTCTTTATCGCGTAAAAAATCAACAATTCCGCCGACCGGCGTAGCGATTACCGGCACTCCAGCCGCCATAGCTTCTAAGAAGGCTATACCTTGGCCTTCGGATAATGACGGACGAATAAAAATATCCGCTACCGCTAAATATTTTGGCAAATCATCCTGAGAAATCTGCCCTTTTAAAATAACCCGATTTTCTAATTTTAATTCTTTAACTAAATTTTCTAAAAACTTTTTGTCCGGGCCATCTCCCAAAATTAAAAATTTAATATTTTCCGGCAAATAAACTAAAGATTTTATAATATCATCAATAGCATTTTTTTTAACTAACCTAGAAATAGTAACTAATATTTTATCGCTTTCGTTAATGTTAAATTTGTTCTTTAACTCTTTTTTATTTAAATTTTCAATTTTAAATTTTTCCGCATTTACTCCGTTGGGCACAACTTCCAATCTTCCTTTATAACCCATCTCTCGGGCAAAATTGGCCAAATAATTAGAAATAGCCTGAATAATATTAGCTTGAATAAAAATCCTTTTAAATAGCGGATACAAAAAACGTATCTTTTTCTTTATCTCTGGGATTGGATCCCCTTCTTGTAAAGTTAAAAGATACGGCACATTTTTATAACAAGTCTTAAAAAACATTGCGGCGAATCCTGCATATGCGGCCATCATAGCCCAAATACCGTCATAATGATTTTTTTTATGCAAACGGCAAGCCTTAAAGTAAGCCGAGAAAGGAAAAAATAATTTATTAAATTTCAAAGGAAATTTTACTAATTCATCCATGCCAGGATTTAGTTTTGCAAAACCGATTCTATAAACATTAATATTACCTATCCGCTCAAATTTGGGCAAACTACTATTAAAACGCAAAGTTATCATATCAAATTGGATATCGCTAATTTGATCTGTTATCTCTTTAATAGCTATTTCAGCCCCGCCGATTAAAGGCAAATACGCAGTAGAAAAAATTAATATTTTTTTTGCCATGCTATTATTTTTTAAAATATTCTATAGTTTTTTTAAGCCCCTCGTCTAATTTAATTTTCGGCTGCCAGTTTAATTTCTTCTTAGCTAGAGTTATATCTGGACGTCGTTTTTTAGGATCATCTTTAGGCAAAGGCTTAAAAACTAATTTTGATTTTGTCTCAGTTAAAATAATAATTTTTTTTGCTATCTCTTTAATCGTTAATTCCACTGGATTACCTAAATTAATCGGCCCGATAATTTTTTTCTGGTTCATTAACTTAATAAGACCTTCAACTAAATCGGAAACATAACAGAACGATCTAGTCTGATCACCCTTGCCATAAATAGTAATATTTTTATTTTTTAAAGCCTGAGTAACAAAATTAGAAACTACTCTACCATCATCTTCGGCCATATTAGGTCCATAAGTGTTAAAAATTCTAGCAATACGAATTTCTAAACCATGCTGATAATAATAATTAAAAAATAAAGTTTCAGCTATTCGCTTACCTTCATCATAACAAGATCTCGGGCCGATCGGATTAACATTACCCCAATAAGATTCTTTTTGCGGATGTTCAACCGGATCGCCATATACTTCAGAAGTAGAAGCCTGAAGAATTATCGCTTTGTGCGACTTAGCTAAACCAAGCATATTTATAACTCCAATAGTATTAGCTTTAACCGTTCTAATGGAATTAAATTGATAACTAATTGGTGATGCTGGACAAGCCAAATTATAAACTTGGTCAATTTTTTCTTTTATAAAAAATGGTTCAACTATATCATGTTTAACAAATTTAAAATTTTTATCTTTTATTAAATGGCTAATATTTTCTTTTCTACCGGTAAATAAATTATCTAAACAAACAACTCTATAACCTTGTTTAATTAGATGTTCGCAAAGATGCGAACCAATAAAACCAGCTCCACCAGCTACTAAAATATTTTTTGATTTATTTTTTTTCATAATTATTGCAAAAACTCTTTTTTAAAATTTCTTATTAGCCATCGCCCAATCAATAGTTCTTTTTATACCTTGATCAAGTTTTATTTTGGGTGACCAGCCTAATATTTTTTTAGCTTTAGCGCTATTAAGCACGCTACGCCGCACTTCCCCAAGACGATCTTTTTCTTTTTTATAAATAAATTTCTTTCCAGCAGCTTTTTTTATACCATTAATTATCTGATTCATGCTAATTTCTTTATGATTGCCAATATTAAAAATTCCATCATGCTTAGTTTGTATAGCTTTTAAACAAGCGCTAACAACATCAGCCACATAAACAAAATCTCTAGTTTTACTGCCATCGCCATAAAGCACACTCGGCTTACCAGCGACAAGATTATAAGTAAAAATTCCAATCACACCGCATTCACCGCCACTATATTGTCTTGGGCCAAAAACATTAGCTAATCTTAAAACTGCATATTTTAAACCATATAATTCTTTACATAATTCTAAATATCTTTCAGCCGCATATTTATGAATCGCATAAGGCGAAACTGGTTGTATTAAACTTTCTTCAGTCGCCGGCTTTAAGCAATCGCCATAAAGGGCTCCGCCAGTAGAAATAAAAACAATTTTTTTTACTTTGTTTATACCGGCATTTTTAAAAATATTAAAACTACCCATGGCGTTGACTTGATTATCGAAGATTGGGTCAGCGACCGATTTTCTAACATCAATTTGTGCTGCTAAATGAAAAACATAATCGAATTTCTCTCGTTTAAAAATTTTACTAATTGACGCTGAACGAATATCAATTTTATAAAATTTGGCTTTAGAATTTAAATTATTTTTCTTACCAGTTGATAAATTATCAACCACAAAAACTTTATGGCCACGCTTAACTAATTCATCGACTAAATTTGAACCAATAAACCCGGCACCGCCGGTTACTAAAATTTTCATATATTTATAATTTATGCCCCATCAGAACAATGGAACAAACAGCTAATTAATTACCTGCCTATACCCCTATAAAATACGCCTATTTTTTGTATGCTTTTTTTGTCTAAACAATTTTTTCCATCTACTACTACAAAAACTTTGTTACTTTTTAATTTTTCAGCAGTTATCTGTTTAAATTCATCATGATTTGCTGCTAAAAGAATAGCTTCTGTTTTTTTTAAAATTTCATTTAAATTCTTCACGGTAGAAAGTTCAGGCAAATAAGGATCATATGTTTCTATAACCGCCCCCTTTTTTTCCAAAATCTTTTTAATTTTAAGAGAAGGGCTTTCGCGCAAATCACCAACATTAGCCTTATAAGATAGCCCTAAAATACCAATTTTTGTTCCTTTCACAGATTTTTTTACTTCGTTTAATAAATCAAACATTTGTTCGGCTGTATATTCTGGCATACTATTATTAATTGCGCGCGCAGTTCTTAAAAAACTATGATCAAAACCTTTGGACTTAGCTTTTTCAATTAAATAATAAGGATCAACAGGAATACAGTGGCCACCAACGCCACAACTCGGCCAGTGCGGCATAAAAGAAAAGGGTTTGGTAGAAGCTCCTTTTATCACATTAACTATATCAATATTAAGCACGCCAAAAGATTTTGCTAACTCATTAACAAAAGCAATATTAATATCACGAAAAGAATTTTCTAATATTTTTACAGCTTCAGCTTCCCGAATAGAATCAACTTCCATAATTTGACCATCAACAATACTTTCATAAAATTGTTTAGCCATTTTTAAACCAACTTTTTCAAAAGCTCCAACAACGCGAGGGATGTTGCCAACATTCCATTTAGGATCGCCGGGGTTAACTCTTTCTGGGCAATGCGCAATAAAAAAATCCTTACCAAGACGATAACCTGCTTTTATAAAAATTGGCAATATAACATCTTCACAAACTCCCGGATTAACCGTTGATTCCAAAATAACTAAAGCGCCTTTTTTAAGATTTTTCGCAATAGTTTTAGAAGCATTAATAACCGGATCAAGAATCGGATAATATTTTTCATCAACAGGTGTAGGCACACAGATTATGCAAATATCACATTTTTTCAAAATCTTTGAATCAGAGAAAACATTAATTTTTACCTTGGGCAAAAGTTTTTCTAAAAAATCTTCTTTAAATGGACTTTTGCCTTGAGCAATAATTTTTAATCTTTTTTTATCTGTATCAAAGCCATAAACCTGATAACCTTTGCTTGCTGCTACTGCGGCCAAAGGCACTCCTACATATCCCATACCAATAATACCAATTTTAAATTTTTTATTAATTTTCATAAAATTCATTAATTAAAAATTATTACTACAATACTACTTATTTAATTTAAAAATTGATGACCCGACCGCAATAACATTATAACCGTCATTACTTAAAGCTTCGTATTTTTGCGCGAGCATCCGTCGTCCGTCCATGATAATCGTTCCTTTAGATAAATTTTCATTTATTAAATCGTAGAGTCCTCTAAACTGCGGCCAATCAGTAGCTATTATTAAAATATCAACTTTAGAAATTGCTTCAATTTCGGTATTAACCAAATTAATTTTTCCGACATTTTTATTATCAGAAAAATATTTTATAAAATTTGCTCCGGCCACAGGATCGTAAGCTTTAATTTGTTCCACGCCTTTGTTCAATAAAAATTCAGCCGCGCCTAAAGCCGCCGAATTGCGGACGTCATTAGTATCTTGCTTAAAGGCTAAACCTAATAAACCAACCGTTTTACCCGACCAATTAAAATTAAACTCTGCTTCGGCTCTAACTAAAAAATTATCTAATTGACGTTGATTAGCGGCTAAAACATCATCAACTAAATCAGCTTTTACGCCTTTAATTTTTAGCTGATGCGATAAAGATCGCGCATCTTTTATAAAACAGCTGCCGCCGGCGAATAAACTATCATAAAATCCCCAATCGCCTATGCGGCTATCAGTAATTAAAATTTTTCTAACATTTTCAAATTGTAAACCATAAAAATTTTCGCAAACTCGTCCAACCACATCAAAACAATTAGCTAAACGACTAAATAAAATATAGTTAGCTAAAAGTTTCCCGGCTTCAGCTTCGGCTGGACTAACTTCTAAATAAGCAACATTAGAAGATTCGACAAATCGGCTATAAATATTTCTAAAAATTATAAAATCTTTTTCGCTTTCCGCTCCGACTACAACGCGCGGGGGTCTTATTGAACCTTCTACCGCCTTGCCTTCAACTAAAAATTCCGGGTTAGAACCAACGCCGAAATTTTTAACGCCAGCCGCCAACATAATTTCCTTAGTCCGATTTAACATATCAATCGGCACTGTGCTTTTATTAATTATTAAAACGTACTGACTTTGCTCGCCATTATTTCGTTTAACTAAAACTTCGGATAAGGTCGTAGCGGCTGCTTCATAAATTTTTAAATTAGTTTCGCCGGTTCCGTCTTTTTCCGGTGTAGGTAGACACATAAAAACCGCTTCTATTTCGTCAATAACCTTTTTTACTTCCTCTAAATTTGAAGTAAATTTTATTCTAATTTGGTTTCTAATAATTAAATCACCTAAGCCTTTTTCAAATAAATAAGCTTCGATTTTATCCTTATCTCCGGACGATAAGCTTTTAACCAACTCTTGATTAATGTCATAAACTAAAACCTCGTGCCCGCTATCCGCGCTAACCGCGGCCGAACAAGCGCCAACAAAACCTCCGCCAAAATACAAAATTTTCATATACACCCCCACACTTATTTACTACCCCACGTTTAACTTAACATAACATAAAACAGTTAAGTGTGGGGGTAAATTAGCTTTAAATAAAATATTAAAAATCAGGATTTGCTTTATCCTTTTATATTAGTTATTATTAAATAAAATAGGTTAAAAGTCAATCTTAATTTATTCACCCCGTTAGATATTGTGGGTGTATAAAAATTTTATGTAATATAAGCTAGGGCGAACACTTATTTGTCTAACAAAAAAACATAATATGAATACCAAGGTATCTAACGGGGTAAAAAAAATTCTCTATTTTATAACTCAATCGGAATTTGGCGGTGCCCAGCGCTATGTTTTTGATTTAGCCAATAATTTAAAATCTGATTTTAAGGTGGCGATAGCCATGGGAGAACAAGAAAAAGACTTAAAATTAGCTAAAATTTTAACTGAAAATAACATTGAATATTTTATTATTCCTAATCTAAAAAGAAGCATCTCGCCTATTAATGACCTTTCGGCCTTATTCGAAATCATAAAATTAATAAAAAACTATCAACCAGACATTATTCATTTAAACAGTTCAAAAATTTCCATTCTTGGCTCGATTGCTTCTTTATTTACTAAAACAAAAACCGTTTACACGGTTCACGGTTGGGTCTTTAACGAACCTTTGCCTGCTTGGTTAAAATATTTTTATTTATATGCGGAAAAATTAACCGCTAGATTTAAAAATAAAATTATTTGCGTTTCCGAATTTGATAAGCAAGCCGCGCTAAAATATAAAATCGCGCCGGAAAATAAATCCCCACAACCTATACATAGGTGTGGGGATAAATTAATTACTATTCATAACGGTTTAGCGTCAATAAATTTTTATTCTAAAGAAGAGGCTAAAGAGTTATTGGAAAATTTTATTTTAGAGAACAATTCGCCTGCCCGTCATCCCGGGCTTGATCCGGGATCCAGCGTTCAACGCCACGAACAAGTTTCTGGATTGCGGGTCAAGCCCGCAATGACGAATAATCTACTCATCGGTTCCATCGGTAATTTATATAAAACTAAAGGTTTTGAATATTTTATTGAAGCGGCTAATATTTTAACCAATGAGAAAAAAATATCAGCAACATTTATTATTATCGGCGAGGGTTCGGAAAGAAAAAATTTAGAAAACTTAATTAAAAAATATAATTTAGAAAATAATTTTATTTTAGCCGGCGAAATTGATGAGGCGGCAAAATTATTAAAAGCTTTTGATATTTATATCTGTTCGTCGGTTAAGGAAGGTCTGCCCTACTCTATTTTAGAAGCTATGCAAGCCGAATTGCCAATTATTACGACTAATGTCGGCGGCATACCTGAAATGATTGAAAATAATAAAACCGGCCTATTAACTAAACCGGCCGAAACGCTAGATATAGCCAACGCTTTAGAAAAATTAATCAATAATAAAAATTCAGCGACTGAATTAGGTAAAAATGCTGAGCAAACCGCTAGTCTAAATTTCAACTTAGAAAAAATGGTTAGGGAAACGAAAAAAGTTTATTTAGAATAAATCCCCACACTTAAAATTAAGTGTGGGGATAAAAAAACCGGCTCTCTTTTTAAGAGCCGGGGTTGGCGAATTTAAAAGCCTTTTTTAATTCAACTTCAAGGCTTTTATTTTGTTTTTTACCGCCTGATTGAAATTCTCATACGGCGGAGATTCTTTTATGCTCCTTAATACGGCCAGAGTTTCATCCTGAATCTTTTTTCTACCGGCAAAAAGAAAAGCACAGCAATTTTCTTTAATTTCATGCGATAAAGCGACGGCTCTGTCGCCATGCAGATGCTCGGTGGCCATCGTGAGCAGGCCATTACCAGGCTGTAAAAACCGCCGTAAAAAAACTTCGGCCGGGCGATTTTTAAACTGACTGTCGATGAAAATATTACCGGCTCGCACAATCAAGGCCGATCTGCACTGGCAATCGGACTTAGTAAAAATAAAAATTGTGTCTGCTATGGTCTTTATTCCTGACAAATTCTGCGCATATCTCATTTTTAAACCTCCTGTTCTTCTTGGCTTTGCGCCAAGATATAATTTTGTATTTTCTTTCTTATCGCAAGAGCAATGTTGATGCTTTTGTGATCCTTACCGGATAAATCAAATGTCTCTGTATAAAGAAAAATCAAATGCGTGCTTAAACCTCCGAACAAATAAATCAATTTTTTACTTAAAGCTTTTGATTTAGATAGTTTGTCCAAAATTTTAATCGTTTCGTCAACATTTAAATCTCCGATCCTTTTTTTAATTTTTGCTTTCAATTCTTTATTACTCCTTTCAGTTGTAGTTGTAATGACCAATTATTTTTTAACTTTATAACTTAACATTAAATTTATATTTTGTCAAGCAGGAACAGGATAAAATCCTGTTCCTGCTTTTATCCTCACACTTGAAGTTAAGTGTGGGGATTAATTTTTTAGCTAATTTTATAATTACTGCTTTAATTTTTGTATAAACTTCTCGGCATCAAGCTTTAAAGATGAATCAAGCTGTCCGGCCTTTTGAGCCGCTTCTATGGCTTTATCTTTTTCTCCGGTTTGCGCATAAAGTTGCGCTAAATTTGCCCAGGCTTTAGCATTATTAGATTCTAAACGAGTCCAGACCTCGTATAACATAACTAAACGAATTTTATCATTTTTCTGCGAGTAATAATTAATAGCTAGTTGAACAAAATTAACCGGACTTAAATAGTTTGCGCCATTAAGATCAAGGCATTTATCCAAAGTTTTATAACCCTCTTCCGGCTGATCAAGATAAATTTGCAATTTAGCCAAATGACAAAAAGCTTCCGGATATTTTTCATTTAAACTGGCCGCATACTCTAAAGTTTTTATGGCATCATCTTTACTATTTCTGGTTAAATATATCTGCGCTTTAGAAAAATAAATTGTTACGCGCCCCGGGCTAGCTTTTATGGATTCATCAATCGCCTTTAAGGCGCGGTCAGAATAAAAATAAAATTTATTTGTATTATCTATATTAACTAAAGCGGCGGTATTTAAAATTTGCGCTAATTGCATTTGCATCATGCTATCAGCCGAATTTAATTTTACATTAGCTTCGGCCAAACTTATAACATAATCAACTATTTCTTTAGCTTTTGTTTTATCCATAGCTGATAAATCACTTTGCCGACCGTTTATAACATTGATTAAACTGGCGCGACTATCGCGATCTAAGGGCGTATTATAACTTAAAGCTTTTTTATACTCTTCTACTCCGGCCGCAACATTGCCTTTGGCAAATTCGGTCTGACCTTTTATTGTTCCATTTAGCATCTGCCACACTTTAATATTGTATTGATAGGTAATAGATAAAATAATTACTCCAGCGACAAGTAAAACCGTTAATTCTTTATTAGTTAAACCTTCATCGGAAGTAAATTCTTCTTCGTCGTTATTATTAATTAGCCAATAAACATAACCTAAAGTTAACATTAACGAAATATAAGTCACTAGCGAATCAAACACGGCTAAATTTTGAATAAAATAAGCCACGAATAAACAAACTAGCAAAATAAATTCATTAGTGGAAATTTTGCCCTGCTTTTTACCTTTAAACAAATAATAAGCTACGGCTATAAAAATAGATAAATAAGTTAACAGACTTATTAGACCGCCGGTTGAAGCTATATCGACTAAATTATTATGCGCCCGGTCAAAATAAGTTTCGCTAGCAGTATAGGTATAAAATGCCGGATCAAAATATTTATCAAAAGTAATAGCATAATTACCATAGCCCGTACCTAAAATGGCATGATTTGGAAAATCTTTTAGAGCCGCTTTCCAGGAAATTAATCTAGTTTGAAAAGTAACTTGCTTTGATGAAATTTGCGCCACGGTTTTTAAAATCGGGGTTTGGCTGACAATTTTACTCTGCGGAAATGAAAAAATTAAAACTATAGAAACAACTGCTACCGCACCAGCTATTAAACTATATAATTTTATTTTTTTACTCTGGCTATAAACAGCGGATAAAATAAAAAATAAAACAAAACTTATACCTAATCCAGCATAAGCTCCTCTAGTATTAGTCTCTTTCATAACTAAAAACATTATGAAAGCAGCGACTAAATAAAGCGCGCTTATTAGCCAATTTTGATGTTTTATCTTTTCTTCGTCGCGACGCCTAAAAAATAAAATCAAAGCAAAATAAATGTTAAAAATCGCGTAACCAGAAACATAGGCCGTGTTGCCGATGGTGCTATAATGAACTTTAAATAAACTATAAAGGCAAACTAAAGCCGCGGCGCTTATGGAAATAATAAAAAGATTGCGCCAATCGTTTGGTTTTCTAAAAACGGTAATCAAAATTAAATAAAATAAAAAGAAATGTACTACATGAAATAAACCAAGCATTCTTTCAACGTCTCCCCAAAAGCTTAAATTAAAATCAACGCCAAAAACCGAAGAAACGAACAAAGCGCCTAAAAACGCAGCTAAACCGAAAGTAACCCAAGATTTTTTTGGCCGAACTTCCGGATATTTAATAATCAGACCTAACCAAAAAATCATTAAAATTTCTACCAAAATATTAAAATAAAGCTGCTTAGAAGTTATGTAAGGAAAAAGCAGATTGGTAAAAATTAAAAAAACCGAAAGAAAACTTAAATAAATTCCGGTTTTTAAAACGTTAAAATAAACTTTTAGAGGCATAAAAAATTTTATTTAAACTTAGGCTTGTTATAAGCATCATAAATTTCATTAACAAAGTCTTGATAATCTTTTAGGGTTTCCGGCGATTGGCTATTTATAATATTTAGTTGTTCAACCGCGGAATCAAGATCGCCAATTAAATAATAAATTTTAATTAAATCCAATCTATAATCATAGCGCGTCGGCTCGGCTTTAATTAAATCATTATAATAAGGCACGACTTCGGCGTATCTTTTTTGATCTAACAAATAAATAATTATTTTCTT
>JBAZFW010000010.1:0-36804 GCA_041653215.1 Patescibacteria group bacterium
TCAGATTGCCCAAGCACATGATCTGGAATATAATCAATTAAATTATTATTATCGTCAAGATCATATTGAAGAATACGGTCGTTACCACTATCAGACACAAACAATCGATGGTTGTTAGCGTCTAAAGTAAGCCCTTCCGGGAAATTAAGTCCTAAATTATTAGGAATTGTACTACTAGCATTATCAGAATCGCTTGTGGTAAATGTTGGATCGCCTAACTCATCAATTTGACCCAAAACGTCAAAAGCAAGATATGAAGGAGATAAACCTTCACGCGTAACAACAATCGTATAAGTTGAAATTGTAATCTCGTCCGTAGCCGTTACAACAATATTAATTATATTTTCTCCAATTGCAAGAGCAATACTAGTTGGTTCTCCACTATTAACAGACACGCCATTTACTTTAACTGTAGCGCCAAGATTAGTTGTGGTTGATGTAATATCTATACTTGGATAATTAGTAGTGGCCGTGTAATCAAAAGCATCATTAGTAAATACAGGATCAAGAGTACCATGATTAATTGAAAGATTGCTTAAAGATGAATCATCGGAAACTACAAATAGTATAGATATAACTTTTGTCACGCTACAATTAGCATTCGCCGTCCACATATTAACGCCGTCAAAAGCGATGGCATAAGGATAAGCTATGCCTACATAAGTTGTTGCCACACCTTCTGGAGAAATTTTTGTTACGCTGTTACCGCTATTATTGGCTGTCCACATATTGGTGCCGTCAAAAGCGATACCGTAAGGTCGAGTGCCCGTCCCAGCATAAGTTGTCATTTCTCCAGTTGGAGAAATTTTAGTGACACTATTGCCATTACTATTTGCTGTCCACATATTGGTGCCGTCAAAAGCGATACCGTAAGGATCAGAGCCTGTTCCAGTATAAGTTGTCATTTCTCCAGTTGGAGAAATTTTAGTGACACTATCATTTAATAAATTTGCCGTCCACATATTGGTGCCGTCAAAAGTGATGGCATAGGGATAACTTCCCGTTCCTGAATAAGTTGTCATCTCTCCAGTTGGAGAAATTTTAGTCACACTACCACCAGTATTTGCTGTCCACATATTGGTGCCGTCAAAAGCGATGGCTACAGGGCTACCACCCGTTCCAGAGTAAGTTGTCATTTCTCCAGTTGGAGAAATTTTAGTGACACTATTGCCATTACTATTTGCTGTCCACATATTGGTGCCGTCAAAAGCGATACCGTAAGGTCGAGCGCCCGTCCCAGAGTAAGTTGTCATTTCTCCAGTTGGAGAAATTTTAGTGACACTATTGCCATTACTATTTGCTGTCCACATATTGGTGCCGTCAAAAGCGATGGCATAGGGATAACTTCCCGTTCCTGAATAAGTAATCATGGAAACCAAAGAACTATCATGTTGGATTATAATCTCATAAGTTGAACTTGAAATACTGTCTGCTGCCGTAACAACGATATCAATTATATTATCTCCAGAGTTAAGGGCAACACTTGTCGAATTTCCGCTATCAACAGAAACTCCATTTACTTTTATGGTAGCACCGCTACTATTTACAGTTGGCGTAATATTTATACTATTTATGTTATGAGCTATTCTATCTGTATAATTTAAAATATCACTCCCAAACGTTGGGTTAAGCGTACCCTGATTAACGGTAAGATTACTCAAAGAAGAATCAGTTGATGCCATAACCAAAGTAACTTTAATCACACTATTAGTACGGTTCGTTAACCACAAACTAGTGCCGTCAGAAATAATTGCATCTTGCCCGTATGCATTAGAATAATTTTTTATTTCACCACCAAGCGTAATTTTAGTAAAGCCGCTACCATTTGATACCCACATATTGGTGCCGTCAAAAGTAATTGCCCATGGATTGCTAGATATTCCAGAATAAGTTGTCATTTCACCGGTGGGAGAAATTTTGGTTACACTCTTGCTACCCTCATCCGCTGTCCACATATTGGTGCCGTCAAAAGCGATACTACGAGGATTAGCGCCCGTCCCTGAATAAGTTGTTACGGAACCTTCTGGAGAAATTTTGGTGACGCTATTACCATTATAATTTGCTGTCCACATATTGACTCCATCAAAGGCGATGGCTTGTGGCATAGTCCCAATTGAATAAGTAGTCATAACGCCAGTGGGAGAAATTTTTGTTACGCTACTACCATGGTAATTTGCCGTCCACATATTGGTGCCGTCAAAAGCGATAGCTATAGGGCTACCACCAGTTCCCGTATAATTTGTCATTTCTCCAGTTGGAGAAATTTTTGTGACGCTATTACCACTACCACCATAGTTTGCTGTCCACATATTGGTGCCGTCAAAAGCGATACCGTAAGGTCGAGTGCCCGTCCCTAAATAAGTTGTCATTTCTCCAGTTGGAGAAATTTTTGTGACGCTATTACCATCATAGTTTGCTGTCCACATGTTAACGCCGTCAAAAGCTATACCATAAGGAGAACTACCAGTTCCATAATAAGTCGTCGTTATAATAGAATATAACTCTCGAGTAACAATAATTGTATAAGTTGAAGTTGAAAGATCTTCGGCTGTAACTACAATATCAATAGTATTATTTCCGACATCAAGATCAATGTTCGGCCAATGAATACCATTATAGATTGTTCCATTTACCTTTATAGTGGCGCCGGCATCATTGGCGGTTGGTATTATATAAATATTTTCTGCGCTATTAACTACGCTAACAGTATAATTAAAAGTGCTAGAAGCAAAGGTTGGAGTTAGCACCCCTGGAATAATCTGAAGATTACTTAAAGACGAATCATTAGGCGCTGCCTTCGCCGTATTAGTAAAACCAAAAAAAATCATCACCAAAATTATTAGTGGTAAAAAAAATGTAAATTTTTTATTATCTCCGTGGGAAATAAAATACTTCTTTTTCATCATATTCAAAATAATTATCTAACCAATAAAAAAGCAACAGACAAAGAATTCAGACTAAATAAAATTCTTAATCCATTGCTCTTTAAAATTATATTGAAATACTTCTAGCCAATTTTTTTTAAAATTGGCTGATTGTTTTATTTCTAACATTTTATTTTTATATTAAACTAAAATCCTAACATCTGATTTATCTTGGCTCTAGTATATGGACCAACGAAGCCTGTGCCCTTTTCGAGATCAAGGGGATTTAAAATTTCTTTGAAATATTTTTCTTGAAACTTTATTACCGCGGCTCTAGTTAATGGACCAAAATAATTAGTTTCTTTACCGGGTGAACCTGGGCCGGTTTTAGCGAGCCGAGTATCTAAATCTTGGTTTAAGAAAATCTGCAAACGTTTTATATCATTATCGGTTTGCCTGTATCTTAAATTTTTAGTAAATGGCTGGTTTAAAATTTTCTTAATTGTTTCTTGAATATTTTTATCTGGCTCAACTAAATTAGTATTTTCAATTGTGTTACCAGTCGAAGTATTATCTGAAACAGATTGCTCTGGTTTTAAATCATCTTTTGAATTTTTTAAAATAATAGAATCGGAAACTACTTCAGAATAATAACCCCAGCCAGTATGATATTTTACATAAACTGTATAAGTGCCATCTGGACAACTATCGCGATAACCACAAAGATCCCATAATTTATTTTTCTCATAAAGCACTTTATAAGCATTCTCAAACTCTGGATTGTCAGAGATGGAAACATCAACCGTATTAACACCGCTGTATAAATTTAAATTAACTTTCGGAGAAGAAGTAATTTCTGCACCATCATTAATTAAAACGCTAAAATAATTTTTTTCTGGTTCTCTTGGCGGATTATAATCAATAATGACGCTACCGCCATTATTAACCTCTTCTGCTCTTGTAATAACAAAAGTATAAGTTGTGATTGTTTCATCTTCGGCCGTAATAACAATATTAACCGTATTTTGACCGACAAATAAATTAACGCTAGCCGGATTTCCGCTAGCTACGCTCGCACCATTAACGGTTACAGTCGCTCCCGAATCATTGACCGTTGGAATAATATTAATAGTTGAGATGCTGCTTGCCACGCTAAGAGTATAATTTAAAGTACCGCTAGAAAAAGTTGGTGTTAACGTGCCCTGATTAACAGTAAGATTACTTAAAGAAGAGTCTGAGCTCAGTGCAGCCGGGCTAGACTCGGATAGAGTTAAAGAAAAAACCGTACCTACGTCTAAAACCGATGTCGAGGTAGTTCTGGCGGTTGTCATACCGTAAAATTTATCATTAACAAAAGTTAAAGCGCCCGGAGAAAAAACATTACTGCTATTTTCTTCGTTGTAAAAATAATATTCTGTTCTAAAATTACTTCCGTCCGGATCAATAGAAAAAATTGTGCCTGAGCCTGGCATAGTATAAGAACCAAGGATTATCCCAATTAAAGCGGTAAATTGATTTCCGCTAGTCATGCCATACAATTTACCATTATTAACAATCATTGAGCTCCAAGGATAAGACCCGTCTTCACCGCCAGCGAAAGAATGTAAAACACTAAAATCAGTACCGTCAGTATTAACGGAAAAAATCGTACCCATATTATGAGCTCCGCCCAAATAAGTCAAACCATAAAGTTTATCTTCTATAAGATTTAAAGCGCTGGCTAAAGGCTCATCACCATCATTAGTCCCGCCCGAAAAAACATGCAATACATTATATTCTAAACTTACAAGATCAAAGGAAAAAACAACGCTAGAATCTTCTTCGGAAAGAGGCGTGCCATCAATAGTATTCACAAGATAAGCAGCAAACGAATTCCCATTAGTCATGCCGTAAATCTTACCATCAGAAAAAGTTAAATAACCGTAAGGATCGGCGCCCAATTCTCCTCCCTCGAAATTATAAATAATTTGAAAATCACTGCCGTCTGGATTCATGAAGAAAATTACACCCTTATCATTAATTCCGCCTCTTTCTGTTGTACCATAAAGTTTACCGTTATAAGGATATAACTGGCTAAAAGGGCACATGCCATCTATTGGATTTCCTTCGCCATCTACTCCCACGGTTAAATCGGCAAAAATATGTAATCTAGTAAAATCTGTTCCGTCAGTATTTATAGAAAAAAGTATGCCACCACCGCTACCTAGTGAACCGCTGCCTGCACCAGGGCCAGAAATAACTGTTCCTCCATATAATTTACCATTATAAAGTGTTAATGAACCTAAAGAAAATATACCATCATAATCACCAGTAAAATTATGTAATATTCTAAAATCAGTTCCGTCGGCCTTAACAGAAAAAATTGTTCCAGCCAAAGCACTCACTCCGCCTAAACCCGTGGTGCCATAAAAAGTTTGCCCATCTTCAGAAGGAATTAAACCTACCGTAGAAAACATACCAAACTGTTCGAATATGCCGAAACGATATAATATCGAATAATTGCTAGCGTCAGTGTTGATAGAAAAAATAATTCCATTACCACCACCGTCATCGCTTGTCATGCCATAAAGCGTTCCGTCGGAAAGTATTAATGAACCATAAGGCTGTCTACCGTCAGTTATTACTCCTTCATCGCTAGAATTTGTTCCAAGAAATTCATGCAAAAGAGTAATGCTACCACCAGCCACGGGAATGGAAAAAATTGTGCCATTATTATTATCTCCACCATTTTTAGTCATGCCATAAAGCGTTCCGCTAGAAATAATTAAAGAGCCATATGGAGTAGCGCCGTCATCAGCTCCGCCTGCAAATTCATGCAAAGTAGTTATAACTCCACCAGCAACAGGAATAGAAAAAATTATACCATCATTTAAATCACCGCCGTTAGTAGTCATGCCATAAAGCGTATCACCAGAAATAATTAATGAACCATAAGGATAAGCCCCATCCTCAGGATAGCCAGCAAATTCATATAAAAGAGTAATACTACCGCCAGCGGCAGGAATAGAAAAAATTGTGCCAGCGTCACTATCACCACCGGCTCTAGTCATGCCATAAAGCGTACCGTTAGAAATAATTAAAGAACCATATGGAGAGGCTCCATCGTCAACGCCGCCGGCAAATTGATGAATTAAATTAAAATCTGAACCATCGGTATCGATAGAGAAAATTGTACCGGAGCCATAAGAATATTCCCAACATTCTCCCCCTTCCTCCCAAATACAAACCGGAATTCCGCCTTCTGTTGTCATGCCATAAAGTTTATTATCAAATAATAATAACGACCCATGAGGGCGAACTGAATGTCCACCGTTATCAAATTCATACAAAACGGTAAAATTACTACCATCTAAATCAATAGAAAAAATTTTATCAGCGTTTGAATCCCATTCGCCGTATGTCATACCATAGAGCTTGGTATTATCTGCGGATAAAATTAAAGAGCCTTGGGGGTTTTCGTTTGCTTCAAAATAATGTAACACTGTAAAATCTGTACCGTCAGGATCAATAGAAAAAATTGTACCGTCAATATCATTGTTATTTAATAAAGTACCGGTGTTGCCACCCTCTGTCATGCCATAGAGCTTACCATTATAAAAAAGTAAATCGCCTTTAGGACTTTGTCCTATAGTTGTTTCCCAATTAAACTCATGCAAAGTAGTAAAAACAGGATCTTCTGATGTCTTATTTATAACAATTTGGTAAGTTGAAGAAGAAACTCCATCCGTAGCTGTAATAATAATATTAACGGTGTTTTCTCCGTGATTAAGATAAGCGTCTCTCGAACCTCCACTCACTACAGCCGAGCCATTAACAGTAATTGAAGCATTTTCGTCGCCAGCGGTTGGCGTAACAGTAACTTTATTTTCTTCCGTATCAGTAGCAGTATAGCTAAAAGTGCTACTGGCGAATACCGGAGATAACGCGCCTAAATTAATAGATAAATTGCTTAAAGATGAATCAGAGGAAACTTCAGCAAAAGAAATTTTTGTTACATTACTGCCGGTGGGCGCTCCTGATGGAGGAAAACTGCTATAAATGTTTGATGCCCAAATATTATCACCATCAAAAACAACAGCGCATGGGGCAGTCCCCACATCAGAATAAGTCACCATATCATTAGTCGTGACATTAATTTTAGTTACACTCTCGCCACCCACATTCGCGGTCCACATATTAGTGCCGTCAAAAGTAATAAAATAAGGATAAGCGCCAGTGCCTGTATAAGTTGTCATCTCGCCGGTCGGAGAAACTTTAGTAACACTGCTATCTCCAGCATTTGTCACCCACATATTAACGCCGTCAAAGGCGATGCCAAAGGCTCCATTACCAGTTCCAGAATAAGTCGTTATGTCGCCAGCAGGAGAAATTTTAGAGACGCTATTATTATCTTGATTAGCTGTCCACATATTAACGCCATCAAAAGCGATGCCATACGGCCCGGTTTCTGCTCCAAGATAATAAGCTGTCATCTCGCCGGTCGGAGAAACTTTAGTAACACTGCTATCTCCAGCATTTGTCACCCACATATTAACGCCGTCAAAGGCGATGCCAAAGGCTCCATTACCAGTTCCAGAATAAGTCGTTATGTCGCCAGTAGGAGTAATTTTGGAAACGCTATTACCCTGATTAGCTGTCCACATATTAACGCCGTCAAAAGCAATGCCCGTGGGCTGCGCGCCCGTGCCAGAATACGTTGTTATTTCTCCGAGAGGAGAAATTTTAGAAACGCTTGAGCCCATAACATTAGCCACCCAAATATTGGTGCCATCAAAAGCGACGCCAGCCGGACCAGTACCTACAACATAACTAGTTTTCATTGCAATTAAATTTTCTCTGGTAACAACCACTGTATATGTGGTGACACTAGCTAGATCTTGGGAGGTTACTACTGTAGTAATGGTATTACTGCCAACAGATAAATTAACATCAAATGCTTCTCCACTATTTGCGGAAGTTCCATTTATAGTTAAAGTAGCTTCGCCGGGCGAATTAACCGTAGGAGTAATATTAAGACTTTCAACAGTATATGGCACTACGGCAGTATAGTTTAAAGTGCTGGAAGCAAAAACAGGATTAAGAACTCCTTGATCAATAGTTAAGCTACTTAAAGAAGAATCATCAACAGCCGCCTTAACCGAATTTACAAAACTAAAACAAGTCCACCCAACTATTAGGAGAATTATAAAAATTTTTAGAATGGGGATCTTTTTGTTTTTCATATCAAACATTGGTTAAATAAATTATTTAAGCAATAAAAAAGCAATGGACAGACTAATTATAGAGTCCAGACCGGCTGAACTCCTGCTCCACTGCTTTTTTAGAATATTATAATTTCTTGGACCATTGTGCTCTATTAAAGCAGCTGGCCTATTTTTTATGAATAACATGTTTTTTGTTTTTGTTTTTTAAGATAATATAGTTTGTATATTGTCTAATATTATTTTATCAAATATTTCACATTTTGTCAATAAAAAATTAGACTTAAGTCTACTAAATTGTAGACTTAAGTCTAATCATATGAAATAACTACTTTTTTATTATTTTTTAACCTTATTAAAGGTTAAACGATGAATCGCGCATGGACCATATTGCGCTAATTTTTCCAGATGAAATTTAGTTCCGTAGCCTTTATGCTGTTTAAAGCCATAATTAGGATATAACTGATCAATCTCTCGCATAATATTATCCCTAGTTACTTTTGCTATAATTGAAGCAGCCGCAATAGTAAAAATTCTTTCATCGCCTTTAATATAAGTTTGCTGTGGCGTAGAACAATTTGGCAATTTCATTGACCCATCAATAATAATAAAGTCTGGCTTATTTTTTACCGAACTTATTGCCTTCTTCATGGCTAAAAATGTAGCTTGCAATATATTAATTCTGTCTATAGTTTTATGGTCGCAAATCCCAACGCCAACTTCAATAAAATTTTTTTTAATCGCCGCAAACAATTCCTCTCTTTTTTTAGCGCTTAATTTTTTAGAATCATTGATTTGCGCTAATTCATTATTTATGCTAATATTAGCGTTAAAAATAACACAAGCCGCGACAACTGGTCCGGCTAAAGGACCTCTGCCGGCTTCATCTAGCGCGCCTATTACCTTATAGCCATGAGAAAATATTTTTTTCTCTTCTGCTAGGTCAAGCATAAATTTATATTTTATTTTTTCGCCTGCAAATATTTATAAGCTGATAAAGCAGCTGTAGCGCCCTGGCCACAACCAATAATAATTTGCTTAAATTCATTTTGAGTAACATCGCCGGCCGCAAAAACACCATCACAGCTAGTTTTACCGCTCGAGTCCGTAATAACTTGACCAAAATTATCTCTTTTTACTAAATCTGACAATATTTCAGTCTTTGGTTCATGGCCAATCTCAATAAATAAACCGCCCACCATTAATTCTCTTATACTTTGATCAATTTTACTAATTACTTTTATTTTTTCTAGTTTTGTCTCACCAATTATTTCGGAGGGTTCGCTATTTAATATTATTTCTACATTATCTTTACTTTTAACGGTTGAAACTAAACTCTCAAACGCCCTAAGTTGCGATTCATTACAAATTAAATAAACTTTATTAGCAATTTTAGACATTACTTCAGCCGCGTCTAAGGCCGAATTACCCCCACCAATTACAGCCACATCTTTACCTCTAAATAATGGCCCATCACAAGTAGCACAATAGCTTATTCCTCGACCGGTTAATTCTTTTTCTTTGGCTAAATTTAGCTGTCTTGGAGCAAGGCCCATGGCAATAATAATTGTTTTAGCTGAATAACTATCTTTATCAGTTTCAACTAAAAAAGTACCATCATCTTTTTTGTTAATTGCTTTGATTTCGCCAATCTTAATATCAGCGCCCAAATCTTTAACTTGCTGCTTCATTTTATTAATCAAATCAACACCGCTGATAATATCTATACCAGGATAATTTTTTATTTCAGAAGCCCAAATAACCTGACCGCCTATATTTTTAGAAATCAATAAAGTTTTCATCATTCTTCTTGTGGAATACACGGCAGCGCTCATACCTGTTGGACCTGCTCCAATAATAATTGTATCAAACATAAATTTAAAAAATTAATAAATTATCATACTTTACCCCCAACTTATCCACTTAAATAAATTTTACTAATATTAAACACTTATTTAAACTTAAGTCCACAAATTTGTGGACTTATCCCCGATTTATTAAAAAAATTTAAAGTCCACAAATTTGTGGACTTTAAATTTTAATCATTTATTTTTTACAATTAACTCGTTCATTTCTTCTTTGTCGCAATAATTATTTTTTCGATCAACCACCTTACCGTTTTTAAATACTAAAAATGTTGGGACTCCCATAATATCATACTTGTTAACTATATCTTGACTTTCTTCTATATTAAATTTACCTATTTTAACATTTTTATCTTGATTATCTGCGATTACTTCATCTAAAATAGGGGACATTAATTGACAGGAACCACACCAGGGAGCAAAAAAATCAACTAATACAAGACCAGAAAAATCCTCAACCTCTGACTTAAAATTATCTTTATTAAATATCATATATTTTTATAATAATTTAAAAAGTTTTTGATAGAACAAAAATAGATGCTTATATATTCTTAACTATAAAGAAGCTTTAATGGCGTCAGCCTCGCCTAGCGAGTCTAGGCGGGGAAGCCCCACGCCGACACACAATGATTCTATACTCTTATGCTTCACATAAACTTACATTAATAGTATTAATGTAAGTTTATGAATGTGGACCATAAGGGACTTGAACCCTTGACCTCTTCCATGCCATGGAAGCGCTCTAGCCAACTGAGCTAATGGCCCTAAAATTTTATTTAATTTTAGCTAAAAAAATATATTTAATTTAATATTAGCCAAATTAGCTAATATTAGCCAATATTATAAATTAAAAAGACTTTTAATTTTTGTGCCCTCGGCAGGAATCGAACCTGCGTCTAGGGCTTAGGAGTCCCTTGTTCTATCCACTGAACTACAAGGGCTATTACACCCAATAGCTGACCCCAAAACTACGTAAATGTATACCCGCTAAATAACTAAACAACTTTCTCCTAAGCTTTAAAGTCGCTTAATTATAAACTATTCTAATCTTCACTATGGTTAAAGTTAAAAAAACAACCTCAGTCTAGGCGTTTTTATTAATGCCTTATTAGATAAATTTATTGCTGTTATTATCTATATTGATATTATATTTAAAAGATTATAAAATAGCAAATTAATTTAAACCTATTTAGCAAAGTTATATATTAACTTAAATTTTTTACTTTGACAAACTGGCTAAACTTACATAGAATTAGTAATAGTTAATTGGTAAAAATTAGCTTATGAAAATAATTTAATAATTTATATATATCTTATGTTTAACAAACAAGGACAAGGAGAAACTTTTAATGAATTTGAAACGGTTATCGGACCATCAGTTAAAGTAAAGGGGGACTTTAACGGCCAAGGCAATATTATTGTTGAAGGTATAGTTGATGGCAGTTTAAGAACTAATGGCAATCTAGAGGTTGGCAAAACTGCTAAGATCACTGCCGACGTAGAAGCTAAAGAAGCAAAAATCGGCGGTCAAATTTCCGGTAACGTAAAAATTAAAGGTTTTCTTGAAGTTACGGCTACGGCAAAAATTTCCGGCGACATTGAAACTTCCGGCTTATCAATTGAACGCGGAGCTGTTTTCAATGGTAAATGCGTTATGACAACCGGGACCGAAGAAATTAAAAAAATAAATAAAGAAAAATAGTCAAAAAATAAATTGATTTAAATTTTTCTATCTCCATGAACATTTTTATCTATGATTCTTTTTTGAATCAAAAAAAATATAATCGCTTGCTAGAGCGCATTGAAACCAGAATTACCGATCTAGAATTAAATGGTAAAATTTTTAGGCTTAGCCCAACCATAAACGTCCAAGAAATTATTAACAACGAACTTAAGCGTGGCGCTAAAACAGTTATTGCAGTCGGCAATAATAAGTTAATTAACCAAGTTATAAATTCTTTGGCTGGTACTGACGTGCCGCTCGGCATTATACCGGTTGGCGAAGATAATAATGATATTGCACAAAGCTTGGGCATTGAATCGGTTGAAACGGCTTGCGATATTTTATCGGCCAGATTATTAACTAAGCTTGATTTGGGCTTGGTTAATCAAATGTATTTTTTATCTAATGTTAGTATTAATAATCAAGGCACTGTCATTGACATGAATAAAAATTATACTATTGAAACTATGGAAAAAGGCATTATTTATGTCTTTAATTTAATTAATAAACAAATTAAACTTCCATCAAGAGTAAAATTTATGCCAGACGATGGGCTTTTAGAATTAGTTGTTAATACACGCGATAATAAAAATTTTTTTTCTAAGCAAAGCCACCAATCAATTTTTAAAATTAAAAAAATCACCATTCATAATTTAAAAAATAAATTAATTTTAGACGGTTCTATTATTACCCCAGCGCCGGCTGAAATTACGGTTGTTAAAAAACATTTAAATGTAATCGTCGGAAAAAATAAAGTTTTTTAAAATAGCAAAATAAAAAAACAACTCCCAAAATGGGAGTTGTTTTTTTATTATTAAATATTTTATAATTTTTCTTTTTGCTTAAATAAATATAATTGTTGTAAGGCGGTAAGTAAAGTCGTTACCAGCCAATAAAGCGCCAAGCCTCCCGGAAAAGATAAACCAATAAAAACAGTAAGCGCCGGCATCATATAAACCATCTGCTTATTCATAATCGCCATCATGTCTTCGTCTTTAGCGCCACCACCCTGAACTTCTGGGCGCTTAGTAATCATCATTTTTGCTTGCCAAAATTGAGCTAATCCGGCCAACACAGCTAAAACCACATTACGTTCTGCCAAATTAACAAAGCCCAAAGACATAGTATTAATAACTTCTGGCTGATAAATAAAAGAGTAAACTAAGTTAAGCGACTGGCCGCTTAAGCCATCTCTAAAAACCATAAAAACCGCCCATAAAAAGGGGAGTTGAATTAACAATGGCAAACAAGAAGAAAATGGATTTACTTTATTTTCCTTATAAAGTTGCATCATGGCCCGACCCTGCTCTTCTTTTTTGTCCGCGTATTTTTTCTTAATTTCCTCTATTTTTGGCTGTAATTCCTGTAAAGATGCTTGAGATTTTATGGACTGCTTTGATAAAGGTAATAAAATCAATTTTATAATTACAGTCATGATTATAATCGCCACGCCAATATCATGGCCTGGAACAATATTATACAAAAAAACCAAAAGATTAAGTATCGGTTGATAAAAAATAAGGTTAAAAATTTCAGACATAAATAACTAGTTATTTTAGAGGATCGAAACCTCCTGAATTAAATGGATTACAACGTAAAACCCGCCAAACAGCTTTAAATCCACCCTTAATAAATCCGTATTTTTCTATTGCCTGGATAGCATATTCAGAACAAGTTGGATGAAAACGACAAAAACCATTAGGATATAAAAATTTTAGAATACCGTGATCAAAAGAAAGTGTTTTTTGATAAATTTTTAAAATCTTTATTGCTATATAGCGCGGATAAAATTTAAACATGCTATTTGTTTAATTTAAATAATTTTAAGGCAAATAACATTTTTTCTAATTCACTTTGAATGGTTTTATATTCTTGATTTAGTGCTAACGGAGAAACTATAATAACTAAATCAAAACCCTTAATAAGCTTTCTATTAAATTCTTTTAGGCTAGCCCTAACTTGTCTTTTTATCCTATTTCTCTCAACAGCTTTTTTGCTAACCTTAGTGCTAATTACAATACCGTAACGATTATTATCTAATTCGTTGGCTAAAATTTTTATACGAAAAATTTTAGTATAAAAGGACTTTCCCAACTTAAATATTCTTTTAAAATCTTTTTCCTTAACTAGGCGGAGTTGCTTAACTAACATAATAATT
The DNA here is from genome assembly GCA_041653215.1 of Patescibacteria group bacterium. GTDB lineage: Bacteria > Patescibacteriota > Patescibacteriia > Patescibacteriales > GWC2-42-12 > JACPHD01. The sequence continues at coordinate 13,812 of JBAZFW010000010.1, forward strand.
TAAAAAACGAGCAGTTAAAATTTTAATTCTAACCAACCCAAAATAATATAAATAATTATCTATTTAGTTAGCTTTTTTCTGCCTTTAGCTTTTCTTCTTTTAATAACGTTACGGCCGTTTTTTGTTTGCATCCTTTTTCTAAAGCCATGTTTCTTTTTAGCTCGTCTTTTATTCGGTTGATAGGTTCTTTTTGGCATAAAATAATTGTATTAACCATTAAACAATTTAAACGCTAATTTAAATTAGCGCCACAAGCTATTTAATGGCAGTAAATATGGTTAATAAAAAATAAATATAGATTTTATCTCAAATAAACATAACATTTAAACTTTTTAAAGTCAAACAAAAAAACATTATCCAATAAATTTGAAGAATAAAATAATAAAAAAATCTTTTCCACTATTTATCAACATCTTTTAAACATTAAGGTCTATTTTACATTTATAATTAAGCTGTTATAATGCCTATTGCAATAAGTTTTCTGATTATTTAATATTAATTTTATATCATTTTGATATTATAATTTAAAATAAATCATAACTTCCTCGTGCTATGAACAACGAACAACTTTGGCAAGCTATTTTGGGTGAAATTGAACTTAGCTTGTCCAGAGCTAATTTTACCACCTGGTTTAAAAACACTTTTATCTCTTCCATTGAAAACAACCGGGTAATTATTTGTGTACCCAACACTTTTACCAAGGCTTGGCTGGAAAAAAAATATCACAAAGAAATCGCCAACGCTTTTAAAAATGTTGGCTCAGTTGAAATTAAAGAAATTATTTATAAGGTCGAGACCAGAAAAGAATTATCATCAGATGACTTTATAAAAAAAGTTAAAACTGAAAATATTGTTGAGACTAAACCTAAGATTGTTAACCGTTTTGGTTTAAATAATCGATATGTTTTTGATAATTTTATTGTTGGAAAAAATAATGAGTTAGCGCATGCGGCTTGTCAGGCCGTAGCCGCCAACCCGGGGCATGCTTACAATCCGCTCTTTATTTATGGCGGAGTGGGTTTAGGTAAAACTCACTTACTACAAGCTATCGGCCACGAATTATCTAAAAAAACCGACAAAGTTCTATACGTTTCATCCGAAAAATTCACCAACGACTATGTCCATGCGATTAGAAATGGTCAGGCTAAAGATTTTAAAGATCGCTATCGCAATATTGACTTACTATTAATTGACGATATTCAATTTATGGGCGGCAAAGACGGAACACAAGAAGAATTTTTTCATACTTTTAATGAACTACACCAAACCAACAAACAAATAGTGATTTCTTCTGATCGACCACCAAAAGCCATACCTGCTTTAGAAAAAAGATTATTATCACGTTTTGAATGGGGTATGATTGCTGACGTCAGTTCCCCAGATTTAGAAACTAGAATAGCAATTTTAGAAACGAAGTGTCGAGAAAAAAATTATAAACTTGATAGAGAAATTTTGGCTTATATTGCAAATAATATAACTAATAATATTCGAGAATTAGAGGGCGCTTTAAACCGTCTAATCGCTTATTATGAATTCAACAATTCCTTACCGTCAATAGAGTCAACTAAAAGTATTTTAGCCGGTATAATTTCTAATTTTCAATCAAGATCAACTACCGCTAAAACCATTATTGAGGCCGCAGCCAAATTTTTTGATATTAATATTAAAGATTTGATTGGGCAAAGCCGCAAAAAAGAATTGGTCGTACCCAGACAAATTGTTATGTACTTAATGCGCAAAGAAATAAACGCCTCCTACCCCTCAATTGGCCAAGAATTAGGTGGCCGAGACCATACCACCGCCATGCACGCTTATAATAAAATTGAACGCGAATGCCAAGAAGATGAAAAAATAAAACAACACGTAGATTCTATTAAACAAGTAATTTATAGCGGTTAACGACTTGGTGAAAAGTATTGGCTTGCTTGTTGATGGCTTGTTAAAAATTTTATATAAAAAAATTTCATCCCCAACCAACCTATTTATTCCACACTTTTTTCAACAACCATTTCACAATTATAAAACCAACAAAACAACAAACACTAGCCAAGACCAAACAAAAAATTAACTTATCAACCCACTTATTACTATTACTATTTATAAATTATATAAATACTAATTAATTAATAAACACCCAAACCAGTTAATAACTTATAAAAATATATTATGACAAATCAAACCACTAATAAACTAAAAATGTTTAGCTTGCAAGAAAACCTAAAACAGGGGTTGTCTTTAGTTGGTCATATTTCTGGAAAAAATATTAATTTACCAATATTAAATAATGTTTTAATAAAAGCCGGAGAAGGAAAAATAAAATTAATTACCACTAATTTAGAGGTTGGGATAAGTAGTGTGATTAGGGGAAAAATTGAGGGCGAGGGTTTGTTTACGGTTAATTCAAAAATTATTTCTGATTGTATAAACCTTTTACCAAACAAAAAAATTGGTTTAGAGCAAAGCGGCAATGATTTGTTAGTAGATTGTGAAAATTATCAAGCTAAAGTTAGGGGTCAATCAGCAGAAGAGTTTCCTTTAATACCAGAAGTTGATAGAAAAAATTATTTTAGCGCAGAGGCGGAAGAAGTAAAAAAAGCAATTTCCCAGATAATTTTTGCTACAGCAATAAGTGAAACCAGGCTAGAATTATCTGGCGTACTTTTTATTTTTTCTGGAAATAATTTAATTATGGCCGCGACCGATAGCTATCGTTTAGCTGAAAAAAAGATTAAAATTAAATCAAACAGCGAAGAAGATAAAAAAATTATTGTGCCAGCGAAAACCTTGCAAGAATTATTAAGAATTTTATCTGTTAGTTTAGGCGATGAAGTAGAAGAAAAAACTTCCGAAATAAAATTTTATATTTCAGAAAATCAAATTTTATTTACTTATGGTTCAACCGAATTAGTGTCTCGTTTAATTGAAGGGCAATATCCAGACTATCAGCAAATAATTCCCAATAATAGTAAAACTAAAATTTCTATTAATCAACAAGAGTTAGTTCGAGCTGTAAAAATGGCCTCTTTATTTTCTAAAACTGGTATTAATGATGTTAATTTAGATTTTCCAGTAGGTAAAAATCAAGTAGTTATTTCTTCAGTTTCCGGGCAAACCGGAGAAAATATAACAAACCTAGAAGCTAAGGTGTCTGGTGATGATAACAGTATTGTTGTTAATTATCGCTATTTACTTGAAGGTTTAAATAATATTGAAAAAGAAACAGTTAAAATTGAAATTATAGATAGTAATACGCCATGTGTTATTCGGCCGGAGCAAGACGAAAGTTATATTTATATTATTATGCCGATAAAACAATAAATTGATTTTTAAGTATAATAAAAACCGCCAATTAAGTTTTTGGCGGTTTTTTTGTTTTATAAATATTATTGAGTAGTTTCTGGTGTGGTGGTGGCAGAGGTGGTTAAATTATTAACATTTACGGAGATTTCTTCGCTAGTCGAGACTTGGCTATACCAGCCATGCGCCTCGGCGTAAAATTTATATAAACCAGGCGCTAAAATTTTAGTCATTTGCGCCTCGGCGGTTGTATTAATAACCTGGTTTTGAGCGATTTGTTCTGTTTTACCGCTAACATCTTTAAAATAAAAAGTAACGCCGGCGACTTGATCTGGGTTTGTTACCTCGGCTTTTAATAATAAAGGAAAATCATATTTAACTAAATTAGTTGCTTCCGCTGGTTGAATTAAGGCGACACTAATTTTAGTGTTTTTTGGTCTGCTGTTTTTATTTAAATTAAATTCTAGTTTTTGTTCTGAGCAATTATCAACATCATCACAAACACGAACAATTAAATTATGAAAACCATTAGTTAAAGAACTAACTGACTTACTTAAATTAAAAGGGTAAGAATTTACAACACTAAATAAATAACCATCAACATAATATTCAGCTCGATTAATTCCTCGTGGCGCCGTAGCACTAATTTTTACATCTAATGTTTGGCTACCAACAGTTTGTTTATTATTTGGCGAATCAATTGAGACGACTGGGTTTAATTCTGGCTTATGTATATTATCATATTCTGTGGGCGGGGCAGAATTGGTGATGTTTTGTTTTTGTGCCCATTCTAAAACTGCGTTTTCCCATAAATTAAACTGAGGATCGTTTTGAGGATTGGTTGGCGCTGGTCCGCGTGGGTCGTCTTTATTAATATAATATAAGATACAGTGGGTTTGTTTGTATTGTTTTTCTATAATTGCGCTGGCTGGCGTAAATTCATTAGCTAAAAGTCCGGAAAATTTATCAATTTTTACTATAGTTTCTCCGTCGACCACGCCATCTAGAACTGCTTTGCCGGTTGGTTTGTTGTCTGGAGCGTTAAAATATTCAATTGGCGTATTGCCTAAAACTTTATTCATGTAATCATGCCAAATCGGTGCAGCCACTATTGAACCATCAGCGCCGCGCTTCATCTCTTTATTATTATTATTTCCAACCCAGACGCCAGTAACGATTGATGGCGTATAACCAATGGTCCAGGCGTCACGGTAGTCGTTTGTGGTGCCAGTTTTAGCCGCTACAGGCCTTGAGCCTAGGGTTAACATATTATTTGCTCCAAAAATATAAGCGCGAGCCGAATTGTCTGATAAAATACTATTAGTTAAGCGAGCGATATTTGGATCTAAAACTTTTTCGTCTTGACTTTTAAACTCTTCTAAAATTTTTCCATCTTTATCTTCAACTTTTAAAATTACAGCGATTGGATGTTTAATGCCTTCTCGCGCAAAAGCGCTAAAAGCATTAGTGTGCTCTAATAATTTTACTTCGCCGCCACCTAAAACTAAAGATAAACCAAAACGATTTTTATCATTTAATGTGGTATAGCCTAAATTTTGTGCCAAATTAATAACACTATCAACACCAGTTAAATAAATAGTTTTTACTGCCGGTATATTTAAAGATCCGGCCAGAGCTTGTCTAATAGTAATTGGGCCGTGCTCTTTTGAATCATAATTATGTGGTTCATATGGTTTAGCTGGGTCGGTAGAAAAATTAGTTACCACATCATAAAGAACCGTGTTAGGAGTATAACCTTTTATAAATGAAGCAGTGTAAACAATTGGTTTAAAAGATGAGCCTGGTTGCCGAGGCTGTAGTGCCACGTTAACCTGGCCATCAATATCGTCATTAAAATAATCACGCGAACCAACCATGGCTAGGACTTGACCGGTTTTAGGATCAATTGAAACTAAAGAGGCGTTAGTGGCTTGATAATTTTTTTCATTAGTTGCCGCTTTTTCATTAATTACCTCCTCGGCAATTTTTTGTTTGTATAAATCTAATGTGGTGTAAATTTTTAAGCCACCCTGTTCTATGGTTTTTTCTCCATATTTATCGGCCAAAATTTCTTTAACATACATCACAAAATGCGGCGCTATCATGTTGTCAGACCTTTCTTTAAATACTATTGTTGTGTTTTTAGCTTCAGTGGCTTGATCTTTTGTGATGTAGCCGTATTTAACCATTAAATCCAAAACATATTTTTGTCTAGCTATAAGCAAGTCTTTATTTGGTCCAAAAGGGGAATAGCGGCTAGGAGCTTGTGGTATGGCCGCTAAAATAGCGGCTTCAGCCAAATTAACTTCACGTACGCTTTTACCAAAATAAAGTTGGCTAGCGGCTTCAACGCCATAAGCGGTTGAACCATAAGGTATTTCATTAAAGTACATTTGCAAAATTTCGTCTTTAGAAAATTTCTTTTCTATGCGGTAAGCTAAAATAAGTTCTTTAGCTTTTCTAATGTAAGATTTTTCATTTGTTAAAATTGCATTTTTAACAAATTGTTGAGTTAGGGTTGAGCCGCCGGCAGTTTTGTTAAATAAGACATTAGTAACAACAGTTCTAAAAATTGCCCAAAGACTGAAGCCGCCATGTTTATAAAAATCTTTATCTTCAATAGAGATAGTAGCGTTTTTTACGTTATCCGGTATATCTTTTAAATTTATTAGCGTGCGTTTTTCTTCGCCATGAATATCGTAAAGGATTGTGGCGCCAGTACGATCGTAAATTTTAGTGCTTTGAGCGATTTGGCGTTCAGTTAAGCGATTAGGATCTGGTAAGTCATGAGACAGCCATAAAAAACCAGCGTAGCTTAAAATAAACAAAACTAAAAAACCAAGAAAAATAGTTTTAGGTTGAATTTTTAGAGGGTTGTTTTTGTTGTTGCTGAAGTATTGTTTTACGCCTCCGCGATTATTAAAACCAGATGATTTTTTCTGGGTTTTATTAAAAAAATATTTTTTTTGCGGATGGCGCCAACCTTGCGGAGATTTTATATGATTTGAAGAATATGAAGAGACCATAATGTTTATAGGGCTATTAATAAAGACCGTATTCGGTCTAAATTTCCATATTTTTGTAAATTTTTTCTAAAATTTTTTTACCAATATATCAATATTGCCTCAAAAATTTTATAAAAAATTTTCTTAAAATTGTGAAAATTTATTTCCGAAAGAGCCTTTAATAATAGCCCCTAGTATAAAAAATTATAACAGTTTTTTACATATCTAGCAATGAATAATTTTTTAAAAATTTAAATCTACCAATTTTTATTTTAAGCTATTGGCTGGCTTTAGCGTTTTGTGGTAAAATATAATTAATGTTAATAACTTAATTATTAAAAATTAACGCTAACGCGACAGGTTAATTTCTGGCGTATTGGTGTTTTCTTTGAGGGGAGGTGAAAAATGAAGAAAATATTATTAAAAAAAGCAGTAGTATTGGCCATGTCATTATTGATTTTAACTCCAGTTTTAGCTTTTTCTTTACCGGCCTTTGCAACTGACACTTTAAATCCTTGGGGTTCTGATAGTTTAAAGGATAATATTCAAACTGAAACTGGTTTGGGCGAACGTGATCCACGCGACATCGCAGCTTCAGTTATTAATGTTATTTTAGGATTTTTAGGAATTGTCGCCGTAATCATAATTTTATTGGGTGGTTTTAAATGGATGACTGCTGGTGGTAATGAAGATAAGGTTGGTGAAGCTAAAAAATTAATTACTGCCGGTATCATCGGCTTGGTAATTATCGTAGCTTCTTTCGCTATCGCGACTTTCGTCTTAGATTCATTAATTAACGCTACTACGGATTAATCTTCTTAATACCGGTATTAAGAAAAAGTGGTTCCCGTTTTTCGGGACCACTGCCTTGAACAAGAATTTAGATTCGTGATCAAGGCAGTGAGCAATATTTAAATAGATAATTTATGTTTACAAAATATAATAAAATCATTTTTTCTAGCTTAATGATTGTTTTATCATTTTTAGTAGTGGCGCAAGTTGGATTAGCAGATGATACCCCGGATCCTAATAAAGCCGGTAATTATGGTCTAAATACAACAGCCGAAAAAGCTTTTGGACCAGAAGTAACTAAAAACTCCATTGATTTACCAACTTCTATAGGTAAAATAGTGGGCATAGCTTTATCTTTTTTGGGTGTTGTATTTTTCATTTTAATTATTTATGCTGGTTATTTATGGATGTTTTCTATGGGTAATGAGCAGACGGTTACAAAAGCTAAGGAAATTATAATCGCCGCAGTTATAGGTTTAGTAATAGTTTTAGCGGCTTATGCAATAACTTCTTATCTGGGTGGCGCATTATACCCTAGCAAATAAGTAGTTAATAGAGATATTTTATATGCAAAAATTAGTTTATTATATAGTAATTATTTTTTGTTTTAGTTTTTTTATTTTTAGTTTTAACATTTTTAGTTTATCAGCTAGTTCATTTAATGATGGTTTAAAAAATACTGGCGGAGCGATGGGTTATGACACTGGAGAAGTAAATTTTACTACTGACCTTACTAATAGAATAGGAAAAATTATCTCAGTAGCGAATAGTTTTTTGGGCGTTATATTTTTATTATTGATGATTTATGCTGGTTTTTTATGGATGACCGCTCGTGGCAATGAACAACAATTAGAAAAAGCTAAAAATATTATAATTTATTCCATTATTGGTTTGGCGGTGGTTTTAGCCGCTTATGCAATAACTCAATTAATATCAATTTTATGGAGAAAGTCATAAATTTTAAAAGTATAAAAATTTTTTTCTTAGTCGTTTTTTTATTATTTGGTTTTTTAAATTTTAATTTTTGCCAAGCTGGTACTAATACCGCAACCCCTAACTTAAATGATGCGTTCAAAACCCCTCTTGAGAATGCGGCTGGAGAGAAAGGGGCTGGCTATAATATTAACAATTCTGCCGTAAATATAAATACCATAATTTCTACAGGTATTAATACCGCCTTAAGTTTGTTGGGGGTAATATTTTTAATATTGATGATTTATGCTGGTTATACCTGGATGATGGCTAGAGGAGAAGAAGAAAAAGTTACTAAAGCTAAAGAGACCATTACCAGAGCAATTATTGGTTTAATTATTGTAGTAGCCGCTTATGCCATTAGTTCTTTTGTAATTAGTAATTTAGAAAGCAAGACCATGAAAAGCGACACAGAAACTACCGAACAGCCCGTAGAGTAATTAAATTTTTTAAAAAATTATTTAAAAAAATGAAAAATTATTTAAAAAAAATTATAATTTTATTTTGTTTAATTGTTTTTTTAGTATTGCCTTATTTCGTTTCAGCAGAATTGCCGTCTCAGAAATTAAAAGAGGTTGGAGGAGGTTCTTATATTACAGACACGGTTAGTGTTGGTAGCCTAGTCGCAACTGTTATTCAAGCCGCGCTAGGTCTTTTAGGTTTAATATTTTTAGTTTTAATAATTTACGCCGGTTATAATTGGATGATAGCGCGAGGCGAAGAAGAAAAAGTTACTAAAGCAAAAGATACATTAACTAGAGCGGTTATTGGTTTAATTATTGTGGTCGGCGCTTATGCGATTAGTTATTTTGTTATTGATAATTTAATTTATAAAGGTGGTATATTACAATAAATATGTCTAAAAAGTATTTTAAAAAAGCATTAATTATTTTAACTTTGTTTATAATTATTTCGGCCAGTTTTTATTTTATTAAAAGCGTTAATGCTGAGGGAGGAGCGCAAGCTAGCATTAAAACTCAATTAGAAGCTGCTGGCCAACCCTGGGGCGGAGGAACGCCTACGGGCAATAGCAGTTTGGGTGGAATTATGGCTGTAGCAATTAAGGCGTTTTTAGGATTACTTGGTATTATATTTTTAGTTTTAATAATTTATGCTGGTTTTACCTGGATGACGGCTCAGGGCGAAGAAGAAAAAGTTACTAGAGCTAAAGAAACTTTACAACGCGCAATTATTGGTTTAATTATAATCGTCGCGGCTTATTCTATAACTTACTTTGTATTTAATAGTTTGCCTGGAGGTGGTAGCGGTAGCGGAGGTAGTACACCGTCGCCATCACCTGTGATTAATACTGGCGGTTAATATAAAATTAGTAGATATAAAAAAGGCGTTTATCTTTAAAAGATAAACGCCTTTTGGCATTTATTTATTTTTTGCTTTTTTATTGCGGCATCTGGGTCATCCAATGGCCCGCAATTTCTTCCTCCTTCCCTCCGCGTTTAATTATGGTCCTTACATCAGCATAGGGCATAACTTTAAGGTTGTTGGTGTATTTATTATAACCATCAGTCCAAACAGTTATATATTCTCCCCATTTTAATTTGTGTTCAATTTTAGCTCTGGCAGGCACGTCTTGCTGAAAAATTGTTAATCCGCCGATTTTTGTTTTGATAGTTAAATTCCATTTTGAATATCTATCGTTAACAATAAAACCCAATGCTTCAGTTTCTGTGGTTGATGTTTTGCCTGACGTGTAGCTTTCTATAAGTTTTGTTTCTGCGTTTGTTTTTTCAACGATTGAGTAAGCCGTTGCCGCGCTAATTGCGTTGTCTGGGCCAGGAAAAAATCCCCGGTGATGTGAACTGTAAATTGGTTGTTCATTGTTTTTTAACTCAGATTTTTGTATTGTATAGCATCCGGTTAACCAAAGCGTCATTGTTGTTACTAATAAAATTACAATTATTCTTCTTGTTTTCATAATATTTTCCTCCAGTAAGGTTTTATTGTGAAATTCTGTTTATTAATCCGATAAATGTGAATACAAAGAAATATACTTGAACCATTAAAGTACCATATGATTTTTGTATCCAAGTTTCAATCGCTGCGCCGATTTGGCCAGTCATCATTCCTAGGCTGAAAATATAAAAATGATAATTACTTAAAGTGCCGCCCCTGAATGAAAAATATGCCCAAGCCACCATCTGGCAACCCATCATAGCCCATAAAATAGATTTAGTGACCATTTTTTATTCTCCCTATTATAATATTTTTAAATTATCCCAAACAAGAGAATATAATTAATGCTCTACTGTTTGGGATAATTTAACGGTTTTAAAAGAGCTAATTTTGTATCATACCACTAAATTTATAAAAAGTCAAGGTTGACTTAAGGTCTTATCTATGATAAGATTATAATATCAAGAAAATCCCTATCTTAAATTCCTCGTAGGAAAGGATGGGGATTTTTTATATAAAAATTATTTAATATTAGCAAAATGGAAGCACTAAAAAAGAATCATAATAAAATAATTACGCTAAAACAGGCCAAAAAAGTTATTATTTTTTTGGTGTTCGTTTTTTTCTTTGAGTTTTTATTATTTCCTGCCCCTGTAGCAGCTAGTCAGATGGAAGAAAGCACTGAAATTAGCCAAAATCAATCTATCGTTTCTTTGGAAAATGAAATAGATCAAGAGATAGCCGCCGATATTATGGAATTTAATGGTAAGTTGCCACAAAGTGAAGACGCTGGAGTTGATTTTTCTAAATATGTAGTCATTACCGCCTATAATTCAGAGGTGGGACAAACCGATAATTCTCCATGCATAACCGCGAATGGTTTTGATGTCTGTAAAAACGGGATTGAAGACACTGTAGCAGCTAATTTTTTACCATTTGGCACAAAGGTTAAAATACCTGCCTTATTTGGTGATAGAGTTTTTGTGGTACGCGATAGAATGAATAAAAGATTTTCTGACAGAGTTGATGTTTGGATGTTGGAAAAGTCTGCTGCTATTAAATTTGGGGCAAAAGTGGCTAAAATAGAGGTTCTAGAATAAACTTAATTAAAATGATATTAAATCAAAAAGCGCACCTTTAAAGAGGTGCTTTTATTTACCATTACATTTATTTTATGGGCGTGAGGGTATACTTGTTTTAAGCCATTATATTTGTTATATTAAAGTGGTATTTATATCTTTTATGCCTTATTTCACGTATATTTTAAAAAGTCAAAAGAATAAGGATATTTATATAGGTAGTTGTGAAAATGTTTCAACTAGATTAATTCGTCACAATTCCCGTAAAGTTAAATCCACTAAAGGTTACGTGCCATGGGATTTATTAGAATATAGAGAATTTAACACAAGAAGCGAAGCTGTAAAATATGAAAGATTTTTAAAGACACATCAGCAAAAGGATATAATTAAGAAAAAATATAATAAATAAGGCCTGATAGCCAAGCGGTAAGGCGAGAGTCTGCAAAACTCTTATGCGTGGGTTCAATTCCCACTCAGGCCTCTTTTACGACTAAACAACATTTGTCTGTCTGGCTATGCCAGATCTCGCGTAGCGAGACAAAACTCTTATGCATGGGTTCAATTCCCATCCTGGCCTCAAATATTTAAGTCCACATTTATGTGGACTTAAGTTGTTTATTAAAACTGTGGATAAAAAGTGGCGTATGTGGATAAATATCAGACTTAAGTCTACAAAAATGTAGACTTAAGTCTGATATTTAGTAAATTTAAAATATAAATTGGCTAAAATTAGTGAATTGTTTTATTTCATCTAGATTATTGACTTATTGCATTTTTAGTGGTATATTTATATTAGAACATTAATAATATTTATAGAAAAGTTTTCCGAAGTTATGATTTGGGAGAATTTTTCTTTATTGCTGACTTAAAATGCCAGAGTTCACATGGCAATTTATAAAAACAAAAATAAAATAACGGTAGGTTTTCTTACAAAATAAAAATCAAGGAGATTTACCAAAAGACAGCAATAATTCGCATTTTTAAAGTGAACTATCAATGCTTCAAACCTTGAAGATTAGGGATTTTCTTATCTATCCATTGGATGGAGAAGAAATATATCTTTAGGGATGGGGCTCAGGTTACGGCCTATATATCAATTTTATTTTATATAAAAAGGGGCCCGTTCTGGGCCCTTTTTAAATACTTAAAATTTTATCTCGCCTCTTGCAAAAAAGCCCTGTATAGCGTATATTATAAGTGATGATTTATTCCTAATATCAGGAATAAATTTTAGTTTAAGGTTAATTTTTTAAATTTATTTTTTGGGATAATTTAAATAATATGGATAAAAAAGTAATAGCACAAATTAAAAAAAATTTGTTAGCCAGCAAAAAACAATTAATGGAAGATTTAAAAAGTTTTACTAATAAGGATGAGCACGAAAAAGATGAGCATCATACCAGTTTTCCTAATTATGGCGATAAGAGCGATGAGAATGTTCAAGAAATTGATGACTATACTACTAACCTAGCTAAAGAGAAAGTTTTAGAAAGTGCCTTGCGTGATATTGATAATGCTTTAGAGAGAATTGAAAAAGGAAATTATGGTATTTGTAAATATTGTAAACAAGAAATTGGCGAAAAACGTCTTATGGCTAGACCGGTGGCTAATACCTGTATTTCTTGTAAAACCAAGTTGCAAAACATGGCTTAAGTTTTATGTTTAAAGATTTTAACCCCAGTTAGAAGTTTAGATTTTAATGAGTTGGGGTAAATTAATATTCTGATTATAAATTACCATGCAAACTTCTAACGGGGTAAAAAAAATGATAGCGGTTAATCTGGCTGTCATTTTTTTTATTAGCCTGGACAGATTTTTAAAAGTTTTTGCTTTTAATAATCAGGATAGTGAATTTAACTTATTAGGTGAGATTTTAAAATTTAATTATAAAAATAATTATAACGTAGCTTTTTCTTTACCTTTAAACGGAAATTTTTTGATATTTTTAATTGCGTTGATAATAATAATTTTAATATTACTCGGTTTTTCTTATGCTAAAAAAAATCAAACCGGAAAAGCAATAGCGTTATTTTTAGTTATTCTTGGCGCTAGCAGTAATTTATATGATAGATTGCAGTATGGTTTTGTGGTTGATTATTTGGATTTAAAATATTTTACCGTATTTAATTTAGCTGATATGATGATAGTTGGCGGCGTAATTTACTTATTATTTTTTATTAAACATGATCAATATGAAACAATTTTCACCAGAAAGATTATTAATAAAGAAAGATAGTAGCCAACGAGAGATACAAAACAGCAGAGATAAAAAAGAGAGTGAGATTAAGGAACATAAAGAAAATTTAGAGATAGCTTATAAAAAAGCAAGTGGCATGCTTGATGATGAAAGAATAAAGTCGAGTAAATTTAAGGGTTTGTATGGTAAAGAAATAATAAAAAATGATGATGATTACGTAGAAGAAAGACAGAGAAATTTTAGAAAAAATGATACGCCAGAGCAAATAGAGATGCAAAAATATGCCACAGTTTTTGAAGCGATAATTCATGATCAAATTGATATGAATGGTTGGCTAGGTGAACACGCCAAAGCTAAAAAAGCCTCCTGGTATGATGATTTAAAAAATGGCATAGATGAAATAGTTGAATTTGAGCAGACCGAGACATCAGCGACTTCTCATTTAGCTTTGGGCGTAGATATAACTTTTAGCACGGGCATTTTTAAAAAAATGAATGATATAAAAACACGAATAGATAGTGGAGATATTGGAGTTATTAAATATCTTTTAACTAAAACTTATCGCGGCGAGATGAGAGATGTTCCTAGGGTAGTTATTGGCGCAGATATGAAAAACTTAAATGAAATAATTAAATTATGGGTGGATAAAAAGAAAAAAAATTTAGCTCAGCATAGAGTTAAATTTATGGTTCTTAGCCAAATTATGATGCAATTAAATGATTTTGCCGAATATGCGGAAAAAACAGGTAAACATGAAATTGCCGATAGTTTTTATAGAGTTTTAAAAATTGTAGAGAATGTTTGGGATGAAGAGTCTAAAAAATATCCTGACGGAGATCTTAATTTTGATGAAGATCGAGTTTATAGCGCTATTAAAAATTTTTGTGATGATTTGGAGAAGTAATAAATTAAAAAATAATTTTTCTTGAATTATTTTTTTGAAGATTTATTTTAATAAATTTTGTCTTTTTAGGCAAGATTTTTTTTATTTTATCAGCCCATTCGATAATAGTTATGGTGTCGGGGCGATTAAAATATTCATCAGCGCCGATAGCGATTAAGTCTTTAGCTGATTTAATGCGGTAAGCATCAATATGAACTAAAAATTTAATAGTTGGCGATTTAACGGAGTAAACTTTCATTAAGACAAAGGTCGGACTGTTAATATTTTTTTTAATTTTTAAGCCTTGCGCTAAACCTTTAGTAAAAATAGTTTTGCCGGCGCCTAAATTTCCGATTAAACCAAAAATTTCCCCGCCAATTAAGTTTTTAGAAATTTTTTTAGCGAAGTTAAAAGTTTGTTTTTCGGAAGTAGAGAAGAATGTCATGTTTACCCTGTTAGAGCTAAATATGATAAATTAATTTATGATTTAAGTTAATCATTAATGAGTTAAAGACTAAACCGAATTAATCTCTAATAGGGTGGACAGTACAGGACTCGAACCTGTAACCCCTGCGACTTGCCCCGTTAAATATGGAGTGGATAGTGCAGGACTCGAACCTGCAACCCCTGCGATGTAAACGCAGTGCTCTACCATTGAGCTAACTATCCATAAATTTAACGGGGTGAATAAACGCAGTGCTCTACCATTGAGCTAACTGTCCGCGACTAGTGCCGAAGACAGGACTTGAACCTGCAAGGGGTTGCCCCCACCAGCACCTCAAGCTGGCGCGTATACCAGTTCCGCCACCTCGGCAATAATGGGATTGTCGCCGAATGCCTTATTCGGCCTAAATTTTTAAATTTTGGTAAATTTTTATTTAAAATTTTCTCGCCGATATAATATATCGCCTCAAAAATTTTATAAAAAATTTCCTAAAAATTGTGAAAATTTATACTCGAAAGAGCATTCGGTGACAATCCCTTTAGGCAATTTTTATCTCTTTCATTTTTTTATTATAGTCGCGTAAGAAATATAATTTAGCGCGTCTAACTTTGTTTTGTTTTTTTATTTCTATTTTAGTAATAGTCGGCAAGTTTAGAGGAAAGATTTTTTCTACGCCAACACCGTCAGATATTTTTCTAACTGTAATAGTGCCGCCGGCTTCTTTGCCATGTTTTTTAGCAATAATTATGCCTTCATAATATTGCACTCTTTCTTTTTCTTCGCCCTTAGAATTGAGTTCTTGAATTTTTTGGTAAACCCTTACGGTCATGCCCGGTTTTAAATCGGCCGGATCAATTTTTATAGCGGTTGTTTCTTTTGCCATATGATTTTTAGTATTTAAAAATAGAACATTAAGGTTCTATTTTAAATATGTTTAATATTTAATGATTTAACTATATTATAACAATTAACTGGTTTTGTCAACTAATTTTAGTCGTTTTTTAATATAGTTATAAACTTCGCTAAAAACCTGTTTTTTGTTTAAATTTGTGGTATTTAAAATATAATCGTAATTTTTTTTGTTATAAAGATTGAAATGATAATATTTTTTATAGCGTTTATAATCGCTTAATTTTCTCTGTTTATGGCTTTTTAATACTTCTTGAATAGAGTGTAATTTTTTATCTTCGTTTCTTTTATCGTGTTTTTTAAGTTCATTAAAGACTCTTTCCGCGCCAGTTTTTTCATCTACATCAATATAAATTTTTATTGATTTAGGTATTAGGTGCCAAGCCGTTCTACTTTCAATTATACATCGAGGATGTTTTTTAGGAATTTGTTTTATATAATTATCAACTTCACTATCAGTAAAGCTTTCTTTTTCTCCAAGTTTATTAAATTCAGCCAAAGTTAAACCCATCGCTTTCGCCTGAATTCTTCGTATGCCTCCGCCATAAAATCTTGGCCAATTTAATTTTTTAGATAATTTTTTAGCTACAGTTGATTTTCCAGAACCAGGAGTTCCGTTTATTGTTATTACCATAATTTTACCCCCACACTTAATTATTATTTTACCCTCGCGCTTAAATATAAATTTTCATATTTAAGTATGGGGGTTTATTTAACCTGTTTTAAAATATTTTTTAATTCTTCGGTTAGATTTATTTTATAATCTTGTCGTTTTTTTGTTAAGTCAGTAAAAGATAAATGATCGGCAACTAAAAAAATCCGGCTTAAACCTAATTTTTTATTTTGTGTTCTAGATTTAGCCGTGCCGTAAATATTATCGCCTACGATTGGATGGTCATAAGCGGCCAAATGAACTCTGATTTGATGCGTGCGGCCGGTTTTAATTTTTATTTTTAATAAAGTGTAATTTATTAATCTTTGTAAAATTGTAAATTCTGTTTCTGCTAATCGTCCTGCTTCAGTCGGCTCGCCCTTAACCGTTGCCGGCATAGCCGCCATTTTATAACCTTCTCTGGCTCGTTTAATTGGGAAGTTTATAATTGCTTTATCTTTTTGAATTTTCCCGTGAACTAATGCGGTGTATTCTTTTTTTATTGTTCGATTTTGAAATTGTTTTTTAAGATTATCAAAAGCGGCTTGAGTTTTTGCTATAACCATTAGCCCGCTAACATCTTTATCTAAACGATGAACTATGCCTGGGCGTTCCGGGTCTTCACCGACTTTTTTTATTTTTGGGTATTTTTCTATCAGCCAATCAGCTAAAGTGTAATTAGATAAGCCATGAACCGCTAATCCGGCCGGTTTATTTATTACTAAAAATTCATCAGTTTCATGAATAATTTTTATTTTATGATTGGGGCCGCTAATAAACTTTTTTTTATCAATTAATTTTTTATCAGAAGAAAGATTTTTGGCGATATTAATTATGTCGCCAGGCTTAAGCGAATAATGCGACGAAATAATTAAATCATTTATTTTAATTAAGCCTTGCTCAATTAATTTTTGAATTTGATTTCGCGAAAGTTTTAGAGATTTAGAGTTAGTTAAAAATTTATCTAGCCGTTCGCCAGAATTAGTTTCAGTTATTTTTATATTCATAGAAATAGTTAATTTTTTAATATTTGCGTTAATTTTTCGACCATCATTTCAAGAGTAAATAATCGATTAACGCGTTCTTGGCCATTTTTACCTAAGAATAGCCGTAAACGTTTGTCTTGATGCAGTTTTATAATTTGCCGCGCCAACATTTCGCTATTATCAGATTCAATTAATGATCCAGTATTATTTTCTATAATTAAATCCTCTAAACCAATATTTCTTGGTCCTAAAATCGGTAGGCCGGCGGCCATAGCTTCCAATACATTGCTATGATCATCAAGCGATAAATTTTCACCCAAAGTTAAAAAGACGTCGAAACTATCAAGCCATTTTTTTAATTGTTCCTGTTCGCCAACTAACCAAATTAAATTATCAATTTCCATTTTTTTAGCCAACCAGGCAAGATTTTTTCTTTCCTCGCCTTCACCAACGATAATTAATTGAATATTTGGTATAACTGGCAAGCTGATCTTTATGGCCTGAAAAATCGTCTCAATTTTTTGTTTTTGATTTAAAGGGGTTATAGCGCCGATTGTAAAATATTTTCGATGGAAGTTAACTCGCCCGGTATTTGCTAATTTATTAAAAATATTTTCTTGATAAGCTATAATTTTAGCGCCAGGAGTTATAACATTAATTTTAGTTTCATCACAGCCAAGATTTTTTAGTTTTAATTTGGAGTAACTGTTAAAAACCACGATTTTAGCCAGTCGATAATTTAATTTATATATTGTTAATAAAAATTTATTAAATTTTTGATAATTTAATTCAGGATTTTCAAACCAAACAACTTTTAAACCGAGAAGGCGCGCCAAGGGCGTAATAATAATTTTTTCATTAAAATTAATACAAATTACTAAATCAACCTTTCGTTTAAATTTAAAATTAATTAACAAAGATAAAAATTTAAATTGTCCGAAGAAAGGTTTTTTAGAAAATAAAAAGTTAACGGAGAAATTTTTTTTCCCCAATTCTTTAAGAGCGCAAAGTAATAATGAATTTTTTTCTAACGAAGAATTAATAACGAGAATTTTTGTCATAGATTATTTTAAAAACACCTAAGATAATTTTAAATCTTCTTTATTTATACCTTTAAGCAAATATAAGCTAATAATATAAATTAACGCGCCTAATAAAATCACCAATATTAAATTTATTTTATCCATTAAAAAGTAAACACTAATTCCCATAATTAAACTGGCGATTAGAGATTTTAAAAATATCATTAAATTTGGGCTAAAATTAGAGTATTTTATTATAATATAAAAAGAAAAGGCAGTGATAGCAAATTCGCTATAAACCGTTACCCAGGCGGCTCCGTTGTAAGAAAAAAGAGGAATAAAAATTAAATAACCAATTAAAGAAGTTATGGCAGTGAAGATATAAGCGCCAATAATATTTTTTTGTTTATCTAAAGCAATAACGGCATGGGCAAATAAACAACCGACAAAAATAAAACCGATGGCGAGCATTAATATTTTTAAGATATCTCCTGATTGGGAAAAATTTTCTCCAGCTATCATTATCATTAATGGTTTAGCTGTAAGTTGTGCGCCGATGATTAAAGGAATGGCTAATATAACCATAACGTCAAATGATTTTTGTAAAATTTGATTAAATTTTTGTAAATTTTTATTAGACCACTCTAATGTTAAAATTGGCAGAATTAAGCCAGCGAACATAAAAGGCAGGGTGGTTAAGATGTCAATTACTTTATAAGTAGCGCCGTATAATCCGACATCGGCTTGGCCCTTTAATAATGATAAAATAAAAATATCAGCTCTTAAATAAATTAAATTAAAAAAAATGGTTAAGCCAAGCGGCCATGATTTTTTTATAATTTCACGCCAAACACTTAAATCAATTTGCCAGCCAATTTTAATGAAGCGACGAGAAAACCAATAATGCATAACAAAACTTATAAAACTTGAAATAACAGTTGCTACCATAATGCTTAACAACCCTAAATTCAGGTAGACCGTTACAATAACCCCGGCAAGTAAAATTATTCGGCTAACTACTTCAGCCATGGCTACTACGGTCATGGTTAAATTTTTTTGAAAAAAACCAACTAAAATTTGATTTAAGGCCGTAAAGAAAAATGATAAAGCCGTAACAGCCACGCCTAGTTTAATAATCGGTTCATAGGGAAAAAATAAAACAACCAGCGGCGCTAACCCTAGAAAAAATATGGCCGAAACTAAGCGTAAGCTGAAAAGATTATTTAATAAAACACTTTGGTTATTGCCCGGCTGGCTAATCATTTGCGAAGTGATTAAAGTTAAGCCAAAGTCAGCGATAATACCGAAAAAAGATAAAAAGGTAATAATGGTAGTATATTGACCAAAGCCGATTTCTTTTAAATATCTAGCCATAATGGCAATGGCTAATAATCCTAAGACAGTGGCGATAATTTTGCCGATTATTTGGATAATGGTGTTATAAGCGACTTGTGACGAAAGTTTTTGGTTCACCCCGTTAGAAATTTTATTGATTTTTTTCTCCATAGTAATATTTCAAACGATTTTTTAAATATTTTTTGCCCATACCGCTTTTTAAATATTTTTCTCTAGAAAAAGCATCAAGTTTATTATATGATATCTCACAATATATAGGTTTAAATGGTTTTCTGTTCTTAGTCGCATATACTTTTCCGTCATTATGCTCATTTATCCTGCCAACTATGTCTTTTGTACAGCCGGTATACCACAATTTGTCTTTTAAACTTTCTAAGATATAAACATACCATAATGTTTTTTGTAAATTTTTAACGGGGTTCATGTTTTTGCTTGAATTGTCTATTTTTAGTATAATTAAGGTAGAGATAATTATAATTAAATTATAGCAAAATAATATGTTTATGACTAAAAAAATCTTTAAGTATGGTCTAAGTGTGATTTTGTTGTCTATGGGATTGGCTTTAATGACGGCAACGGTTGATTTTACAACGACTAATCAAGCTAAAGCGGCTACTATGTGGGATACGGTTAGCGAAGGCGGTCTTAAGCAGGTTGGTACAACTGCTTATGGCAAAAGTAACCCTGATGACCCAAATTACGATATTAGAGCCATGGTTGTGAGAATAATAAAGGTGCTTTTAGGTTTTCTAGGCATAATAGCGACAGTTATAATTTTATTTGCTGGTTTTAAATGGATGACCGCTGGTGGCAATGAGGAAAAAGTTAGTGAAGCCAAAAAAATGTTAATGGCTGGGTTAATTGGTCTGTTTATTATTTTATTTTCCTACGCTTTAGCTACTTTTGTTTTAAAGTACATGTTCGCGGCCGCTACCGGCACGCAGGTAATCTGGTAATATTTATATTTTATAAAATTATATTAACTAACTTAATAAATTAATTTATTAACCCCATTAAATCTGCTTCGCGGAAATTTGCTAGAAGCAAATTTATTTGACGGGGTGAACAAAACTATGAAACAAGACATTATTAAAAAAATTATTTCGGTGGCAATGATTTTTTCGGCATTTATTTTTGCGTTGTCTCCGATGACTCAAGCTTTAGCTGAAGTTACCGCTGATGATTACTGGGGTGGCACTGAACAAAAGCAGTATGTTGATACAAATTCTGGTTTAGCCGGAGGCGAGGGAGCTAGGGATCCGAGAGCAATAATAGTCGATGTTATTAGATTTATTTTAGGCTTCTTAGGCATAATCGCGGTTGTCATTATTTTATTCGCTGGATTTAAATGGATGACCTCAGGCGGTAACGAAGAAAAAGTCAGCGAAGCTAAAAAAATGTTGGTTAACGGTTTAATCGGCTTAGTTATTATTTTGTGCTCTTACGCTATAGCCACTTTTGTTATAAATCAAATAATCGGGGCGACTACGGGTACGACCGTCAATTAGATTAAAAGCGGTCGGACAGAAAAAATAAATTATGTTTAAAACTTTTAAGTTTTTTAAAATATTTTTTATTGTTTTAGTTTTGCTTTTCTTTTTTATTTTTTTATTTAGCCAAGGGCAAGTTTACAAAAAAGAAGAATTAGAATATGGCATAACTTTTTCTAAAAAGCAGGCAGAAAGCCTGGGCTTAGATTGGAAAAATGTTTATATATCTGTTTTTAATGATTTAGGCATAAAAAAAATAAGGTTGCCGGCTTATTGGGATGAAATTGAAAGCAGCGAAGGAAATTATAATTGGGAGGATCTTGATTGGCAAATTAATCAAGCTATCGAGCGCCAAGCAGAAATTATTTTAGCGGTTGGCGGGCGTTTACCGCGTTGGCCGGAATGTCATTTTCCCGATTGGACTAATAATAGATATAAAGCTCAAGTTGAGAGTAGTACTTTAAATTATATTACTAAAGTAATTGAACGATATCGCGGCAATAAAAATATTGTGGCCTGGCAGATTGAAAACGAACCATTTTTATCCCATTTTGGAGATTGCCCAAAATTTGACGCTAAATTTTTAGATCAAGAAATTGCTTTAGCTAAAAGTCTTGATTCAAGACCGATTGTTATTACTGATTCTGGTGAATTATCTTATTGGGTAGGCGCGGCTAAGCGAGCGGATATTTTTGGCACCACCATGTATTTAAATACTTATTCTAATTTTTTTAAAAGCTATATTCATTATCCGATTACCCCAGCTTTTTTTAAGTTTAAAAAGAATATGGCTAGTCTTTTCGCTAAGCCAAAAAATTGGGTAGTTATAGAAATGCAGGCTGAGCCCTGGGGGCCGAAAGCCTATCAAGAATTATCGCAAGCCGATCGCGATCGCACTATGGATTTAGAAAAATTTAAAGAAATGATTGAATTTGGGCATCAGACCGGTTTTCGAGAATTTTATCTTTGGGGAGTTGAATGGTGGTATTGGGAATTAAAACAGGGCCGACCAGAAGTTTGGAATTATGCCAAGATTTTATTTAACAAGAATTAGTTGTCATTGCGAGGAGGCCCGTAATCGGGCGACGAAGCAATCTTTGATTAATATCCGAGTCCGTGAGATTGCCGCGCTCCCTTCGGTCGCTCGCAATGACAGTAGATATACTTATGAATAAAACAATTAAGAATTATACTATTGGCATTGATATCGGCGGTACTAAAATGAGCGCCGTTTTATTTGATGGGATAAAAGTTATAGCCGATTATACCCTAGCTACGCCTAAAGACAATTTAGAGCATTTTATGATCATGCTAAAAGCTTTAATTGAACCATTACAGGATAAGGCTAAAGCTAACGGCGCAATAATTAAAGGTATTGGCATAGGCGTTCCCGGTATGCTTGATTATAAAGAAAATAAAGCGGTAGAGGTGCCTAATTTATCATTTTTAAATGGTTTAAAGTTGTTAGATATTTTTACTTCTAAGTTAGGTATAGAAAATATAAAAATTGATAATGATGGGCATTGTTTTTTGCGCGCGGAAATGAAATTGGGCGCAGGAAAAAAATATTCTAATGTTTTTAGTATTACTATTGGCACTGGTTTTGGCGGTGGTTGGTGGCATAACGGGGAAATTTATAACGGCGCTCATGGCGGCGCTACCGAATTTAGTTGGTTAACGGTTGATTTTAAAGAGGGTATTAGACTTGAAGAAGCTTACCATAAATTAACACAAAACAATCCAGCTACTTTAGCCGAAGAAGCTTACCGAGGAGATGTTTTAGCGCAAAAGTCTTACAACGAACTCGGCCATTATTTTGGCATTAGTTTGGCTAATATGGTAAATTTGATTGATCCGGAATTAATTATTGTTGGCGGACGCGTTGTAGAATCAGATGATTTATTTTTACCGCAAGCTAAAAAAATAATGCGTAAATATATTAAATCACCGCAAGCAAAAGTTATAAAAATAGTTAAGGGTAAGATAGGTAATAA
>JBAZFW010000011.1:0-3556 GCA_041653215.1 Patescibacteria group bacterium
AGTTGGTATATTATGAAATCTATAGCGATGTTTACGAAGCAATAAACAGAGAAAAACAACTAAAAAATTGGAAAAGAGATTGGAAAATACAATTAATTGAAGAAGATAATAAAGTTTGGCGAGATTTATTTAATGAAATATAATTTGTATAATTTACCCCTGGATTGCGGCTCGGGGGCCGCAATGACAAATTAAATTACAAAATTAAAAATTGTTTATGCAACACGATGTTAAAGATTTAAAACTAAGTGTAGGAGGTAAGAAACGAATTGAATGGGCAGCTAAAGACATGCCTGTTTTAAATTTGGTTAAAATTAGGTGGGCGAAAGAAAAACCGCTTAAGGGCGTTAAACTTTCGGCTTGTTTACATGTCACGGCTGAAACCGCTAATTTAGTAAGGACTTTGCGTGCCGGCGGAGCGGAAGTTTTACTTTGCGCTTCTAATCCTTTATCAACTCAAGATGATGTGGCGGCATCACTTGTTAAAGATTATGGCATTAAAGTTTTTGCCATTCATGGCGAGGATAAAAAAAGTTATTATTCTCATTTAGCCGCGGCTCTAAATTTTAAACCGAATATTACTATGGATGACGGCGCCGATTTACTAACGCTACTTCATACGGAATATAAAAAGCAGACTAAAAATATTTGGGGTAGTATGGAAGAAACTACGACCGGCGTTATTAGACTTAAGGCTTTAGAAAAATCAGGAAAATTAGAAGTGCCGATTATGGCCGTGAACGACGCTAAAACCAAAAATATGTTTGATAATCGTTATGGTACAGGCCAGTCAACGATTGATGGCATTATTCGCGCGACTGATATTCTAATTGCGGGGAAAAATATAGTGGTTGCCGGTTATGGTTGGTGCGGTCGCGGTTTTGCTAATCGAGCGCGCGGCATGGGCGCTAAAGTTATTGTTACCGAAGTTGATAAGATAAAAGCTTTAGAAGCGGCTATGGATGGTTTTGAAGTTATGCCCATGAAAGAAGCGGCGCACATCGGCGATTTATTTTGCACTTTAACCGGCGATATTAATGTTATAAGAGGCGAACATTTTAAATTAATGAAGCATGGCGCTATGGTTTGTAATTCTGGGCATTTTGACGTAGAAATAAATGTTAAAGAACTTAAAAAAATGGCGGTTAAAATAAATAAAAATGTTAGAAATAATGTTGATGAATATGTCTTAAAAGGTAAATCAATTTATTTATTAGGCGAAGGCAGATTAATTAATTTGGCCGCGGCTGAAGGTCATCCGGCGAGCGTGATGGATATGAGTTTCGCTACCCAAGCTTTAGCTACCGAGCATGTTGCTAAGAATTATAAAAAGTTAGAGAAAAAAGTTTATAATGTGCCGGAAAAAATGGAGCAGTGGATTGCTGATTTAAAACTTAAGTCTATGGGTTTAAGCGTTGATAAGTTAACTCGAGAGCAAGAAGAATATTTAAGAGCTTGGGAAGTTGGAACCTAAATCAGTCTGTCATTGCGAGCGACTGAAGGGAGCGAAGCAATCTAACAAACAATTTGTTTAAATAAAAGTTCGTGAGATTGCTTCGTCGCTAGCGCTCCTCGCAATGACAATTAAATAAATTATTATTAATAATTAAAAATATTTATGCCAGAAAAAAATATAAGATTGATAACTTCGGAATCAGTTACCGAGGGTCATCCTGATAAAGTTTGCGATCAGATCAGTGATGGTATTTATGATGAAATGTTAAAAACTGATCCAACTAGTCGTAGCGCCGTAGAAACTTTTTGTACTACTGGTTTAGTTGTCGTGGGTGGCGAAGTTACTACTAAAGCCTATGTTAATATTGATAAAGTCGTTAGAGAAGTTTTAAAAGATATTGGTTATGATAAGCAGGAATATGGTTTTTGCTGCGATGACGTCGGAGTTTTAGTAACAATTCATGAACAAAGCCCAGACATCGCTCAAGGCGTAGATGAAGGTAAAGGTGAGTATAAAGAACAGGGAGCCGGCGACCAAGGTTTAATGCTTGGTTATGCTACTAATGAAACTCCGGAATATATGCCCTTACCGATTGTGCTCGCTCATAAATTGACTAAAAAATTAGCCGAAGTAAGAAAGAAAAATATTTTACCTTATTTAAGACCAGACGGAAAAAGTCAGGTAACTATTGAATATCATAACGATAAAGCCGTTAGGGCCGAAACCGTGGTTATTGCCGCGCATCATAGTGATAAAGTTAGTTTAAAAAAACTAAGAGATGATATTAAGAAAAAAGTAATTCAACCAGTCATGGGAAAATTACTTGATAAAAAAACAAAATATTTTATTAATGCTACCGGTAAATTTATTTTTGGCGGTCCGCCGGCTGATACTGGTTTAACTGGACGAAAAATTATAGTTGATACTTACGGCGGGGTAGTGCCGCATGGCGGTGGAGCTTTTTCCGGTAAAGATTTAACTAAAGTAGATCGCTCTAGCGCTTATATGGCAAGGTATGTTGCCAAAAATGTTGTAGCGGCGGGCTTAGCTGATAAATGTTTACTTCAAGTCGCTTATGCTATTGGTGTAGCTAAACCGGTTGGCATTTATATTGATACTTATAACACTAACAAAATTTCAGAAACCAGAATTTTAGAATTAATAAATAAACATTTTGATTTCCGACCAAAACGTATTATTGATCATTTAAATTTAAGAAGGCCGATTTATCGAAAAACCGCGGCTTACGGGCATTTCGGAAGAAATGATAAAAACTTTACTTGGGAAAAAACGGATAAAGCTAGCTTATTAAGAAAGGAAGCTAAGCTATAATTGATTATGCAAAAAATATTGAAATTAGAAAAACAATGGGTTTTTGGTGCCCTAGCAATTATGTTAGCCGCTTTTCTTTGGAGTTTAGATGGAGTTTTTATTAGACCGAAATTTTATGTTTTACCAGCTGCTTTAGTAGTTTTTATTGAGCATGCTTTAGGTTTTTTAGTTTTAAGTCCGTTTATTTTTTTAAGTTGGTCTAAAATAAAATTATTAAAAGGCAAAGAGTGGGCGGCGATTGGTTGGGTTTCATTTTTTGGCGGCGCTTTAGGCACGATTATGATTACTAAAGCTTTTTTTGCCGCTATGGACGGAGAAGTTACTTTTGCCACTGTAGTGATATTACAAAAATTGCAACCAGTTTTCGCTCTTGTAATAGCTAGATTAATTTTAGGAGAGAAATTAAGAAAATCTTTTTATGCTTGGGCGTCTGTAGCTATAGTCGCGGCTTACTTTTTAGCTTTTGGCAAAACCGGTTTAAATTTAGGAGAAATAAATTTATTACATAACGCCGCTTTTTATGCAGCGATTGCCGCTTTTGCCTTTGGTTCATCAACCGTCTTCGGTAAACGAATCGTTAATCATCTTGATTTTAAATCAACCGCGGCTTTAAGGTTTGGCATTACTAGTTTTTTGGTTTTAGTTTATGCTTTATTAATTGGTGATTTGTTTAAAATTTCGGTCGTTACTCCGATGCACTGGGGGTATTTAGCTGTGATTGTTTTTACTAGTGGCGCTACGGCCATGTTCATTTATTATTATGGTTTA
>JBAZFW010000011.1:3566-35407 GCA_041653215.1 Patescibacteria group bacterium
TTTAAAAAGAGTTACGGCTTCGGCCTCGACAATTTTAGAATTGTTTTGGCCGTTTTCCGCTATAATTTTAGATTATTTTATTAATCATAATGTTTTAAGTCCTATTCAAATAGTCGCTAGTATAGTTTTAGTCATAGCCTTTTTAAAGATTGTAGTCGGAGAGGAATCGCCTAAGTTTGAATTTAAGGCTAATATTAGAAGCGGTTTGGGCAGGGGGGCTCGCCTAGGTTTTCCAACAATTAATTTAGACAATGAACAAATTGATATAAATTATGGCGTCTATTTAGTAGAAAGTGAAATTAATGGTAAAATATATAAAGGGCTACTCCACTATGGTCAAAAAGAGACTTTTAACGAACCGGCTTCTTTAGAACTATATATAAAAGATTTTATTGCGGAAATGTCTAATGAAATAGTAAACATAAAAGAAATTAAAAAAATTAGAGAAATAAAAAAATTTGCCAGCGCCGAAGAATTAAAAAGACAAATGGAAAAAGATTTAATAAAATTAGATGAGGCAATTAGGAATTAGGAAACAAGAATTAGGAGTTTTAAATTCGTAATTTTTAATTCGTAATTCGTAATTCCTCGACCCATGCTTGAGTATTTACA
Source organism: Patescibacteria group bacterium (assembly GCA_041653215.1). Lineage (GTDB taxonomy): Bacteria > Patescibacteriota > Patescibacteriia > Patescibacteriales > GWC2-42-12 > JACPHD01. The sequence continues at coordinate 4,179 of JBAZFW010000011.1, forward strand.
AAAATTTAATAATCTGCCAACCGAATTAAGACGAAAAGTCTCCGATGGTCAGGCGATGGATAAAATTGAAGAGTTAGAGAAAAAGTATAATGTTTCTCTAGCTGCTTTAATTATGAAAGTAATGGTTAAGGATCTTTCGCTTAATGATCTGCCTGATTATTTATTAAAAGAAAAATTATCAAAAGAACAGGCTAATGGACTGACTCTCGAATTAAAAGAAACAATTTTTTCTAAGTTAGGATATTATTTTTCGGCTAACTCAACAAAATCGTCTGAAGCGTTTTCGGAATCGCCGATAAGCGAACCCAAGGTTAAGGGATCAAGTTTTTTCTTTTCTCCTGACGATGAAGAAGAAATTAGAAATTTAACTCAAAAAATTATTGTTGCTGAAAACTCTAGTCTTAGCGCAGAGGCGATTGACGAAAAGTTAAAAGAGATAACTAGCCGAGCGGAAATTAATTTTGGCTCAGCTGATTTAGCTGATAGATTTTCAAAAATTTTAAAAACTTATCTACGCGGTATTAGAGACAAGCTTGATACTAAAGTGGCTTTAATGAAACCGTTTTTAAACGGTGGACTAAGTTTTGATGAAGCTTCGGCGGAAAAAGCCATAACGCTCGCCGATAAAGTTTTAAATTCAAAATCTGATAAACCGCTTGAACCATTGCCAACAGTAAAATTTTCAGAAGCGGAAAAAACTGATTTTTTAAAAAAACGTGAAATTGTTAGAGACGCGGCTTATGATTTTTCTAAATTAGCCGAAAGAAGTGAAAAAATAAAAAATGATTTAAAGAAGTTGGACACCAGTCATGAACTAGCTCCTTTAACTCCATCGGCCGTGGTCGCGAAGACGGAAAAGCCCAAGGTTCAAGAAAAAATTACTCCTACGCCTAAAAAAGTTCAACCCAAAGCAATTCCAATTCAATCAGAACCAGACAATGATCATATTATGCCTTTAATTAAGCGAAGATTTGAGGCCGAGAATTTAAGCCAGAGCCCAAAAGTTAAAATTGAAGATGTTAAATATGTGCCACGGGTTATGGGGCCTTTGGATGAAATTAGATACATGGATTTAATTAATTTTCGCAGATTAGACAGAGACTCACTAAACGCTTCCGCTAAAATTAAAAATAAAATTGACTTGTTAGAAGAGGATTATGGTAAAAAACTTGAAGGAATTAAGTTGTGGCGGCAAAGTCCAATTTATAAATTATATTTAGAAATTGGCCGTTCAAGTATTAGCAGTAACAGGCCGGTTGATGTTATAATAGAAGAGAGAAAGATGAATAATCAAGAATATTTAACCACCGAAGAATTTAAAGCAATTATGGACTTAAATAAAAGTTTACGCTTTTAATTTACCCCCACACTTAAGTCTGGGTGTGGGATAAGTAAATTTAATTAACATTAAGTGTGGGGGTTTATGCAGCAATTTGTAGTGCCACAATTTATTGATGTAGAGGATAAAATTATCGGCCCGATAACTACTAGGCAATTTATTATTATGCTGGTCGGCTTTTTAATTATTGCTATTTTTTACAAAATATTTGATTTTTCTTTATTTGTAACTGCTGGCTTATTAGTTTTTGCAATTACCGGTATTTTTGCTTTTCTTAAAATAAACGGGCGACCTTTCCATTATTTTGTTTTAAATTTATTTCAGACTCTTAGAAGGCCGAAATTAAGAGTTTGGTATAAAAATTTTATGGCCGCGCTTGATGATTATGGAGTTGAAGATAGTCTTATCGCCCCAGTCGCTTCGGTGGTTGCAGAGAAACATTTTAGTACTTCTCATTTAGCCGAGTTATCATTAATCGTTGATACTAAAGGGGCTTATCGAGGCGATAATGACGAAGTGGAAATTAAAACCGCGGGTAGATAATTAACATATTATGGCAAATAAATTAAACAGAAATAAAATTACCAATTCAACCCAGCAATATTTAGATATCGCTGAATTTCGCGAAGATACTATAATTATGCGCGATGGTACTTTGCGTTCAGTACTTCTAGTTTCCAGTATAAACTTTGCTTTAAAAAGTGAAGATGAGCAAAACGCTATTATTTCTGCTTATGTGGGTTTTTTAAATAATATTGATTTTCCTTTACAAATTGTGATTCAATCGCGCGAACTTAATATTGATAATTATTTAGCCTTTTTAAAACAAAAGGAAAAAGAACAGACTAATGAACTTTTAAAAATGCAAACCACCGAATATCTGCAATATGTTAACGAGTTGATTTCTTTGGGAAAAATTATGAATAAGAAATTTTACATAGTTGTTTCCTATAATCCTTTGTCTGATAAGCAAAAAGGTTTTTTTACTAGGCTGCTCGAATCTTTAAAGCCGGCTTCTATTATAAAAATGAAAGAAGAAAGATTTTTAAGAAGAAGATCTGAATTAAATAGGCGAGTGGAGAATGTTATTGGCGGTTTAGCCTCTATGGGCGTGAATGCCGTACCGTTAGATACCCAGAGTTTAATTGAATTATTTTATAATACCTATAATCCAGAAACTTCGGCTAATCAAAAATTAGCTGAAACAAAAGATTTAAGATTGCCATAATAAATTAGTATGTTTAATCCAGGCCAAATAAAAAAACAAGAAGAAATGGAGCTTAAAGAGAAGGCTTTAGCGCAAAATGAAAAAGTTAAACAGGTCGAAGAAGCGCCTTCTTTAACTCGGGAATTAATCGAGGAAGAAAAATCTTACCGTCGAGGCGCGCTTTCTATTAAAGATTTAATCGCTCCGGCTTCAATCGAAGTAAGTTCTGATTTTTTAAAGCTCGGTTCTAAATTTGTTAGAACTATTTTTGTTATTAATTATCCGCGCTATATTAGCGTTGGTTGGTTTGCGCCGATTATAAATTTAAATTCTACCTTTGATATTTCCATGTTTTTCTATCCAGTAGAAAGCGCGGTGGTTTTAAATCAGCTTAAAAAGAAAGTTGGTAATTTAGAAGCGCAAATTATTTCTGACGCAGAAAAAGGCGCGGCGCGCGATCCGTTGCGTGAAACGGCTTTACGCGATATTGAAGCTTTGCGCGACGCTTTAACTCAAGGCATAGAGAAATTTTTTCAATTTGCTTTGTATGTAACGCTTTATGCTAATAGTAAACAGGAACTTGATAAATTATCCGAGGAAATAGAAAATATTTTTGGTTCGCGTCTAGTTTATTCTAAAAGGGTTTTTTATCAAGCCGAGCAAGGTTTTAATTCTACCTTACCTTTAGCTAATGATGAATTATATATCGCTTTTAACATGAATTCTTCGCCGGTAGCTTCTTCGTTTCCTTTTATTTCCTCAGAACTTACTTCTGACAGCGGCATTCTTTACGGCATTAATCGTCATAATAATAGTTTAATTTTATTTGATCGTTTTAGTTTGCAAAATGCCAACAGCGTAGTTTTCGCTACTTCTGGCGCTGGTAAAAGTTATGCTATTAAACTTGAAGTTCTGCGTAGTTTAATGATGGGGGCAGAAGTAATTATTATCGACCCAGAAAATGAATATAAACATCTAGCTGAAGCGGTCGGCGGAACTTACATTAATATTTCTTTGGCTAGTGAAAATAAAATTAATCCGTTTGATTTACCGCGTTCAGTTTCCGGAGAATCAAAAGCTGAAGATATTATCAGAAGCGGCGTCATAACGGTTAAAGGTTTAATTAGACTAATGTTAGGTAATTTAACTCATGAAGAAGATTCTATTATTGATCGGGCATTATTAGAAACTTATGCTAAAAAAGATATAAATCCGGATGCTGATTTGTCTAAAGTTGAAGCGCCGATTATGCAGGATTTAGAAGATATTTTAGAAGGCATGGAGGGCGGAGCCGGCTTAGCTTTAAGGCTTAAAAAATATACTCAAGGCACTTTCTCTGGTTTGTTTAACAGCCCGACCAATGTGCAAATGGATAACCAGCTAGTTTGTTTTTCTGTGCGCGATCTTGAAGACGAACTTAGACCAATCGCGATTTATACGGTAGTTAATTATATTTGGAACGTAGTGCGTTCGGAGATGAAAAAAAGAATTTTAGTAATTGATGAAGCTTGGTGGCTAATGCAGCATGAGGATAGCGCTAAATTTATTTATGCGCTAGTTAAGCGTTGTCGTAAATATTATCTTGGTGTAACTACTATTACTCAGGACGTTAATGACTTTTTAACTTCGCCTTATGGCCAAGCGATTGTTAATAACTCGGCCTTGCAGCTTCTTCTAAAACAGTCGCCGGCCTCTATCGGTTTAGTGCAGAAGACTTTTGTTTTAACTGAAGGTGAAAAATATTTACTTTTAGAGTGCGGCGTAGGCGAGGGTATATTTTTTGCCGGTTCAAAGCATGTGGCGATTAAAGTTGTGGCGTCATACACTGAAGATCAATTAATTACTTCTGATCCGCGTCAACTTTTAGAAATTGAACAAGAGAAGAAAGAGTTTGCTTCAAATATGTTGAATAACGGGGGAGAAGGCAACCCGGAAGGCGGCGAAGAATTATTATAAATAGAAATTTGCCCTGTTAAATAATTTTTAAATTTTATAAAATTTAAAAATTAAGATTTGAGCTTGAGAATAGCAGGCTTGAAAAAATAGGGTAAAAAATATAAAATTAATTAAAATAAGTTGTTTCTCTATTAAAGAGATTCAAATTTTATTTTAACAGGGTAAATGAATAAAAGAATTTTAGGCATAATTATCGTGATCGTCGCTTTAGCTATAATAGCTGGGATTGTTTATGTTATCTTTTTTTATAAATTTTCTAATTCTACCGAGGAGCCGATAGTCGAACAACCAGCAGCCGGGCAGCAGAACACAACGCTTCAGCCAACATCCGGACAAACAGATAAAGCGACATCAACTAGCCAAACAATTACTCAAGTAAAAAAAGCTGAAATTCAAGCCGATGATTTAGTTAGAATGGCCTCGGCTTTTGCTGAAAGATTTGGTAGTTTTTCCAATCAATCAGATTATGGCAATATCCGCGATTTGCAGATTTTTATGACTGAAAAAATGAAAGAGTGGGCGGAAAATTATATTAGCGATGCTAGAGTTAAAAAAACACAAACGACAATTTATTATGGCATTATAACAAAAGCGCTTTCTGGGCAAGCGAAAAAATTTGATTCAGATATTGGCCAAGCTGAAATTTTAGTTAAAACTCAAAGACGCGAATCATCCGGCACGTCAGGCAATAGTTTAACTTTTTATCAAGATATTTTAATAAAATATATCCGCGAACAAGGGGTTTGGCGGGTTGATAGCGTTGAGTGGCAAGCTAGATAAAATTATTTAAAAACCTTTTCAAAAAAGGTTTTTAATATTTTCCAAAAATATAATGTATTAAATAAAATTTTATAGCGGGCGAAGCCCTACGGCCATAAAAATTTTATTTAATGATTTGTATGATTAATAAAATATGTAAAATAACCAAAAATGTCTGGTTATTTTTTTTAGACTTAATTTTTCCGATTGATTGTTTAGGTTGCGGCCGCGAAGGCGAGTGGTTATGCGATGAATGTTATAAAGAAATAAAATTGAAACCAAGACAATATTGCCTGCATTGTAAAAAAGAAAATGATTTAGGTGATTTTTGCGCGCCATGTAAGATTATTTATGATTTAGATGGAGTTTGGATCGCAGCGCTTTATGACGAAGCTCTAATTAACCAAGCTATTAAAAGTTTAAAGTATCGTTTTATTAGTGGATTAACTGAAACTCTGAGTAAATTAATGGTTATTTGCCTTGATAAAATATTGGAACAACGCCAGGTCTTTAAATTAGGCTTGGCCGAAGGCATTGATTGGCGAACTTTAAATCATGCGAAAAAATTACCGGTCATAATTTTAAATTTTAACGAAAATTTAGTTATGCCTGTGCCGCTTTCTAAAAAACGCTTGAATTGGCGTGGCTTTAATCAAGCTGAATTGTTAGCACAGAAAATAGCTGAAAAATATAAATTAAAATTAGATAATAAAAATTTAATTAGAATTAAGCATAAAAAGCCTCAGGCCAAGCTTAACGAAATTCATCGATTGGAAAATATTAAAGGATGTTTTAGCTGGCAAGGCGAAAATTTAAATAAGAAAAACATCATTTTAGTTGATGATGTAGTTACTACCGGCGCTACTTTAAACGAGTGCGCCAAAGTTTTAAAAGCTAACGGCGCCGGTGAAGTTTGGGGGCTAGTTTTAGCTAAGGGATAAGACGCAATAAATAATTTTTATTTATTTTTTTAAATTATTTTTATTGCCAATTTATCTCTAAATATGCTAAAATATACAATAGAATTATAAGGTTTTTTTTAGTTATTTTATGAGCTATTTAAGCAAAATAACAAAAAATAAAATAGTAAATTATTTACTTATTTTTATCATGGTTTTTAGTTGGATTTTTAATTATCCGCCGGTAATTTTTAATGATCAAGCTTTATTAAAAATAAGTAAAAATTTTTTATTTCTCCCAGAAGTTAAGCAGGCACAAGCCGCTGGGACAACACTTAGACCAACCAGTGATGTTTTAATAGAACAGACTCCTTCAACTGCTGGTTATTCTTATGTCTTGGTTGATGAAGAAACATTATCCACTAGTGACTATTGCGAAACAAAGTCTACAACTTATAAGCTAAACTTATATGGATTTCCTGATCCAGTTTCAGAAATTGGCGAAATTACAAATGTTCGTGTATATGCTTATGCTGGACGACAATCTATTTTCTCTTCTACCAAATACAAGATAGCTATTCGTCCTGGAGCCACCGTTTATTATGGAAATGAATATACATTAACGTATGGTGGAGAGCTTCAATATGTAGATTGGGCAACAAACCCAGGCGGTGGTAATTGGACTTGGGCTAATATTGACTCTTTGGCTGCTGGAATTTCTATTAAATCTGCGAGCACAAGTTATTGGGGAAGGCATTACCAAGTTTACGTTGTTGTTACCTATACTCCTTCGGTTCCAGATGCCCCGACAAATGTTGCTGCAACTACAAATTTATCTGACAAGGTTACAGTTACTTGGACGAAATCAAGAGGTGCTACCGGATATAAAGTTTATCGGGACGAGACATTAGTTGGCACATTGGGGGACGTTGCAACTTATGACGATACAGGTGCGGGCGCCCCTTCAATTACAGCAGGTTCTTCCGTTGCTTCTGACGGAACGAGTGCAGAATATGTTGCATTATCATTATCAGGAACAAGTACAAATGACGGAACAGCACATAATTATACAGTTAAAGCAACTAATACGGTTGGTGATAGTTCCGCAAGCTCGGCTGCAAGTGGTAAACGGATTGCCGGAACTTTAACTTATCAATGGCAAAGAGTAACGTTTGATATAATTCCAGATATGACCTCTAATTCTACTCCAAGCGGGTTGGCTAGTGCTGATACAGTTCTTGGTGATGCTGATCAGTCTCAACCGTGGCACGCTTTTGATGATGAAAATAGTGGAGAATATCCTGTTTGGCACTCACAAGATACCGCGCCTCATTGGTTGCAATATCAATTTCCCACCACAAAAACAATAAAGCAATATACTATACTTTCAAGAAATCATACAACTTTATGGGGTCCAGAAGCATGGACTTTTAACGGAAGTAATAATGGTACTGATTGGACAACTTTAGACACGATTACAGGTCAATCTTTCGCCGGGAATGAAAAAAAGATATATCCTATTAGTAACACTACGCCATATTCATATTATAGAATAAATTTTACAGCGCCATCGTCTTATGTGGTTGTCGGCGAAATGGAAATGATGGAAAGCGCTTTTTCCAATATCGGTACCACTGCTAGCTATAACGATACGGGAGCTCCGGCTAACGGAGAAACAGTCTCTTATCATTGTGTTTTAAGTGCTGTCGGAGCGGTTAATCAAACATCAACCGTTGATACAGGTTATAGAATGATTGCTCCAACCGTTACTACTCAGGCCGGGTCAAACGTTCAATCAACTACGGCGACTGGTAACGGCACTATAACTTCCACTGGCGGCGTTAACGCCAGCGCTTGGGGTGTCTGCTATAAAACTTCATCAGGTTGTACGATATCTGATAGTGTAGCGGCTGGTTCAGGTAGCGGAGGCACAGGCGCTTTTACAGCTTCTATGACCGGTTTATCTCCTGGCACGACATATTATATAAAAGCCTACGCGACTAATGCGGCGGGGACGGGCTATGGCAGTGAGGTTACTATTTTAACTAAACCGGCCGCTCCGACAAACGTCTCGGCAACAGACGGTTCATATACTAATCAAGTAACAATAACTTGGACAAAGTCTACCGGAGCAACCGATTATCATGTATGGCGAGATTCAACCGATTTAGGCTCAGTTGGAGATGTGGCAACATTTGATGATACAGGGGCGAGCGCTCCTACTATTACGCCGGGAACGGCTAGCGCTAGTGATGGCACTAATCTTAATTATGTTTCATTAAGTTTATCTGGCGCATCAGCCAATAATGGCACTACTCATACCTATAAAGTTGTGGCTTCTAATGCCACTGGCAATAGTGCTGATAGTTCTACAGACACTGGGTATAGAGGAGTTGGCGCTTTGAATTATCAATGGCAAAGATCGGCTGCTGATAGCGATGCAGATTATTCAAGTATTAGTGGCGGAACTACTGCTAGCTATAACGATACGGGCGCTCCTGCCGATGGTAGTGGAAGATATTTTCAATGTATGTTAAGCGCAACCGGCGCGGTTGGTCAAACCTCTACCGCTGATCGAGGCTATAGAATTATGCCGGTTGTTTCCGTATCAGTTAGCCCTACTAGTTTTAATTATGGAAGTATAAATTATAATACTGCTTCTAGCACCTTGTCGTTATGGAGCGGCGCCGGAATTGTCGCCACAAACAATGGCAATGTTACTGCGGATTTTTATATTTATGGGGCTAATTCTACCGGCAGTGGCAGCGGTTGGACCTTGGCTGGCAACACAACAGGTAATAATTATATACATAGATTTTGTAATGATACGGATAATGTTTGTACTTCGCCGCCAACAAGTTATACGGCTTTAACGACTAGCCCAGCCTTGCTTAAAAGTAGTGTGGCTGTAAGCGGAACGGTTGCTTTTCAGCTGCAAGTTACATCCCCGACAATTCCGACTGATTTTAGCCAACAGAATTCCGTAGTTACCATCCAGGCTTCGGCTCCTTAAAAATTATTTACGATATTTAAAAAATGTGCTATAATTAACTATGTGGATAAGTCAAAATTTGATTTAGCTAATTTTTTTAGGAATAAAAAATAAATAATTTAATAATAAAAAAAACAATATGAAAAAAATTCTTTCTTTTGTTATGTTAGTTGCTTTATTCGGTATGTCGATTGCCGGATTAGCGCAAGCGGCGACTTCAGGTACGGTTACTGCGACGGTTTCGGTATTATATACCTCGGTTTCGATTAATAATACATCTTTTGATTATGGAACCGTTGCAGCTGGTGCAGCTTCCAGCACTTTACCATTATGGGGCAGCAACGGAATAGTCGCTACTGTTACTGGTAATTCCACCGATCTTGATATTAGTGGGGCAGATACTACTGGCGGGACCGGTTGGACATTAAGTGGTACGGTCAATACGGGCAATAATTATATGCATAAGTTTTGTAATGATACCGACAATGATTGTACTAATACTGCAACTTATACCGCATTAACAACTAGTACTGCGGTGCTTGATACTGCTTTAGCGACTGGAGGGACATGCGCTTTTCAGTTGGAAATTACAACCCCACAGACTCCTACTTCTTTTGTTCAACAAAGCTCGGTAGTTACTGTTTTAGCAACCGCTAAATAACTTTTATTTTTGCAATATTTCTATTGCATAGATAATTCATTTATTTTTATGAAGAAAATTGTTGTTTTATTTTGCGGGATAATATTGTTAACTATACCGATGATTGCTTCGGCAAAGATTGGCGTTGGCGTTGGCACTGGTAAAATTCAAGTTGATCAGCCGATGAAAGCTGGATTGATTTATACTTTACCTCCTTTAACAATTATTAATACCGGTGATGAGCCGTCAAATTATACGGTTGGTCTTCAATATCGCGAAACACAAACGGAAATGAAGCCTGATAAATCGTGGTTTACTTTTGAGCCGGTTAATTTTTATTTAGAACCAGGTCAGACGCAAATAGTCCAAATGAAATTAAATTTGCCGATTATGGGCGCTAAACCAGGAGATTATTTCTGTTTCTTGCAGGGCGCACCAGTACAAACAGCTAATGTCCAGGGCACTAGCATAGGCGTAGCCGCGGCGGCAAAATTATATTTTACAGTTGCTCCAGGCAATGTGTTTATCGGCCTTTATGTTAGATCAATTTCACTCTTGAAAATTTATGCGCCTTGGAGTTATGTGGTTGTCGGAGTAGTTTTAGCTGCTTTATTATTAATTATATTAAGCAGGTTTGTTTCCTTCGGCATTAGCCTTAAGAAGAAATAATTTGAAAAGATAATGAATGAACAAAAAATATCTTATCATTTATATTTTACTTTTAACGGTTTTTACGGCCGTTAGCCTTTTTGTTTTAGTAAATAATATTTCAGCTGATAATAGTAGCGCGATTACTATAACCGTTAATATTCCGGTCTGTGGCGATAACGAAAAAGAATACGGTGAAGAATGCGATAATAATGACCTCGGCGGAGCAACCTGCTCCAGCCGAGGTTTTTTAAGCGGAATTTTAACTTGCGATCCGGCTTGCGAATATGATACTTCCGGCTGTTCGTTAGTTCCTTCTTGCGGAGACGGTATATGTAATGGTTCAGAAAGTTGTAGTAGCTGTCCGTCTGATTGCGGTCAGTGCGGAGGGGGCGGTGGAGGAGGGGGCGGGGCAGGAATTATTCCTACGGTAACAAACGTTATTTTTTCCGGTCGAGCTTATCCAAAAAGTTCAGTCACACTTTTAAAAGACGCGCAAATCGCCGCGACGACCATAGCCGGTACTGATGCTAATTTTCAAATTAGCCTTTCCGGTCTGGCTGGAGGAAATTATATTTTTTCTATTTATGCCGAAGATTCTAAGGGGGTTCGTTCTTCTCTTTTAACCTTTTCGGTTAGCGTAACCTCTGGCGCCACCAACCAAATCAGCGGTATTTTTCTTGCGCCGACTATCGCCGTGGATAAAGCTCAAGTTAAACGTGGAGAAAATATTGCGATTTTTGGCCAGTCGGCTCCAAATAGCGACATTACTATTTCCGTTAGTTCGGATGAGGAGTTTTTTAATAAAACTAAAGCCGATACTAGCGGTGTATATTTATATAATTTTGATACCGCCGTACTTGAAAATGGCGAGCATAACACAAAATCAAAAGCTGCGTTAAATAATGAAATAAGTTCTTTTAGTAAAGCGGTTAGTTTTGCCGTTGGCGCAGAAACTATTTTAGAAAAACCAAAATGCAGTAAAGCGGATTTAAATTGTGATGGTAAAGTTAATTTAGTTGATTTTTCTATTGCGGCGTATTGGTATAAAAAAACTCTTAGCGAAGATTTTAAAAATATAGAAAGGGAAAGACTTAATACTGATAATAAAATTGACTTAGTTGATTTTAGTATCATGGCGTTTTATTGGACTGGTTAGTTTAATAATTGTGTATTTTATAAATATGAATTTAAGTATTAAAAATAAGATAATTATATTTTTGGCTTTTTGTTTTTTATTTTTTTCTGCCACGGCGGTTTTTGCCGCTGAGCTGTCTTTTGGCGCGGCGGAAAAGCAAATTCAGCTTAATGATGAATTTGAAGTCCAATTAACGCTTAATACAGCCGGAGAATTAATTAATGCGGTTGAAGGAATAATTAATTTTCCAGTCGCTATTTTAGAATTAAAAGAAATAAAAAGCGGCAATTCAATTATAAATTTTTGGCTAGAAAAGCCGCAAGCTAAGGAAAATGGAAAAATAGTTTTTTCCGGCATAACACCAGGGGGTTTTAATGGAGATAAAGGCTTGATTTTTTCTTTAACTTTTAAAACTAAGGCCGAAGGCGAGGGAATTTTAAAAATTACTAATTATAAAATTTTACTTAATGACGGTTTAGGAACTTCGGCTAGCTCGACCGCTCTAGATATAAAATTAGTTGTTTCTAGTCAGGCGCCAGCGCAGTTAAAAGTTTTAGAAAAAAAAGATATTAATGCTCCGGAAATATTTACGCCGACCGTCGCCTATGATCCTAATATTTTTAATGGACAATACTTTTTAGTCTTCGCTTCGCAGGATAAAGGTTCGGGGATTGATTATTATGAAATTAGAGAAACAAAAGAATTTGTTTTTTTCGGCTTAGAATTTTTAAGAAATAAAGATTGGGTTAAAGCCGATAGCCCTTATTTATTAAAAGATCAATTTTTAAAGAGTTATATTTATGTTAAAGCGGTTGATAAAGCTGGCAATCAAAGAATCGCTAAGCTCCATCCAAAAAATTCTTTAAGCTGGTATGAAAATTATGTAAATTGGTTTATAATTATATTAGTAGTTTTGTTTATTTTGGTTTTAGTATTTAAAAAAATATGGAGGATAAAATCAAAAAAATTATAAGAAAATTGGCGGTAATTAGTTTTTTGTTGGTTTGTTTTAGTTTTGGAGCGAATGCTAAAGCCGCCACTTTATTTTTTTCTCCTTCTTCGGCTTCTTGCGGAGTCGGCGGCAACGTATCTTTAAATGTAAATGTTGGCAGCGCCGATCAAGCCATGAATGCAGCTTCGGCGGTGATTTCTTTTCCGCCCGATAAATTAGAAGTTTCTTCAATTTCAAAAAACGGTTCAATTTGTAGTCTTTGGGTGCAACAACCATCTTTTTCAAACGAAAAAGGCACAATTAATTTTGAAGGCGTGGTTTTTAACCCCGGATATTCTGGGGCTTCAGGAAAAATTATTACTATAAATTTTAAAGCTAAAACGGTTGGCACTGCGCCATTATCTATTTCATCCGCCTTAGTTTTAGCCAATGACGGAGCCGGTACGAATATTTTGTCAGGCTTGGGGAAGGCTTCAATTAATATAACCGCAGCAACGACTAAATCAAAAGAAGAAGATACAACCTCTAAGAAAACAGCCGGTACGCCTTTGGCGGTAACAATTTCTTCTCCGACTCACCCTGATCAAAACAAATGGTATAACAATAATAATCCAAAATTTGAATGGGTAATGTCTAAAGATATAACCGCTATTAATGTGTTAGCTGATAAAAACCCAGATACTAACCCCGGCACAAAATCTGATGGGCTTTCTAATTCTTATGATTTTGAAAATGTTGATGATGGAGTTTGGTATTTTCACCTTCGTTTAAAAAATAGCGCTGGCTGGGGAGAAGTTTCCCATTTTAAATTTCAGATTGACAAAAAAGCGCTCGAATATCTTAATATCACTGAAGTAAAAGAAGAGGGCAATATATTGCCGCAAGCTAAATTTAGCTTCGCAGCTTCAGAGACTATTTCAGGCATTGATTATTATGAAATTAAAATTGATAATGGCGAAAAAGAAATTTGGCGCCAAAAGGCCGATGAATTATATGTAACGCCAGCAATCGGAGCGGGCGAACATGAATTGTTTGTTACCGCTTTTAATAAAGCCGGTAATTCCATAAAGAATAGCGCCAAATTTTTTATAGAAGCTTCAGTGGCACCAGAAATTATAGGTTACTTCTGCGCTCAGGCAGATAATAAAATATCAACAATTGAAAATGATCAAGTTTTTGTTAAAAATAATTGCATTTTATCTCGCGGCGACACTCTTATTGTTAAAGGCAAGAGCAATTATCCGAGCCAACAAGTGATTGTTTATTTGCAAAAGGACGATGAAGAAGTTATAACGGCAACTATAAAAAGCGACTGTGAAGGAAATTTTATTTTTATAGCTAATAATAAATTAAAAAATGGTGTTTATCAAGTCTGGGCGGAAATTATTAGCGATAATAATATAAAAAGCGCAGCAAGTAAAAAAGTTTCTATTACAGTTAAACGATATGTATTATCAAAAATTTTACTAGCCATGGATATTTTTGGAATGTTGTCATCGTTTATAATTTTCGTTACTTTTTTAATTATTATTTTTTGGTATATTTGGCATAAATTTTGTATTTTTAGAAAGAAAGCAAAAAAAGAAGATTATGAAGTTGATCATGAGCTTTATAAATCTTTTGTTTTGTTTAGAAAGGATGCTGATGAACAAATTGAAAAATTAGAAAAGACGCGAGCAGAAAGGCAGCTCACCAAAGAAGAAGAAGAAATTTTAAAAAATTTAAAGAAAAAGTAATTTATAAAAAAACCGCTTATTAAAATTAATAAGCGGTTTTTTTATATTATGCGGAGAGATAGGGATTCGCCTTTGCCTCTCGTCGGCTTTCGCCTCCTCGGGCTAGTCACCGCCTCGCGGTGCTCCTCGCCAAATAGCTCGTCGCACATCGCTCCGGCGTTCGAATCCTAACGCGAGCAAAAAAATTTGCTCGCTTCTCTTCCTCGATTCACTTCGTTTCACTGCGGAGAGATAGGGATTCGAACCCTAGAGACCCGTGAAGGCCTAACGGTTTTCAAGACCGTCCCATTCGACCGCTCTGGCATCTCTCCTAATAATTATATTTTAAAAAATATTGTTTTGGCCTTAATTCTTGCTTAACTATTTTACGCCATTTCGGTTTTGCCTGCGACAACCTTTTAATTTTCCCTTTATTCATAAACAACGGATCAACAATTCTTGATTTGCAGAATATTTGTTTGTCATAATTAGCAGCATTTTCTTTGACACTATTTTTATCATTCATGCGCCGCCAAAATAGATTAAATTTTTTATCTTTATTTAAATATTTTTTAATTTTTGCTATAACAATTTTATCCGTGGTATAAAGATCACTTGGTTTAATATATCTTTTTTTCAGAGCATATTTTATACAATTACCAACGGTTGCAAACATTGTAGCCGAAGCTATGCCGGCATAATATATTTTATTGATTTTTAAATATAATTTTGCGTATTTATCAGCTAGTCTAAAATTTTTAAATACCCAATTATTATTTTTTATTATTAAACCATCTAATATCTCTTGTGCTTCTTTTTGGGAAATTTCTTCAAAAGTAATTGCATCTCTTAAAGAAAAGTCAACACGATCTGCGCATAAATCTGGCGATTTATTCTCTTTCAAAGGAAAGTTATTATCATCTAAAATATATTCTAAATTAAAACCGTATTTTTTTAATATTTTTGGAATATCTGTTTTCTTAACAAAACTGTCATGTAAATTATCTTGATGACTTTGTTTTTTCCCGTCACCGCCGTCCACTATATAGTCAATACAATGCGAGAACGCCGAATGTGAAACATCATGAATTAAGCCGGCGATTTGCTCCTCTAACGGCGCGCCATATTTTTTTAAAAGTAGATAAACGCCGACGGAATGTGTAAAACGATTGTGGCCGTATTGACCAACGCGTTTATAAGGCTTAGCAAATAGCGGTCCGTAGCCGCCTTGATCAATGTCTTTTAATCTTTTAAGTGCCGGACATTTAAGCAGTTCTAGAATTACCGGCTCAGTTATATTAAAATTTCCGTAGACTTTATCTTGATATTTCATATATAATTTTAACGTTCGGGATTTTCGCCTTGCTCTCGCTTCCGCTCGAGCTTCGTTGCCCTGGGTAGCGCTGAACGCTCCCTTGGGTCGCGTTCATCGACGCTTGACTACGCTTCTCGCCGCCGGAATTGCGGCTCAAAGCTTGTCTCGCTTCTACCCGTTCGAATCCCCATTCAACTTAAAATATTTTTATTCGGTATAAAGCCGAATAAAAATATTTCATGGCGGAGAGGGAGGGATTCGAACCCTCGAGAGCCGTTAAGCCCCAACACCTTAGCAGGGTGCCCCTTTCAGCCACTCAGGCACCTCTCCGTAATTTTATTTATACTTTTTTAATCTACGATTAACATCTAATTTACCGTCACTTGTTTTTAAAAATTTTTCTCTTTTTTCTGCAGTTTCTTTATCTAAATAAGCCTCGTAACAGATTAATTGTAGTGGTCTTCTATTCTTTGTTGATTTAACTTTACCTCTACTGTGTTCTTCTAGTCTTCTTTTTAGATTTTCACTATATCCAGTATAAAAATTTTTATCTTTTATACTTTTTAAAATATATACATAATACATATAATCAACTCGTTAAGACCCCAACCACGGGATTAACCCGTGGCGAGCATCTTAACAGGGTTTTGCTATTTTACCCCGGGTTTATCCCGGGGCAGCCACTCAGGCACCTCTCCATGTTTACAAATTAAAAATTACGAATTAAACGTTTTATTCGTAATTGGTAATTAATGGTTGATAATTGATTTAATTTATGCTATAATAAATATATAAAAAAATCAACAATTTGTCAACAAAAAATATATGCCAGAAAAACAAAATTCATCCGATGAATTAGGTAAAATAATTACTAGCTGGAAAATACCGGAATACGACAAGCATGAACGGGAAAAAAATTGGTATATTATTGCCGCTGTAGTTGGTATAATATTTTTAATTTATTCATTTTTTAGCGGTAATTTTTTGTTTGCCGCCATAATTATAATTGGCGCTTTTGTTATTATAATGCATGACGGTCAAGAGCCGGCGCAAATTGATTTTAGCATAACTGATGAGGGTTTAGTTGTTGGTAAAAACTTTCATACTTATGATATTATAAAAGATTTTTCTATTGTTTATAAGCCTCGTGAAAATGTAAAAAATTTGTATTTTGAATTTAAAAATGTGGTTAGGCCAAGATTATCAATACCTCTTAATAGTATGAACCCCTTGCCAATTCGGGAGAATCTGTTAAAGTATTTACCTGAAGACTTAGAAAGAACCGACCAGCCTTTATCCGAGGCTTTAGCCAAAATGTTTAAATTATAGTTTGTAATATAAATAATTATTTCAGGCACAGGATAATTTCCTGTGCCGTATTAATATAAAGTAGGGCACTCGTCGTTTCCTCCTACGTTAAAACTCCGGAGGACAAGCAGTATAAACTAAAATGTTTATGCATAAATGCTCGTCCTACGAAGTTTCAACGAAGTAGGGCACTCGTCGTTCAACGGATAGGACGCAAGCTTGCGGAGCTTGTAATACAGGTTCGATTCCTGTCGAGTGCACAAAAAATAAGGTTCGCCACGGGATGAACCCGTGGCGCCCCGAGTTTATCTCGGGGCGATTCCTGTCGAGTGCACAAAAATTTATACTCGCTTTTATTTTTAAAAATAATTTATATGGAAAAATATTTATTGGAACATATAAGTTTAATGGAGAAAATTTTAGCCAGTGAAAAAAATACGGATAAATTAATAAAATGGCTGGCTTATAATCGCGTCCAAATTAATTTTTTACAGCATGAAAGATTAATTCATTTATTAGTGACTTTATTTTGTATTTTATTTTTTGTAATTATTTTTTTAGCTAGCATTTTTTATCCCAGTATATATTTTTTTATAGCCGATAGTTTATTATTAATTTTAGTAATTTTTTATTTAAAGCATTATTATGTACTGGAAAATGGAGTGCAAAGGCTTTACTTATTAGATCGCGAAATAGAAAAGCATTGTCGCGTTTAGAAAAAACAAATTATTTTTATGCCTCTATCAACTAAACAAATTGAAAAGGACTTTAAAGGATTGGGCGTTAGCGCCTCTGTTTTAAATGTGCTTGCAACCTTAAAATTAGACACGCCAACACCGATTCAAATAAAATCAATTCCAGTAGCTTTATCTGGCCAAGATTTAATCGGCGTAGCCCAAACCGGTACTGGTAAAACCTTCGCTTTTGGCATTCCTATGATTGAGCGTTTAATGCTTGAGCATGGGCAAGGTTTAGTATTACTCCCAACTCGTGAATTAGCTTTGCAAGTTGATGAAAATTTAAGAAAATTAGGCGCTAAACTCGGTTTAAGAACTGCGGCTTTGATTGGCGGTCAAGCTATTGGCAGCCAAGTCCAGAGCCTTAAAAGAAATCCTCATATTTTTATATGTACTCCAGGCAGATTAATTGATCACTTAAAAAGAGGTTGGGTAAAACTTAATTACATAAAAGTTTTAGTTTTAGATGAAGCTGATATGATGTTTGATATGGGTTTTGCTCCGCAGATTGAAGAAATTATTAAGCAGATTCCTAAAAAGCGCCAGACTTTATTATTTTCCGCGACCATGCCTAGGGCGATTTTACGACTAGCCGCCGCTCATATGGTTATGCCGGTTCATATTGAAGTCGCTCCGCCAGGAACTACGGTTGAGTTCGTTAATCAGGAAATGTATGTCATGAATAAAGGTGATAAGTATATGCAATTAGAAAGAATTTTAAAAGAGCAAAAAGGTTCGGTTCTGGTTTTTACTCGGACTAAGCATGGCGCTAAACATTTAGCTCATAATCTTAAACAGGCGAAATATCAAGTAGCCGAAATTCATTCTAATTTATCATTCAACCAGCGCAAAGAATCAATGACCGGTTTTAAAAGTAAAAAGTATCGCATTTTAGTGGCAACTGATATCGCCGCGCGCGGCATTGATGTCTCGGGCATTGAATTAGTGGTAAATTTTGATTTACCGGATAACTCAGAAGATTATGTGCATCGCATCGGCCGTACCGCTAGAGCCGGTAAAGCCGGCAAAGCGATTTCTTTTGCCACGCCTGATCAATGGAAAGATATTAGAAGTATTGAAAGACTGATCAATAAAAAATTAACTTTAACTGAATTTGCTAAATTAGAGCAAGCCAATACTAGACCCACTTTTAAAAGGTATGGTCGGACTATGAGTTTCGGTCGGGGAGCCGCTCCGCGTTCAAGACCGGGCGGTTTCGGTAGACGAAGGAGATAAAAAAATAGTAGGTATATAAAAAAACAGCCCTGATTTCTTAGGGCTGTTTTTTGTGTTAAAATGTAATTATGTTAAATCTCGGAACCGACATCTTAAATATTAACCGAGTTGGCGCGAGCACAGCTAAAAAGTTAAAAAAATTGGGCATTGAAACCGTGCGCGATCTATTATTTTATTTTCCTTTTAGATATGATGATTTTACTAGACTGACGCCGATTGATAAACTGCAAGCCGGCGTTAGCGCTAATGTAGTCGGCCAAATTGAACTGATTCAAAATAAACGGAGCTGGAAAAGGAAAATGAATATTACCGAAGCTTTAATTAGCGATAATACGGAAACTATGAAAGTCGTCTGGTTTAATCAGCCGTTTATTGCTAAAAATTTGTATGTTGGCGATAAAATATCTTTAGCCGGTAAAGTTGAAGAAAGTTATGGCGGTTTACTTATGAATTCTCCGGTTTATGAAAAAATAACCTTTGGTCAGGGCGTACATACCCAAGGTTTAGTACCTAATTATCATTTAACCGCTAATATAACTCATAAGCAAGTAAGATTTTTAATTAAGCAGGTAATAAATTTATCAGGGCAGATTAATGATTGGTTGCCGACCGAAGTTAAAAAATCAGCTAAATTAATAAATTTATCCGAAGCTGTTAAAAAAATTCATTTTCCTAAAGATAATTTAGATATAAAAAAGGCTCGCGAGCGCTTAGCGTTTAATGAGCTTTTTTTAATTCAATTGCAGTCGCAGTTAGTTAAAAAAAGTTTAAGTTTAAGCCGCGCGCCTATAATTAAATTTAAGGAGCAAGAAACTAAAAAATTCGTTGACAGTTTACCTTTTAAATTAACCGATGCGCAAAGAAAAGCGGCCTGGGAGATTTTAAAAGATTTAGAAAATAATAAGCCAATGTCAAGACTTTTAGAAGGCGACGTTGGTAGCGGTAAAACAATGGTAGCGATTATTGCTATGTTAAATACCGCGTTAAATAAAAAGCAAGCGGTTTTAATGGTGCCTACTGAAATTTTAGCCAGACAGCATTATGAAACGGTTAGTAAATTTTTAGCCGATTTTAATGTAAAAGTTGGCTTAGTAACAAGAAGCCAAAAGCAGATTTCTAATAAAAAAGAGATCGTTAAGAATATAGTAAATGATGCTGATATTATTATTGGCACGCATGCCTTAATTCAAGAAGATATTCACCCTGTTAAATCCGGCGAAGCCGGAGCTCGTCCTGCGGAATCCCTGCGGGACACGAAGCGTATTCCACGGGACGAGCTATTTAACAGGGTAAAATTCAAAAATTTAGCCTTAGTGATAATTGATGAACAACATCGTTTTGGCGTAGAACAAAGAAAAATTTTAGTAGAGAAAACCGGCAGTGATCTGACACCGCATTTTTTAAGCATGACGGCAACGCCCATTCCTAGAAGTTTAGCTTTAGCTTTATACGGCGATTTGGACTTATCAGTTATAAGTCAGATGCCGAAAGACAGAAAAAAGATTATTACTAAAGTTGTTGCGGAAAGTAAGCGCGTTAAAGCTTATGAATTTATTCGCGAGCAGATTAGGCAGGGCAGGCAAGTTTTTGTAATTTGTCCGTTGATTGATTTATCGGATAGACTAGGAGTAAAATCAGTTGAAGAAGAATTTAAAAAATTAGACAAAATAATTTTTCCCGATTTAACTATAGGAAAATTACATGGTCGGATGAAGTCGGCGGAAAAAGAAAAGATTATGCAAGAATTTTTAGACAAAAAAATAAAAATTTTAGTTTCTACCTCGGTAGTAGAAGTTGGCGTTGATGTGCCTAATGCCAGCGTAATGATGATTGAGGGAGCGGATCGTTTTGGTTTAGCGCAACTTCATCAATTTCGCGGTCGGGTAGGCAGAAGCGTTGAGCAGTCTTATTGTTTTTTATTTACCGATAATGATTCGGAAAAAACTTTAAAAAGATTAGAAGCTTTGGTAAGATATAATAACGGTTTTGAGCTAGCAAAAGTTGATTTAAAATTTAGGGGTCCGGGAGAAGTTTACGGTATAGAACAGAAAGGTTTTTTAGAGTTGAAAATGGCGTCTTTATTTGATTATAGCTTAATGAAGCAAGCACGAGAGCAAGCCATAAAATTATTAGAATTGGATACAAATTTGGCTGGCTACCCGGCCCTAAAAGAGCAATTAGGGGAGTGGGAGAAAGGTATGCATTTAGAATAAGTCTGATCTGTCATTCCGGCCTACGAGCCGGAATCCAGAATTTTTGTCATTGCGGGCTTGACCCGGGATCCATAATTTTTTTGTCATTGCGAGCGAGGAGCGTTAGCGACGACGAAGCAATCTTTGGTTTTCTAGTAAAACATTCAAATATTTATCCGTTCTATTTTTTCAGTTTTCCATTCGTGACGCTCCGCTAGGAATTTTCGCTCCGCTCGGGGCCGCTTTTTTAAAAAAGCGGCGCAAAAATCGCGAGCTGGAGAAAATTTAGGTAATTTTTATGCTTCGCTCGGGATAATTTATAACTCGCCTATACGGCTCAAACAGATAAATTATCCAACCTCGCTTTCGCATAAAAATTTCACTAAATTTTCTAGGCTCGCATGTAAATACTGAGCTCCATGATGATCTTAAAAATATTAGTAAATAGTAATTTATTTTAAGTTTGCTTGACAAAATAGGTTGAATAATGTATGGTAAAAGGTAAAAGTTTTTAAATAAATTGAAAGGGGGGATTATAGGTCTTTAAAATTGAGTTTTTGGGTAAAAAAATAATTTTGAAAGGAAATTGAAAAATGGAAAATTCAGAAAGTAGTAAAAGTGGTAACGGAAATGGAAAGATTGAGGGGACATTTAAGTTGGGCCAAGAGGTTATGCAAAGTATTTATAATAAGCCTCTTTACAAATTTGCCGGCCAAGTTGTTAAACCTGAAGCGGTTCAAATCAAAGGCGGTGATAAGGACGCCAAGTTAATTATCGTTGTAAGGGGGACCGACAATCGGCCGCATTCCGTGTCCCTGCCGTTATTCACAGAGCATCCCCCGGAAGAAGAATTGCGCAAAATTGCGCAGGTGATTTAAACAATTTAATGAGTTCATGAGATTGAGACAGAAGTGTCTTGAAAGAGACCAATAAAGATTCTGTCTGAATATCATGTTTCTCGGCCGTTTTAGTCGGAGCTTTATACGACTATAAGCGGCGAGTCGGTGGTGGCGGGCGAATGGAAGCGTTCGCTGCCACTGGCTTCAATGATTCAGGGGTTTAGGAGGATTTATGAATTACCCGAAAAGATGGAGAAACACAGAACAACAAAAAAAAATAACCAGTCGTGGCGGAGATGGTAAAAAGCACACTTTTAAACCGAGCGGTCCAGTTTGCCCACTTTCAAACATCCGTTTGGGAGTCAACGATCCTCGAGCCACAACTTTTTTGGTTAATGGCCAAGAGGTAGTAGTCAATTACGACTCCTTTATGGAACGTTGTAGGAAGTTTGGCTGGAATATTCCGAAACTTTCTGCCGGCAGTAAGCTGGACGCCGATACATTCGTTCTGGGTGTGGCTAAGAAATTCGTAAATCTCGATGCGGACATCGAGACACAAAAACAGCTGGAGCAAGTAAGAATTTTTGCTGATTTAATCGGCATGACAAATTTCACCAGCAAATTAAAACGCGCTTGCCAAATATAAAATGGCGTAAGCGCAAAAATTTAAAAGGTTGACCCTAAAAAAGTCAACCTTCTTTTTATTTTAAAAATATTTGTTGATTAATTTTTTGTAAAATATTTTATAATCTCGCTTAAATTTTTTATTTTAGTCAGTTTTATTTTTTTAGACGAATAATCGCTTTGCGGAAGAATGGCTTTAATAAAACCTAACTTTTCAGCTTCATTTAATCTTTGTTCTAGTCGGCTAATTTGCCTTATTTCTCCGCCTAGTCCGACTTCGCCTAGTATTATAGTTTTATTGCCTACAACCTGATTTAAAAGCGAAGAAGCTATAGCTAGGCAAACCGCTAAATCAAGCCCCGGGTCGCTTGCGCGTAAGCCGCCGGTAACATTTAATATTACGTCTTGATTATTTAAATTTAAGCCAGCGCGTTTAGTTAAAACCGCGATTAAAACTTGCAAACGATTTAAATCAAAACCCGAAGCTTTTCTTTGAGGATAACCGAAAACTGTTTTCGTAACTAAGGCCTGGACTTCAATCAAAAATGGCCGCGTGCCTTCCATAATGCAGCTTATTACCGAGCCGGTAAAATTTTGGTTTGGCTCTATGAAAATTGAAGAAGGATTAGTTATTTCTTTAAAGCCGATCGCAGTCATTTCAAAAACGCCGATTTCATTAATTGAACCAAAGCGATTTTTAACCGCGCGTAAAATGCGATAGCCATGATTAGTTTCAGCTTCTAAGTAAAGCACAGTATCAACAATATGCTCTAGCGATTTCGGCCCAGCCAAAGAACCGTCTTTAGTAATATGCCCGATTAAAATAATGGCGATGTTATTAGCTTTGGCCGCTTCTAAAAAGTTAACTGCCGCGCCGCGAATTTGATTTATATTTCCTGGCTCTCCGGCGATACTAGAAGAATAAATAGTTTGGATTGAATCAATTATAACTAAAGCTGGTTTAAGTTCTTTAATGGTAGCGACAATTTTTTCCGCGTTAGTCTCATTTAAAAATTTTATATTATCAGCTTTAATACTTAGGCGGTCAAGTCTGGTTTTTATTTGGTTGGCCGATTCTTCGCCGCTACAGTAAATTACTTGGCTATTCCGGCTAATAGCATCGGCGGTTTGGGCCACTAAAGTTGATTTGCCAATACCTGGTTCGCCGCCTAAAAGTATAAGAGAGCCGGGCATAATGCCATCTCCTAAAACTCTATCTAGTTCTTTTATATTAGTAATCAGGCGTTCAGTTTCGCCTTTAGTATTTATTTTTTTTAAATCAATAATTTCAGCCGGACTTACCGTCACCATTTTATCAGTAGTTTTTTGATCAACGGTTTGCATTTGTAAGGTTCCCCAACCGCCGCATTCTAAACAACGCCCACTCCATTTCGGGGATTGGGCGTCGCAGGCAGAACAAACATAAATTGTTTGAACTTTATTCGTCATCTATAGAGAATTATTTTAATTTTATTTTATTTATTTTTTCCGTATTAGCGTCGGTGAAGTAGAGATAATAGCCATTATCAGAAACCACTAAATTAGACATAGTAAAATCGCCTTCCGGTATGGCTACTAATTTTTTTAAACCAGTTTGAGTATCAATTTTATATAAATTATCTTTAGTGTTTTTAGCTAAGTCGGGGAAAAGTCCGGCGCCTTCTTCAAGGCTCTCAGGTACGGCGCAATAAATTTCGGTTGCTGACGAAAAAACGCATTTATTTGCCCAAGTTTGAATATCAAGTTTATTTCTGCCCGTGCCAATACTTTCGCCCTGAGCGTTAGCTATCCAAAGTTCTGGTTTTAAATCGCTATCGCTTGAATAAACGCTATAAAGCAAATTATTGCCTTTAGGCGACCATTTAGGCTCAAAACCTCGACCTTCAATCGTTAAAGCTTTAAAATTTTCATTATTCAAGCCAACAAAATAAACTTTCTGTTGGTCATAACCAACTCCTTCAGTATACATAGCTACGGTTTGGTTATTCGGCGACCAAGAAGGGTAGACCGTATCATCTTTATCTCCTAAAGCAGCTATTCTTTGCGCCGAGGTGCCTTCGTCGTTAATAACAGCTAACCAGCGATTGTTTGTATCATCAGCCATACTCTTTAAAACAATTTTTGAACCATCGGATGAAAAATCAAAATCCTCCCAATGTTTAGGCAAGCTGATTTGTTTGTTACTATTAAAATCGTAAATAATTTTTGACTGATCAGGATATTCTAAAATAGCTTTATTTTTAGTTGGTGACCATATAATTTTTTCTACGTCGTGAAAAACCGTGTCAGACAGCGAGCTAATCTGCCCATCTTTATTTATACGATAAAATTTACCGTCTTGTTTATTGTAATATTGCAAATCGTTGCCGTTAGTTGATAAAGTCGCCGCTAAACTTGGTACCTGATTTAATTCAGCGGTTTGGGTTAAACCGCCAGAAGCCACCGCGCTACCTTGGGCTGTCTGACCGATACCATCAGGCAGGCCTTCAACTGGCTGTCCGGAAGGCGTGGTTTGCCCAGTGCCTGGTTGCGCCACTGGCAAACCGCCTTGAGTGCTAGTTGCGATCGGTTTTTCTTTAGTAGGAGTAGTAGGAGTTGGACTTGTTTTAAAAAACAGCGCGTAAAGCAGATAGCCTAAAATAAAAACAATTAAAATAAAGCCAATTACGATAAAAATTTTTTTGTACTTTTCCCAAAAATTCATGAAGTTTATATTAAAGATGATGTTTTTGTTAAATTATAATTTTATGGTATAATAATAATGAAAAGTTATTCAGCCAAACCTTTGATTCTTTGGTCATATTATTATATAATTGTATAATATAATGGGGTTAGTGTCAAAATTAAATTTTATTTTTATTATATGAGTTTATTTCCCTCTAATAAGAGCTATTTAGGTATAGATATAGGTAGTTCAAGTATTAAAATTGTTGAATTAAAAAATCAAGGCGGTAAGGCTATGTTAGCCAGCTATGGTTTTAGTGAAAACCTTGATGATTTAGATCAGGCTAGCCCGGAAAAAGTAGCTGCCATTATAAATAAAATATGTTCTAACGCCGGCATGGTTAGCCGCAAAGCTGTTTCAGCCTTGCCGACTTTTTCAGTTTTTTCTTCAATTATAAATTTAACTGGCGTTAGTAAAAAAGACTTGCCGTCGGCGATTAATTGGGAGGCTAAAAAGGTTATTCCTTTACCGCCAGAAGAAATGATTTTAGACTGGAAAAAAATTGAAAGCCCGGATCAAAAATCAGATAAAAATATTAAAATTCTATTAACCGGAGCTCCACGAACCTTAGTTAAACGCTATATTGAAGTTTTTAAACATGCCCAAATAAATTTATTAAGTCTAGAAACAGAAACCTTTGCTTTGGTTAGATCGCTTTTGGGCAATGATAAATCAACAGTAATGATGGTTGAAATAGGCGCTAAAACGACTAGTTTCGCAATTATTGATCAAAGTATCCCAACCCTAAATAGAAGTATTGATATTGGCGGTTGGACGATTACCCAAGCGATTAGTCATAGTTTAAATATTGGTTTAGAAAGAGCAGAACAATTTAAATATGATTTAGGCGTAAGCTCATTCGCCTCGGCTGATAATGCTATACCTCAAACGATTATTGAAAGTATTTCGCCGATAATTAATGAAATAAAATACGCTTTAAATTTATTTGAAAATAAAAATAATAAAAAAGTTGATAAAATCGTTTTAACCGGCGGCTCGGCCTTATTAATAAATTTTACTGATTATTTATCAAAAATTTTAAATATAAATGTAGTGGCTGGCAATCCTTGGTCAACGGTTTCTTATCCATTAGATTTAAAGCCACTATTAGACGAGATTGCTCCGCGCATGGCCATCGCGATTGGTTTAGCGCTTAGAGAAATGGAATAATAATTGTGAATTTTTAAATTTTTGCAATTTTTAATTTTTAAATAATTTTTAATATCTAAAGAAATATTATTAAATAATATGAACGAAGAGTTAAAGCAAATAATTATAGGGGTTGTAGTTTTTATTATCATTATTTCGATTGCCATGTATTTTTCAGGAAATAAAAACGACAAAGATTTAACATCGCCAGACAATTATTATAATAATGGCAGAGAAGTAGCGCCTATACAATAATTATTGCTTTTATACATAATTTAAAAATTAGAAATTTAAGTATTATTTAAAAAATTATAAAATTATAAAATTGGTATTTATTTTCTATGTCAGATATTAATTTTTTAAACAACCAAAAACGCAGCAACGATCAAAAGCCTAAAGATAATAAAGAGGAGTTGGCTTGGTCTAGCCCTGAAAAAGAGATAAAGAATTCCAAGAGTTCTCCTTTTTCTTTTTTTTCGTCTTTAAAAAAACAAAATAATAAAAGCTCTATAGCGGCGCCAGATAAAAACAAAATTAAGCAATCACGTGAAGAAATTTTAGGCTTAATTAAGCATCATGAAAATTCAAAACCGTTTGTAAAAGAAAACAAAAAAAGTTTTTTCTCAACTTTGGTCGAAAAATTTAAAAAGCAACCAGCGCCAAAAGAAATTTTAATTGACTATCAGAAAGTTTTTAAGAAGGAAAAAGAGCATAAAAATCAGCTAGGCCAGCTTAATATAAGACCAGCTGAAAATAAAGTCGTTTCTTCTTCCGTAAAATTAGAAAATAATCTTTTAAATAAATTTAATAATTTGCTTAAAGATAAAAAAATTCCTGCGATTGACCAGAAAAAAGAACAACCTAAAATAGTTGAGCCGATTAAAGTTGAAGAAGTAAAACCAGCAGAAATAAAAAGAGCGGAGCTGGCGCAACCAGTTATAAAAAAAGAAGAAAATAAACCAGAAATTAAAGAAATTAAAACCGAAAAATTAGAGGAGGTTAAACAAGATGAAACCAAATATCGTGTTATAGAAACTAACCTTATTAAAGGAGAGCTAGTAACTTTTTTTGATTGGCGCTCTAAAATTTTTGTTACAGTAAGTGCGATTCTGTTGCCGCTTTTTGTTGTGGTAATTTTTTATTATGGTTTAACTTTTTATCAGAAGAGCCAGCAGGCTAAAAATTTAGCTCAGTTGCAAAAATTTTCTGAGCTTGAGCAGGATATTAAAAAGGAAGAATCTAATTTAAAAGAAATTATTGATTTTCAGGCCAAACTTAAGATAGTTTCCCAAATTTTTAATCAACATATTTATTGGACTAACTTTTTTAAATTTTTAGAAGATAATACTATAAAAGATGTTTATTTTGTAAATTTTGAAGGTGATACTAGCGGTAATTATGCCATGGATGCTGTGACTACTAATTATAGTAGCATCGCCGAACAGGTTAATGTTTTTAAGAAAAACGCAAAAATTTCTGCCGTTTTAGCCGAAGGAGGAGAAATGATCGCAGGCAACGAAAAAAATAAATCTTTAGTGAAATTCATTTTAAATTTTTCTATTGCAAAAAATATTTTTATTGAGTGATTTATTGTCTAATAATTATGGATATTAAAAAAAATTCGCCGTCTGGCGAAGCAGAAAACAAAGACAAGATGAAATTGGTTAAGGCTAGAACCAATCTGTTTTTAATGGATTATTTTAATTTTATAATTTTTGCTTTAGCCGTAGTTATTATGTCAATTGGTTTATTTATTTTCGTTTACCCTAAATATCAGCAAATTCATAAAGAAAATGAAGAAATCCAAAATAATTTGCAAGTTGAATATGAGGCTAAATTTAATTATTTAAGTTCCATCCGCGATTTAAAAGAAATATACCAGTTAATTAGCGATAAGGATAAGTCTAAAATTAATAGCATGCTGCCAACTAATAGAGATACTAGCGTAATAATCGCTGAGATTGAATCTATTGCTACAAAAAATGGCGTTATTTTAAATTCAATTCAAACCTCAACCCAAGAAACTAGTAGTAAAACTAATACTAGGTCAGAAACTAAAAGTGACAAAGCGTCGCTAGCCGGAATTTTTAATCAATCACCTCAGGGAGTTGGATCAATAAAAATAGAAGTTAAATTAAGTTCTGTTAATTATCAGGTTTTAAAAAATATAATTAAGACTTTTGAAAATAATTTACGAATTTTTGATATAGCTACGGTAAATTTTAATGTTAATAAAAAAGAAGCGATTTTTACTATTTATAGTTATTATTTTCAATAAAAATTGATTTTTGCAAAATTTATGTTAGTTTTAAAAAAAATATCAACAAAAAAATTAATAATTTATATTGCCGTTATTATTTTTATGATTTTGGGTACGATGTTTATGTTATACCAAAATAAAAAGTTAACTGAATATAAAATAAATAATCCAAACACTTCGGCTACGTCAAGCGATGTCGCAAATATTCTATCGGGTGATTCTGGTAATATTGAAGTTTCTAATAATCAAAAAGCGGATGAATTTAATAAAGCCGCGAAAAAACTTAAGCAAAATAGTGATTTTAATTTAGATATTTTTTCCAACGATAAATTTAAAAATTTGCAAGAATCAACGTTTATTATAAAAACTCAATCGGAAGTTGGTAAAAGAGATCCTTTTAATCCAAATTAATTATGAATAAGTTAGAGGAACTTATAAATTTATTAGTTCAAAATAAATTAATAACAACCGAAAAGTTGTCTGAATTACAGAAATTGTCCGAATATGCGAAGAAGCCGGAAGAAACGCTTATAGCAAGCGGTTTATTTGATATTGAAGATTTCACAGAACTTAAAGCTAAAGTTTATCATTTTAATTATAAAAATTTAGCAGGAGTAAAAATTACCGATCAAGTATTAAATTTAATTCCAGCCGAAGTAGCTGAAAATTATAAAATTATTTGTTTTGAAGTTGCTCAGGGAAAAATGAAAGTTGGCATGGTTGATCCGGGGAACTTTAAAGCTATAGAAGTTATAGATTTTTTAGCTAAAGAGCAAAATTTACAGCCAGATTATTTTTTTATTTCACTGCCAGGTTTTAATAATACTTTAAAATATTATAAAACTTTAGGCAAAGAAGTTTCTAAGGCCTTAAAAACTAAAGAAGAAGAGGAAACTTTAGAGCGCGCTAAAAGAAAGGACGAGCAGAAAGAAGTTGAAGAAATTACTAAATCAGCCCCGGTATCAAAAATAGTTTCTGTAATTATTAGACATGCGGTTGAGGGTCGAGCTTCAGATATTCACATTGAACCAATGCAGAATGAAAGCCGGGTAAGATATAGAATAGATGGTATTTTACATAATTCATTAGTTCTGCCGAAAAGCGTTCATGGAGCTATTGTGAGCAGAATTAAAGTTTTGGCCAATTTAAAGCTAGATGAAACCAGAATGCCTCAAGACGGCCGAATTAGAATAAATATTGACGATAAAGAAATAGATTTAAGAATTTCCGTTATGCCGTTACTAGAAGAAGAAAAGGTAGTAATGAGAATTTTAGATGTAAGCAGGGGAGCGCCGACTTTAGAAGAACTTGGATTTATGGCCAGCGGTCTTAAAATTATTAAAACAAACTTAAAGAAAACTGACGGAATGCTTTTAGTAACAGGTCCAACAGGTTCAGGTAAATCAACTACTTTATTTTCAATTTTAACTGGTTTAAATAAAGAGGGAATAAATATTTCTACCCTAGAAGATCCGGTTGAGTATTTTATACAAGGCGTAAATCAGTCGCAAGTTAAACCGGAAATTGGTTTTACTTTTGCTTCAGGCTTGCGTTCTCTTTTGCGCCAAGACCCGAATATTGTAATGGTTGGAGAAGTTAGAGATAATGAAACGGCTGAATTAGCTATTCACGCCAGCTTAACCGGCCATTTTGTTTTATCAACTTTACACACTAACGATGCTATAGGCGCTATCCCTAGGCTTTTAGATATGGCGGTGGAGCCTTTTCTTTTGGGCTCTACTTTAAATTGTATATTAGCCCAAAGATTAGGCAGAAAAATTTGCGAACACTGCAAAGAAGAACAAAAATTGCCAGATGATATTATGGATGACATAAAAAAGGAATTAGCTATTACGCCCCAACCAGCGCTCAAAGAAATGATACCTGACTTTGATTTGAAAAAATTAAAATTTTATAAAGGCAAAGGCTGCACTCATTGCGGCGGTATTGGTTACGCTGGCAGAATTGCTTTAGCCGAAGTACTTGATGTTAATGATAAAATAAAAGAAATTATTATTAATAATAAAGCTAATTTAACGATTGATGATTTAGTTAAAAATCAGAATTTTATTACTATGAAACAGGATGGTATTATGAAGGCTTTATTGGGTCTAACTACCATGGAAGAGGTATTAAGAACAATTCACGTTTAATTAACCTTTCAAAAATATAATCTATTAAATAACTATATGGCAAAAGATAAAATAAAAATTCTTTTAATTGAAGATGATTCATTTTTATTAAGTATGTATGCCACTAAATTTGAAATAGAAAATTTTAAAGTTATTATGGCTGAAGATGGAGATAAGGGTGTTCGTTTGGCCGCAAAAGAAATGCCAGATATAATTCTTCTGGATGTTCTTTTGCCTAAAATGAATGGTTTTGAAGTTTTAGGGGAAATAAAAGCTGATCCAAAAACCGCCAAGATTCCAGTAATACTTTTAACTAATTTAAGTCAGAAAGATGAAATTGATAAAGGATTAAAAATGGGAGCGGTTGATTATTTAATTAAAGCCCATTTTATGCCATCGGAGGTAGTGGATAAAATAAAGAAATTGTTAAATTTATAAAATATGTAAAGTTTGTGAAGTTATAAAAT
>JBAZFW010000012.1:0-35280 GCA_041653215.1 Patescibacteria group bacterium
CTACATTTTTAGGACGGTAGCTAAGTTGGTTAGAGCGCTGCCCTGTCACGGCAGAGGTCGCGGGTCCGAGTCCCGTCCGTCCCGCAGTTCGCTACAAAGCGAGGCATAAGCCTCGTTTTGTTTTGTGTTTAAAGGGGTTTTATCCAGTTCGAGCGTGAGATATTTTGCCTCTAGCGGTTTTATTTTTTCGGTGATCGGAATCAGCCATTGATGAGGGGTTATTATGAGTTTTCTGTCTTTTATTTCTCGGTTCGAGCCGATTCGCAAAAGCACTTCTTTTTTAGCTTCCTTGTCGCCCCGATTAAACTTAACCCTGGACATCAAAGCAAACTCAATCTCGGCCATGATACGCCCGAATTTGTCGTTAGCCTCTCTCATCTTTTCCAGCGATTGTTTTAATCTCATAATTTCTTTTTCATAGTCATTGCGTTGGGCCTGGAATTCATCGTCGGGAATTAAATTTTTACAGCTCAATTTAGTGAGATTGGTTTTTTCGATTTTCAGCTGTTCAATATTTTTTTCAAGCGTTTTGATAATATCCTCGTTATCGTTCGGCCTGTCTTTTTTAGCCCGTTCGGCGGTTATAAATAACAATTTTTTAAATTGTTTGTTCATTTCGTATTTAGCCAGCTCTCCGTCAATCTGTTTTTCCAGCTCCTTAACTTCGACCGCACCCTCTCGGCAATGATGAGCGGGTTTTTTATGTGTACAGCGGTAATAGGTGTATTCGGCCTGTTTGCCCGTTGTTTTAATTGTCTTGCGTTTCATGTCGGCACAAATTGAGCAACCGCAAACGGCGCATTTTATAATGCCAGTATAGGCAAAGTCATTTTTTCTATTTCTCGGCTGGCCTTTACGGCCTAAAATTATTTGTATTTTGTCGTATTCTTCCAAAGTGATCATAGCTTTATGATTGCCCTGTTTCTGCTTGCCGTTGTATTTGATAATGCCAGCGTAAAATAGATTGGTAAAAATACGATAAAGCGAGCTTCGGGTTAGCTTGCCGTTTCTGGCCCTGGTTTTAAATCCCCAGTCATTGTTTAACTTGTCCAATACTTCGGGTACGCTCTTACTGCCCGAAAGCATTAAATCAAAAGCCCGTCTCATCAAATTAAATCTTTTTTTATCCGTTTCAATTATGCTATAGCCCTTGCCCTCAACGATTTTGTTTTTGTAGCCGTTCGGCGCCATATTGGGTTGCCAGCCCATTTCAAACTTTTTTTCTAAACCTCGCTTAACATCCTTGCCCAGTTTAGAGGAGAAATATTGCGATTGGCTCAAAGCCATTTGCAACATCATAATTCCCTCGGGGCTGTTATCAAAATTGTAGGAGCCGAATTTAAGATTATGAATGACGCCTGTCCGCACCAAGTAAGTGATGGTGCTGGCGTCAATCTCGTTTCGGCTTAATCTGTCCGGGTGCCAGGCGATGATTCCGCTGGCTTCGCCTTTTTGTATTCGCCTGATCATGCTGGCGAATACCGGGCGGTTATACGGCTTAAAAGCCGAGTGTCTTTCTTCCAGTATCTCGACTATTTCTAAATCGCCAAAAATTTCTTTGGCCTTGTCGATTTGACTGCCGATAGACAGGGCTTGCCGTTCCTCGCCCTCGCTGGACTTTCGCACATAGGCGAAGTATTTAATTTTTTCTTGGTTGGGTTTAGCCATATAGATTTTAGTTAAATATATTAGTTTGTTAAATACAAAAGGAGCAGTCCTGACTTACCCGACATAAATAGTCAAAGACTATCTCATCGGCAGAACTGCCCCTTTTGGGAGATGAAATAAAAAAAGTCTTTGACCTATTCAGTTATGGCGGGTAAGTGTCTAAATAGTACCATACTTTTTTAATTTTTCAAGGGTTATTAAATCTTGTTTGGTCATGGGGCTATAGACTATTCCGCCCAATATCATTAAGTCCGTAAACTGGGAATAGGCTTCGTCATAGCTAATATTTTGATTAAATTCCTGTTTATACAACCGCTGAAACTCCCGGATCTGCGAGTCGGTGAATTGCATTGTTATTATTGTTTAGGTTCAAGCCAAAAAAAATGTCCTCGGGCAAGGTGTAGGCGGAATAATCAATCTTGCCGGCATATTCGCTAAAAAATGTTTTAACGAATCTGGGTGTTAGTCCGCTAAGGTAGCGGTCATAAAAATTAATCGCTTCATAGCCGGTCAGCTCAACCGGCTTGTTTAATTTTTGAGAACAAAAGAATTTCTTTTTGCCGAACATCCGCTTATCAAACATATCTTTGCCCAGATACTTGCAGAAATACGCCCCCATATTAGAAATTTGCCGAACATCTTTAATCTTGATAAAGCCGTATTTCCAAAACCTAAGGGCAAACCATTTTTCCCAGTCAAACAATTCTTTGATGTTTTTAGTTTCGGGCATTTTCAAGTTGCAAAGCAAATGATAATGAGCTGATCCGCCTTTTTCTTTTTTTCGGCCGTGGTAATCTATGTCTTTTTGAAATTCAACCACGGCGATATACTCAAAATAATTTTTTTGCCTAATTATCCTTTTCATCGCTTGATTAAAAAGATAATTGGCCTTGGTTAGTTCGGCCGCACTTTCGGCAAAAGTGAGGGTTAAGAATTTTTTTAATTGCGGATTGGCGTTCGCCAGTCGGCGGATATTCGTTCTGGTCCTAGAAATGGAAAATTTAGTTTTAATTTTAAAACTAATATCCCATTCTTCAAGCCGTTTTAATTCTTTTTGGCATTCGTCTATGTCCAGCTGGCCCTTAAAGATTTTTTCTTGGTTATTCTTTCGCTCTTTTCGTTTGTAGCCTCTTAATATTTCTTTATCTCTATATTCATAAACTTCAATTTCCTTGCCTGATTTAATCAGCTTGAAATCATAAACTTCCATAGTGTTTTAATTTTGAATGAACAAAAAAATCAAAGCCAAAATTTTCTAACGGATATGCGGGGATTGCATATCTCGAGCTATTAATTTTAGCGTCAGCTTTTATTTTTTCAAGGTAGTATTTGCTAATCTCCACCTTGACTAAATTAAGCTATCAGACGCTGATTATAGCCCACGAGATAGGCAATATATACGGCGTTGTCAGTCTCGGATTAATACATTAGCCGTAATTTTAAACATATGACCATACAGTCAACCTGGACAGGATCGGCCGACACTTATTCGGTCGTGAGAAAACAGATTGCCGAACGCTGGGGCGAGGAGGAATCTATCCGCTACAACCCCAAAGAGAACTGCCTTACTTTCAAGCGGTGGCTCGATAACGGCTACCGGGTGAAGAAGGGCGAAAAGGCCTTGAAATCCTATACTTTTGTTGAAGTCAAAAACGACAAAAAAGAAACGGTCAGGACTTTTCAAAAAACGGTCAATCTTTTCTACGAGAAACAGGTCGAACCGATAGAAAAAACCACCAACTAGGTTTTTATGGGAGCGGTCTTAACAGGATCGCTCCCTTTTTTCGTATATGCAGACGGATAATTAAAATAGCATACCGCCTCTGCGGTTAGATGTGTGCATATAATCCAGTTATATGGAGAGAATAGTTAATCATTTTTGAGCAGTTCGATTATTTCTTCCTCGGTAAACATACCGCCGAGTGGTTCAATTTTTAGCTTCATGCTTTGCCCGACATTCAAGCCGGTTCTGTATAATCCGTATTTTTCGATAAACTCGGGTTTAACACGGATAAAAAATTTGGCTCCATTGTAGCCTAATTTTTTATTGATGTGATTAACAAAACCTGTCGCTAATTTTTCATTATTTGTATTGAAGTATGGCATATGGTTTTTCATTATGTTAAAACTAGCAGGAATTAGGGCTTTTGTTTTTCAGCTTTTTGGAGTGGCGGGAAATATTTTTTTGTCGGGTCGGGCAACCCGCCAAAAAAATATTCATTACCGCCAACTGATCAAAAAGCCCCCGAAAAAACAAAAAACCCCTAAAATAGGGGCTGTGATTTGTTGAAAAATCCCTAACAAACTCTGGTTGTCCAATCCGATACAAACTCTTTATTTATCTTAATCGGAGCTATAAGCAGTATAGCACATTTGCGGATTCAATGCAATCTGCTTGATATTTTGCTAATTTCATTATATATTGAAAGTACAATTCAGGCCTAAGTCTTAGTAATAAGATATGGTCAAAAATCCGACAAAGGTGTAAAGAACTCCTCGTTCAGCATACCTTTGTCGGTCGTGGCTCGAAAGAGTCGCGGGTAGTCGCAAGATTGCCATTCTGGCGGGGAGCTTTTTGTATATACGCGAACCGATTTTTATTATAATTAATAATTTTATATAGCGACACTCGTCGCTGTAGTGCTAACAAATTTATGAAAAAATATTTATTTCTTTTTTTGTTTTCTATTGGTATTCTTTTTTCAGCGACCTCGGCGAATGCTGAAACTTGCTCATTTAAGATTGGCAGTATAAATACTTGGAACTCAGGAAAAATAACAAGTTTTGATATTAATAGTATGTCTTGCCAAAGTGGTTTTGGCACAGACGGACAGGTTAAGGTATCAGTAAATGATATACCAACCGAGACTATTTATGGCGGGATGCTAGGTATTTCAGTAAAAGTACCGTCTTCAGTCGAAGGACTGGTAACTGTTACGGTGGTTGGTCAAAATGGGAACCTTAATACATATAATGGAACTTATCCTTCTGGCAGTAGATGTGATCAATTATTAGTTTCTCTAAAGGTTGATTCGCACCCCTCAAGCATTACCCTTGGCGGTCCGATAGAAATTACTGGAAATTTTGCAAATACGCCTGGTTCCGAAGATATTAATTCTAATTGGCCAGGGAAAGTTGCTAATTTAAGTACTAGCGGATTTGGTTCATGGCTTCCTTTAATTAGTTGGACAGACACAAAAATAGTCATATCAACAATAAATAGTAATTATTTTAAAATAGGCGTAAATTCTTTAAAAGTATTTTATGCAAGTAGTAACATTAACGATGGCTATCAAAGCAAATCATTTGATGTAAATATTCTTGCTCCCGTTTGTACAATTTCTTCGTGGATATGTGGTGACTGGAGTGGCTGTGCACAGAATGGACTGCAAACTAGATTGTGTAACAAAGAACACCTTAACACAAGGTCTGATGACGGTGGAATAGGTGGAAACTCAAATGATTACTGCGAAGGCGGGGTATTGCCTGTTACTTCGCAATCATGCACTTATATCCCGTCTTGCACTTCGGATGATTGGTCTTGTGTAAATTGGAGCACGTGTTCATCAGGCGGGAAGCAAACAAGATCATGTAGTAAGACTTCTAATTGCCAAGGCGGAGTTTCTTCGCCAGAAATTTCACAGTCTTGTGTCTATACTCCAACTTGCATCTCATTATATTATTCCAGTTGGTCTGAATGTGCGTCAGACGGAAAACAAACGAGAAGTATAACATCTAAATATCCGACTAATTGTGAGGGCGGTGAATCGCCTAAATTGACTCAATCCTGTTCTTATACTCCGGCTTGTTCAGTGGATACTTGGGAATGCGGTAATTGGGGAAATTGCTCACCGCAGGGAACTCAGTCAAGAAGTTGCAATAGAACTTATGATTGCCCGTCTGCCGAAACAGCGGCACCGGCAACATCGCAATATTGCGAAGCACCAAATCAACCTAAACAACAATCGCCAACAGAAGATTTAGGAATAGTTAATCAAGACACAATAATAAAATCAACCGTTAAACTTATTTGTCCAGTAAGTAGCACTATGGCGAGCCAAGGATCTGGTACCGTAATTGATTCAAAAGGCACCATATTAACCAATAAACATGTAATAGACGGTACGCCGGGTTGTTTGGTCGGCTTTATAGATAGCTATGGCGATGAACCGTATTTTGGCGACAGACAAATTGCTGATATTTATAAAGTGTCCAGCAATTCGGATGTGGCAGTTTTAAAATTAAGAAATCCAAGTAATATAAATCTAGCTTCAGTTAATATTTCTCAAAGTAATAGCAGTAGTATTAAATTAGGTGAAACACTTACTACATATGGTTATCCCGCAAAATTCGGCACAAAAATAACTTACACTAGCGGTGATTTCAGCGGAGTTGACAGCGATTATCTAAAAACTACTGCTATTATTGAACATGGTAATTCTGGCGGTGGCGCTTATTTAAAAAATGGTGCATTCATTGGTATCCCCACCGCCGTTATTAAAGGCAGTTTAAATTCAATGGGCTACCTATTATCAGTGAACACAGTTAATGGCTGGCTCAATAATTCAGTGGCCTATAACAATAATAGCAACAATAACAATTATTCAAGAGTTTCGGCCATATTGGACAATATTGATTTAAACGCTCTTGGCTCTTTGGGTTTATTTGTTGCCGGAGACGAGGCGAATATTAAAACCGCAACAGAAAGTCAAACAGTTATAGCAGAAGAAAAAAAATTGACAACCAAAATAGATAATAACTTGTCAAAAAGAATGAATGGTAATATTTTATTACAAGTAGAAAAAAATGGCGAGGGCTGGTATGTTTATCCTGATGATAAGAAAAAATATTATTTAGGCAGACCGGCTGATGCTTTTAGTATTATGAGAAATTTAGGATTAGGAATTAAACATAGTGAATTAGCAAAATATCTAAATTCAAAATTTTCCATTAAGCTATCTGGCAAAATATTATTAGATGTTGAAAAAAATGGCGAAGCGTATTATGTTAATCCTAAGGATTTAAAGGGTTATTTTCTGAATAGACCAGCAGACGCTTTTAAAGTCATGCGAGAATTAGGACTTGGTATTACTAATGCCGACATTAGAAAAATTGGCGTAGGAGAAATTAAGTAGGTTAGTATAAATTTTAAAAATAAGGAAATGCATCAATTTGACTGTTTTAAAGTATTTCAAGTAGCACCGACAAATTATATTAATATAATAGCAACTATAACAACAGTTATAGCCCTGGGGTTTGCTATTTATCAGTCATATTTGGCTCGTGTATCCTTGGATAAAGCAAAAAAAGCTATAGACGATGAAAAATTATCTCGCCAGTTATTAATGATGCCTAAAATGTCCTGGGTTATCGATGCTCAGGTAGTAATTGATAGATGTTTAAAAAATTTAAAGAATACACAAGGAAAAACGCTAGAGGCTATAAGGAAAAAAGACGCTAATATTTTAAGTTCAATCGTTAAACAAATATCACAGCATCCAGGTGAAGGCAATAATAGTGTAGATGAATTCGTATTTAACAATATGCCAGATTCTCTTCGAGAAATTATGATGTCGGGGATGCAGTATTACCATAATGCCATGGCACCAGCTTTTTATCTCTGGTCTGAAAAAGAGGGTGCGAATTGGAACTATGCACAAAAAATTCAAGAAAGATTTAATGAATCCATTAATGCACTTGAGAAATTGCGAGCATTTTTTGTTGATATGATACCAGACGTTTTACTTAATACTCCGGCCAGCATTTCGGATAAAGATTTCATTAGAAAGTAAATTTTATTAATAATTAGTTCAGATAGCGTTGATAACTCTCCGCATCTAAAACTTATTATCGGCAGACCCGAAGGCCCCGTTTTCACGGGGCTTTTGTATTTTCTAATACATTTGCTATAATATAATCACAATTAAATAATTTAGTTATCAAGAGTGCAGCGAGGGAACTAGCCCGATGACCTGCCAGCAACCCCGGAACAATCCATCCGGTTAGGTGCTAATTCTAGCCCGAGAGGGAAAGATAAAGGTCGATTTTTTATTTCCAAAAAATAAAAACTCTTTCCTTTCTTGGGGCAGAGTTTTTTTATTAGTTAAATAAAATATATGATCGTACAAAATTTAGAACAATATAAATCCGTAGGCGAATGGTATAACCATTTTAGAACTAATGGTTATGCTATACCATTGGCGTTATGTATAGGCTTAACCGGAGTTATGAAGCGGCATAATTTAACCTTTGCTCGAGCCTTTAAATTCTTAGAGAAAAATGAAAAGATTATATTAGCCGGCAGATCATTTATTTATGATTTTACCGGAGATGAATTATAAATGATTAATCTCTAATATAACAGCTTATTTTATAGCAAGTATTAGCTATTTTAGGTTTGACTTTAGGCGGTGGAAAGTGGTAGATTAAAAGCATATATTTCATCTTTTGTTCGGGTATAAGAGTTTCGAGCTAATAATTAAATTAAATAAAAATATGGCGCAAGTATTTAAAACAACAGACTACACTATCGGAAAATTAATTGATGATATTGAAATTGGCGACATCGCTCTTCCTGATATTCAGCGTCCATTTGTTTGGTATAAAAAAATTGCCAAGGTTCGAGATTTATTTGATTCTATTTATCGAGGATACCCTATCGGTTATCTACTTTTTTGGGAGAATGCCAACAGGAGTGATTATAAAAATATTGGTTTTGAAGAAAAGAAAAGAAAGATGCCGCGATTTTTAATTATTGATGGTCAACAAAGGCTAACCGCGCTATTTGCAGTTATGAAAAATCAAGAAGTATTGACGCCTGATTATGAAAAAAGAAGAATCAAGATTGCTTTTAAACCAATCGATGCAACATTTAAAGTTAGCGATGCGGCGACAGATAGAGATCCTGAATACATCGCTGATTTATCTTCTCTTTGGTCCGGTGAGGGAGACTTCGCTATAATAAGTTCATTCATTTCTCAATTAAAAGAGAAGAGAGAGATTACTAGAGACGAGGAAAAAATTATTTCAGCAAATATACAATCGCTAATAAACATCAATAAATATCCGCTCACTGCTTTAGAAATTGCACCTAACCTGGAGGAAGAAATTGTTTCTGATATTTTTGTACGCATAAATAGTGCCGGCGTATCTTTAACTCAAGCAGACTTTATTCTCACTCTGCTTTCTGTTTATTGGGAAGAGGGCAGAAAAGAAATTGAACAATTTTGTGTTGATTCCAGAAAAGTTCCAGAAAAAGAAACTCGTTTTTCATCTTTTAACTATCTTATTAAACCAGACCCAGACGATATGTTGCGTGTACTTGTTGGCCTTACATTCCATCGAGCCAAAATGAAAGATATTTATTCAATCATTCGCGGGAGAGATATGGAAACAGGCGAATTTTCTAAGGATCTAAGGGCTTTACAGTTTGAAAAATTGAAAAATAATCTATTGACAGTACTAGATAATACAAATTGGCAAAGTTTTTTAAAGGTTTTAATTGGTGGCGGATATAAAGACGAGGAACTGATATCTTCAAAAAGCGCTGTCTTATATAGTTATATTCTTTATCTTATCGGTAAGGAAAGTTTTAACACTGCAAGCCATGAACTCCAAAGAATTATTGGGCGTTGGTTTGTGATGGCGTCACTTACTGGAAGATATTCGTCTTCGCCAGAAACAGCTTTCGAAAAAGATCTAAATAGAATAAAAGAATTTAGCGCCGATAATTTTGTGGGCGGTCTTGAAAAAATAATCAACGAAAATCTTACTAACGATTTTTGGGATATTACACTTGTCGGACAAATGGAAACCTCTTCAGCGCGGAGCCCGGAAGCTAATGCGTTTTATGCCTCGCTCAATAAACTTGGTTCGCCGGTTTTATTCTCTCGCAAACTTGTCGGCGATCTTTATGATCCTTCTCTTAAAATAAGAAAGAAGAGACTTGAAAAACATCATATTTTTCCAAGAAACTTTCTTGTTTCCAAATATGGATTTGATAAGAACAAAGATAAAGCGAAAATAAATCAAATTGCTAATCTGACATTTTTAGAATTTGAAGACAATATTGATATAAGCGATGCTAATCCTAGCGAATATTTTGAGATGGTGAAAAAACGATTCGCTGATAATGAATTAAATGAAATGCTTAGTCAGCATGCAATACCTAATAACTTTCATCAGCTTGGCTATGATGAATTTTTACAGAAAAGAAGAAAGTTGATGACTGGAGTTATAAAAAAAGCTTTTAATAAAATATAACTATGTCAACAAACTACCGAGAAATATCAAATACAATCTGGAATATTGCTAATCATTTGCATGGCACTTTTCATGCTTATGAATACCAGGATGTTATCTTGCCGCTTACTGTTCTAAAAAGATTAGACGACGCTCTTGAGCCAACCAAACAAAAGACGCTTGAACGATTTAATGAACTTGACGGGAAGGTTGCTAACTTAAATATTCTTTTCCGCACAACCAAATATAATTTTTATAACACCTCTCCTTATACTTTTAGAAAGTTAATAGAAGCACCAACACAGGCTGCGCCTAATTTGCGCAAATACATTGACGGTTTTTCGGATAATGTAAAAGAAATTTTTGCCAAGTTTGAATTTGATCGAATCTTAGATAAACTGCATGAGTCAGAATTGCTTTATCTTGCTTTGAAAGAATTTAATAAAATAGATCTTCACCCCGACAAGGTAGAAAACCATGTTATTGGACTTGCTTTTGAGGATCTTATTCGCCGCTTTGCTGAACAATCAAATGAAACTGCCGGAGAGCACTATACGCCACGCGATGTAGTTCGTTTGATGACCTCTTTACTATTTACGGGTGAAGAGAAAGAGCTTGCCAAGCCGGGAGTTATCAAAGAAATTTATGATCCTGCCTGTGGAACTGGCGGTATGCTTACGGTGAGTAAGGATTATATTCGAACCCATTTTAATAAGGAGGCAAAGATATTTTTGTATGGCCAAGAGCTCAACGCTACCACCTATGCTATTTGCAAGGCAGATATGTTGCTTAAGGGTGAAGATATTGACTCTATCAAGGGCGGTGACAAAGAACATACTAAGGCGAGTACATTATCTAATGATCAGCACCATGGACAGAAATTCGATTATGTACTTTCGAATCCGCCTTTCGGTGTTAGTTGGGAGAAAGATAAAACTGCGGTTGAGAACGAAGCAGAGCGAGGATTTTCTGGGAGATTCGGCGCCGGTCTACCAAGGATATCAGATGCGCAATTTTTATTCTAGAAAAAATTATGAATGGGTCAGTGAAAAGAAAGAAAGGTTAAAAAAAGGAAACAAGGAAGACCCTTTTGATTTTTTTGAGAATTTCATTGATTTTAGCCTGGGAGTAGATTTTCCGAAAGAAAAAAGATCAAGCATAATAGAGAACAGAAAGAGCCTTGAAAAATCAATAAAATCTCTGTATAAATTGCTAGAAGATGGAAAAATAACTAAGGAAGATTATATTTCCTCCTTATCTTTTGAGTCTCAAAGGTCTTTCGAAAAAACATCGTGGGTGTTGACTGATGAAGAATTTGAAAAATTATTTCAATTCAAAAAAGAAAAAATACCAAATGTTTTCAGATCCCTTTCTGCTTTGTCAGATTATTGACAAAAAAGTAGCTTTTTAAAAAAATAGCCATTATCATAAGGTAATGGCTATTAATTTTGTCATGCTATTTAACAAATGTGATATGTTATGATAAAATAAATTAGTAAAAATATTTATAAAATTTATGGAAAAATTAATTAATTTTTTATTATTATTTTTTAGCCTATCAATTTTATTATTAATAGCTTTATTTACTTTTTTTGTCGTGGGAACTGGTATTGCTGAATATAATTTAGACTTTTTTTATCAGCCTTTTATAGCGGTTTATGCTATACTATTTTTTTCCTTTGTTTTATTTGTTTTTAGCTTATTTTTATTTAAAATGAAATTTAAAAGAAATAGAGTTATAGGAGGAGTTTTAATTTTTGTTTCGGTTTTATTGTTAGTATATATAAATAAATTTCAATTTTCTTCTGCGGGATGGTTGATGAGTCTTTTTTTCTCTTTATTTCCCGTTTATTTGTTTGTGTTTTCTTTTAAAAAAATAATCTAATTTTTATTTCTAATAAGGTTGATAACTCTCCGCATCTAAAACAAAGTATTGTGTAGACTCGAGAGCCTCTGTGCTTCCGCCTGAACGATGATATAACAAAAACCCAACCCAATAGCCGTGTTTTTGTTAAATTAAAAGCAATAAAAAAGTCTTATATTTTAAGTAATTGTGTGTTAAAATTCTATTATAAGTTATAAGACAAAAATAAATCAACCAAAAAATATGAATGAACAAAATTTAGAAGTTCAAAAAGAACAAGATTTATTTAATACGGCACATGCTGATAAAATTCTTGAGGCCACTAAAAAAGCAATGCCACATCAGACAGAGATGCAAGTCTTGATTAAAAAGAAGCTGAAAGAAATTTTTCAAAATATTAAGCAAGATAAATTGGAAGTAGTTGAATTGGGCACGGGCACCGGTTTTACGTCTAAACAAATTCTTGAGGCTGATCAACGCATAAAGCTAATTAGCGTTGATAAAGAATTAAAAATGGTAGAAGAGGCAAAAAAAAATTTACATGAATATTTAGATAATGGGCGTATTGAAATTAAAGAAATCGGCGCGTTGGAGTTTTTGAAGTCATTTCCTGATAACAGTGTTGATTCGGTAGCCACCGGATTTACATTGCATAATTTTTTTCGTGACTACCGAGAAAACACATTATTAGAAATATTTCGTGTTTTAAAACCCGGTGGAAAATTTGTAAGCGCCGATAAAGTTATGCCAGATGATCCGGAAGAATTTATTCGGGAGTATAATTGGCAAATAGAGAGTTTTAAAAATGCTGGCTTGGATGAAGTCACCAGGCAGGGTTGGATGGATCATTATGAACATGATAATAGGGAGGATATAATCATGAGAGAAGCTGATTTAACCAATTTTTTAAAAAGTGTTGGTTTCAAAAATATATTGATTAATGAAAGACATCATCTAGACGTAATGATAGTTGCAGAAAAATAATTGATTCAGGATTTTTTTGTTTTTTTGTTTGTGCCACCGACCCGGAAACCTAAAAATCGTTTTAGTTCAAGACCTAATTAAAGCTCT
Source organism: Patescibacteria group bacterium (assembly GCA_041653215.1). GTDB lineage: Bacteria > Patescibacteriota > Patescibacteriia > Patescibacteriales > GWC2-42-12 > JACPHD01. Next base: position 12,845 of record JBAZFW010000012.1, read on the forward strand.
AAGATTATTGTAATGGCTGGGTACTTAACCCGACTAGCCCGCAGTATCGAGAACAGAGTTTACAACTCTGTTTTTGTTTTGTTATTAGATAAAACTTTACTGGATGTGGGTGGCATCTTTTAGTGGTTTATACTTTTAGATGAAATTTAATTTGTAAAATTATTAAATCTCTGCTAAATTCAAGATAGTTTAGTAAGGTAATGGATTCCGGGTCAAGCCCGGAATGACAGATAAATTCAAGAAGTAAATAATAATGTAGTGGATTTCCGCCTGCGCGGGAATGACAGATAATATTTATGTCTTTATCAATTGGTATTGTTGGTTTGCCTAATGTAGGTAAATCAACTTTATTTAACGCTTTAACTAAGAAAAAAGTTGAAGCTTCAAATTATCCTTTTTGCACCATCGATCCTAACGTTGGTGTGGTTAAAGTTCCTGACGAAAGATTGGAAAAGCTAGCGGCTATTTCAAAACCAAAAAAAATTATTCCGACTTATATTGAATTTGTAGATATTGCCGGCTTGGTTAAAGGTGCGTCTAAAGGCGAAGGTTTGGGCAATCAATTTTTATCTCATATTCGCGAATGTGACGCTATCTGCGAAGTGGTACGGGAATTTAAAGATGATAATATTGTCCATGTTAATGGTAAAATTGATCCGGAAGGCGACCGAGAGACCATTAATCTTGAATTAATTTTTGCTGATTTGGCTACGGTTGAAAAAAGATTAGATAAAGTTGCGCGAGAAGCTAAAAGCGGTAATAAAGAAGCTATTTTTTTAAAAGGTTTATTAGAAAAGTTAAAAGTACAACTTGAAGCTGGTAAGGCCGCACGTGAGCTTGAATTTACGGATGATGAAAAGAAAGAAGTAAAAAATTTAGGATTATTAACAGTTAAGCCAATAATTTACGCTGTAAATATTCAGGAAGGCGCAACAGAAAATTTTAATAATTGGGACGGCGGAGTAATTAAAATAAATGCTAAATTAGAAGAAGAAATCGCCGGTTTAAATGAAGACGAACAAGCGGAATATATAAAAGAGTTAGGCCTAGATCAAAGTGGGTTAGATAAATTAATTAAAGCCTCTTATGAAGTTTTAGGTTTAATTACTTTTTTGACTACCGGAGCCGACGAAACTCGAGCCTGGACCGTTAAACGTAATTCTAAAGCGCCACAAGCCGCCGGAGTAATCCATACTGATTTTACCAAAGGGTTTATTCGTGCCGAAGTTATTAATTGGCAAAAATTTATAGAAGCTGGTAGCGAAGCTAAAGCGCGCGAACTAGGTTGGATTAAAACTGAAGGCAAGGATTATATAATACAAGATGGTGATGTGTGTAATTTTTTGGTTAATAGTTAATTATTGACAAATTCTATAAATTTGATATATTAAAGGGCAATATAAAAATTGTCCTTTTAATTTTTTCGCGGGATTTCGTTGCAGATATAGCCCATAAATACTATTTTCTTCGGCATAATTTCTCGCCCAAAAAGCTTTATAAGGAGAATGAAATCGTAGCCTTCGGCCTATTAGTTCAAGTCATTGCGATGAACTTTTAATTATCAATGGGATTCCTTCCCAGGTACAGGCGCCTTATAGAGCTTCTTCTAAAATTAGGACCGGTGTGGTTAAGCGGAACTTTACTGCTTTGTTTCCGCATTGCTGTTGCCAAACGCAAACCCTCACCACGCCGGTCCCTCCCTAAATTATAAAAGCGTCATAAAATGGCGCTTTATTTTTTATAAAAAAAGGAGCAGATTTATCCGCTCCATGCAAAAGTTTATAAACATTTTAATTAAAACGTTTGTTCAAAAATTTTTCAAAGGTGTCAATGTTTCCTGCCGGCATTTTTTCCTGGCAATATTTAGTAATTAATTCGATTTTTTTAAGATCAGGCAGAACAAGCATAATTCCAAAAACTTTATCCGTGTCATTTTTTAATTGTTTATAATCTACCTCATCATTTTCAAAAATCATGCTAAATATTAGAATTTTAGTCAGACTTACGGCAGCATCTATTTCAGACGCATAATAAGATTTATGCCTAATTTTTGCCATAGCCAATATTAGGCAAAGAATGGCTTTATGAACTCTTGGTAATGGGTACTTTGTTATAACCTTATCCAGATTTTCTATGAATTTTTGTTCCATAATGCCTCCTTACTTTTTTTGTTGGTTGTTTTTGGTCTTTTATGTGTTCTTTCGTGAACAGCCATTGAATGAAAAGATGGTCTAGTTTTCCCGCAAGTATTACATACAATTTTATTGTTGCCGAATTCCGCGGCCGAAAGAATCATTATCAATTTATCCATGAATTCCATAAAGCTAGGTTTCTTTTTTCCCATTTTTCCTCCACCGATGTTTTGAAATATATTTTTTATGAAAGGAGCTTCAAATTATAATATCAAGGCTTTGTCTAGCAGCTAAACGAAATTTAATTATTTTTTCTTATAGCAAAATATAATCTTGTCTGAATAAGCGCGGCAGTTATTTGTATTATAAACATTAGTAGAAACAAAATTTTAAATCCCCATTGGCTAACAATAAATGTCCCGATAAAAACTGCTATACCAACAACAATTCTAGAGCCGCCACCCTCAAGTCCCCATTGCAATCCTTCTTTTCCTTTTTGAATATATTTTGCGAATAGAGCGCTTAACGGCGCTGCTAAGCAAGCCGTTCCGACGGCAAACACAATTTGCAAAACAAAAAGTTGCCAAGGGCTTGAAATTAAAAGATATAAAATACTGCCTAAGGCGTAGAGAGAATATCCTAATATAGAAATAAGTTCTTTATTAATTTTGTCTGATATTTTTCCAACGATTATCATAAGCATCCCGGCGCAAATACTGAATACGGTTATAGAATAGCCCATATCTAAAATACTGCCGCCAATTTTTTGAACGAATACCGCATAGAATGGACCGATTAAATTATCGCCAAAGTTTGCCAATAAAGTTGCAGTTAAAAGTATTTTATAGCCGTTGTTCATAGAGAGATTTTAAATTATTATGCCTAACGTTTCGCTTACCAGCTGTTGTGCGCAGTCGTACTTGGAGAATTCACTATTGACAAAAGGATTAACGATTTGACCTCGTTTTAATCTTGTAGTTAACAACCATTGACCAAATTGCACCTAACAGCGTTAGTGCTAAAGGCAAAGCACCCAATTCACCTTCAACTGTAATCATGTAGATAATTAGAATTACGCCAAGAAGAAATGTGATTAATGATAAAATTCTGTTTGTTCTAAGAGTGGGAGTGATGCTTTTCATAGTACAACTAAGATTTAATTATACAAAAGTACTTTGTATCACAAAGTTAACTTATATTTTCTAATTTCCAAAATTTATTTGAAGTTCCATGAATTGTCGAATGAATTTTAACGATTGCGCACAACGTTAGGCATATCCGAAGTTTGCTGGAGTGAAACGAAAGCAAATTTGGGTGAAAGAATTTTTTACTCATTATTAATATTATTAATGAAAAATTATTGAACCGGATATGCCTTGTTGTGCGATGTAAATTTTTTATCTCGTTTTAATTATACTAAATCTTTTCTGTAAGAAAAGAAAATTTGATTTTTTGTTTTAATTTTTAGCCAGAGGGGTTAGGGGTGAATGGCTAAAAATAAAAACTCCTTATTATTCTTTATTTCGGAGATTCTAATTTTTTTACTCCATTATTTGTCAAAAGCGATTTCATCTGAATTATTGCAGTATTATTTAATTTTAAAATTCGATCTTGTTGAGCAAGTCCTTCGCGAATTAGTAATGCGTTTATACTCTCAAGATTGGATAAAACCACCAACTGCTCAATCGTGGCATAATCACGAATGTTTCCTTTTAGCTTTGGATTTTGGTCTCGCCACATTTTTGCGGTTATTCCAAATAATGCCACATTGAGTAAATCTGCTTCGTTGGCGTATTTTATATTAATCTGAGCTTTTGTTAGTTCATGCGGAATTAAGTTTTCTTTTATCGCGTCAGTGTGGATTTTGTAATTGATTTTTGTAAGCGTTCTTTGAAGATTCCACCCGAGTTTTAAATTTTCCGCTTCGTTTTCTTTAAGTCGCTGAAATTCTTTAATGAGATAAATTTTGAATTCGGCGCTAATCCACATTCCGAATTCAAAAGCAATGTCCTTGTGCGCGTAGGTTCCGCCGTATCTTCCAGTTGTAGCTTTCAGGCCTATAGCCTTAGTTTTTTCCACCCATTCTTTTGTGCTTATTTTGTAATTATTCAAACCCGCTTTACTTTTAATTATGGCGAATTCGCCATAATTAAAATTTGGATTATAAATCCTCTCCCAAATACCCAGGAATTCAACCGTGTTTCTATTTCTTAGCCAGTCAGAAATAAAAAAATCACCGTCTTTGGCCTTAATCATGTCGGTCAGAGAAATATAGTCATAGTCAGAATCGCTTTGTTTTATAACCGTGATTTTAGTTCCTTTTACATTTATGGTTTTATTTTTTGGCATACATTTATTTTACCATATTTGACGTTGGTGGTTCAATGTCCAAAATAAAAGTTTTTACTTTTTTATTGATTTTTTAATATTTAATTCTTTGTTTAGTTGTATTCGTTTTTTAAATTGTTTTGGAGTTAAAATAATATTTTTTGGATTTTTAGAACATTTAATCTCATGTTTTTTTCTTCCTTCATCTGAAAATAAGGAAGCCTCACAATAGGAACATTGATAAAAAGTTATATATTTTCACTTTCAATTAATAATTTTTGTAAACTTTTCAACAAATTTCTCAAATTTGAATCACAAATTTTTGAGGAATCAGGAACGTCAAATTTTTTATTTGTATGTGCCACAAAATTATTTCTTTTATCTATAATGTATTTGATGATTCCTTGTTTTTTTATTTCTTTAAAATTTTTATTATTTGAAAATAGTTTTTCAAAAGAGATTACTTCATCAATTCCTCGTTTTGTTTTATATTCTGTCTTATCAAACAATCCACCGATACGTATAATTAAATAATCTTGAATCATTCTGTTCATATTGCCAATATATTGCATGTCAACATTAGAGTCGAATTCTTTTCTGTTAATTTTATTAAGCTCTTTATTTAGTTTATTATTTATTATGTATAATTGATCATACGCAAAAATACAGTTATCAAGTAGATAAAAAAGTAACCCATTATAATTTTTTTTCAACATATTTTTTAACTGTTTATTTTTTAAAGAGAAAAACATTTTCCTAATAATTTGTCGCATTGAAAATTAGTTGTCTTGCCCGAAGAATTTGTTATAATTCCACCTCCTCCGCCGACCCATTGCACGCTCCACCCCAATGGAGAATTTAGCTGAGGTGATTCTATTTTTAGACCACCTGAATATACGGGCAATGAATAAGTTTCATAATGATTATAGTTATTTATTATTATTGGTTGGCTAATTGTCTGTAAATATAATAAGTATCGTTGTCGAGCAAGTTCGCTTTCCGCCTGTTGTTTTGCTAATTTTTCTTCACTGTCCTTTGCTAAATCATCAACAAGAAACCTAAAAGTAATATTAGTGAAATAACCAGTAATAAATGTTTCTGAATTACAAATTTTCGTAAGATCTTCACTAAGATTACACATTGCAACTAACTTTTTTAATTGGTCTATGGATGGGGCTTCGGCTGGACGTGTGAAATCTATATTAGGAGTAATTTGTTTTTCTGGTTGTACTTGGTTATTTATTGTAATTGCTGTTGTTGTATTATTTTTTTGATAAACTGGAATTGTTGCAATATCTGTATTTATAATTCCCAGCCCCAACTCTCTCATAATTTGAAATGCGTCAGCTGGTTTCCCGAGATAATGCAATTTTAGATCAACAGGGTTAACATAATAAGCTTTACCATTGTCTTCAACTTTTATTAATATTTTCCCTGATAATCTAGCAGGTGCCTTCCCATTAAAAAAATTAAAATCTTTATTAGAAATACCAAGACCTAAATCTCTCATAACCTGAAAAGCATCGGCCGGTCTTCCAAGGTAATACCTTTTTTCATTATCTGGGTTTACATACCAAGCTTCGCCCTTTGATTCGACTTGTAATAAAATTCGACCTTTTAGGCGAGTGGCAGTGCTATCGGCGCTGGAAAAATTAAGAGGCAATAGACCTAAAATCAATAATAGGCCTAAAAAAAGAAAGAAACGTGATTTCATATAGTTAAAATTAAAATAAATCGTTTTCGTAGCGAAGCGGAGAAAACACCTTGTTCCCCCTCTTTAATAAATAAAAAAATCAAATTTTCGTCGTGTTCAAAACACTTAATATTGTAATCTCCACCAAGATAAAAAATTTATTTCGTACAACTAGTTATATACGAACTTATTAATATTTTATCAATTATTAGCCTAATTGTTAAATTTATTGTGTTTTCTGTAATATCATTATTTCCCGCCAAACTTTTTGATCTTCGCGACCATAAACCATAGTATTGCGCGCAGTTAATTTTATAAAAATATTTTTTTGCAGATCATTTGGCATGGGATTAATAATTTTATAACCAGAAATACTTGGATTAAGAAAAATACTTTTCGGTTTTACGGAAAACGACGGCCAAATCATAACGATTTTTCCGTTTGGTTTTAAGATTTTTTTAAATTCAATTAAACTTTTACTATAAAGTTGTTCAAGCTCTTTAACTATTTTATTAATTTCAAATCCGCCGCGTTGTGGTCCGAGGTATGGCTCCGTAACGATAGCATTAATTGAGTTTGGTTTGAGTTTTTGTGTTAAGTTTTGCGCGTCTAATTGATGTAGTTGCAAATTTCCAATTTTCAATTTCCAGTTTTCAATAATCCAATCAATATTTTTTTTAGTATCAGAGATTGCTTTATGTGATATATCTGTGCCAATTAAATTTTGGTAATTCATTAATATGGCTTCGGTTAAAATCGTGCCTGAACCGCAAAATGGATCTAAAATAGTATCTTCTAATTTTGCGCTTGATAAATTTATCATAATTTGCGCCAGCTTAGGCGGGAGCATACCGGAACGGTCATCACGAGCTGGTCGGCCATAATCGCGAAATGAAAGTTCTTTAAAAGGTTGCACGGCAATAGTTTTTCCTAGAAGTAGTTTTTTATTAAATTCAATCATTACAATCTCCACGCCTTTATCCGTAACTAATTTGTTTTGTTCAACTACTACGCTTGATAAAGTCGGTTCACGGCTTATAACCCAGCGGCTATTTATGTCCGATTGCTTTAGTAATTTTTTAAATTCCATGCCTAAAACTTTTAAATTTATTTTAATTTTGCCATAATAAGAAATGCCAAAATTAAATTTTGATTCATGTTTTTCCGGGACAGTAAAAGCGGCCGCTGCCTGCAAAATATTTTTAGTGTTAAATGAGGCTAACTCATTATAGATTAAGCCGAATTTAATAGTACCGCCTATTTTTTTAATAATATTAGCCATTATTTCTTCGTCAGTTTCTAAAATAGCGATATTTTTTTGGATTAAAGAAAATCGCCCATTATTAAAAACAGCTGTTAATTCAGCTAAAGAAAGGGTTGGGTTTGTGCCAAGTATAAAAAAGTATTTCATAAAGTTAATTTGTCCGTGCGCTTATTTTATAAGTGTGATGATTTACTTAAACTTTAGCACAAGAATTAGGCTCTTGCAATTTTTTAAAAGGCATGATAAAGTATGGATACATTAAAATATTTAACCTTTCCCGTCCCTAAGTTTTTCTTAGGCAGTCCCGAAATATCGGGATTAAAGGTATTCTCAATCCCAATATTTTTTTCAAATTTTATTTGAAAATTAGAGAATATCTGGGGTTTTTGTTTTTAAGGGAAAAATTAACCAATCAAAACTATGTCAAAAGTAAAATCAGGAGAAACTCCTCATTATGAATTGCTTTACTTAATTTCTAATAAGTTTAGCGAGGACGAAGTAAAACCAATCGTAGAAAAAGTAAATTCTATGATTGTTAGTAATAAGGGTGAAATAACCTTGGCTGAAGATTTAGGTAAAAAAAGGTTAGCTTATCCGATTAAAGGTTTTCGCTACGGCTATTACGGTTTAATTGAATTTGATATGGCCGGAGAAAGCTTAATTAATGTTGACCGCACTTTACGCATGATGAATGAAATTTTAAGACATCAAATTGTGACTAAGGTTATAAAAACCGCTGAGCAAATTGCTCAAGATAAAAAAATCGCTGAAAAAATCGCGGCTAGAACCGTTAAAGAGGAAAAAGAAGTTAAAGAAAAAATTAAAGAGACTGATAAAGAAAAAGTTGATTTAAAAGATTTGGACGAAAAATTAGACAAAATTTTAGAAACCAACGATTTATTATAAAAAAACCTTTAAATTTAATATATTAAATTTTAATTTAATAAAACAAATTTATGAATTTAAACAAAGCCATGGTCATTGGCAATTTGACTCGAGACCCGGAAATAAGAACTACGCCTGCTGGTCAGACAGTAGCTTCATTTTCCGTCGCTACTAATTATGTTTGGACCGATCAATCAGGACAAAAAAGAGATAAAGCGGAATTTCATAACATTGTCGCTTGGAGACGATTGGCTGAAATTTGCGGCCAATACTTAAAAAAGGGTTCAAAAATTTATATTGAAGGCAGAATGCAGACTCGCGACTGGGTTGGCCAGGACGGAGTTAAAAGATATCGCACGGAAATTATCGCTGAAAATATGATTATGTTGGATCGCGCTGGCGCTGGTAATTCATTTAGCCGCTCAGAAGAAGCTCCTATGCCAAGCGAACCAGTAATTGACGTTGAAGAAGCCGGAGGTATGGGCGATTCTAATATGAATGAAGAAGAAATTAGGGTTGAAAATATACCATTTTAATAACCTTTGAAAACTTTTTTCAGAAAAAAGTTTTCAATACTTACAAAAAATATAATGTATCAAATAAAATTATAATAGCCAGCCTCGCCGAGTCTAGGCGGGCGGGCAAAGCCCTACGGCCATTAAATTTTATTTGATTAATTAATATGGAAGAAACAATAAAAAAAGAAAAACAATGTCATTTTTGCGCTAATAACATTAAGGATATTGACTATAAAGATGCTAATTTATTACGTCGTTTTATAAATTCTTACGGTAAAATTTTACCTAAAAAAAGAACCGGCACTTGTTCAAAGCATCAGCGCAAATTAGCCATTGCGGTTAAACGCGCTCGAGTTATGGCTATTTTACCATTTACCGGTAAATAAAATTATTTTATGTTAAGTTTAAATGAAATTAAAATTGGCTCTTTAATTAAGATTGCCGATGAACCTTATGCGGTAATTAAAGCCGACCATCATAAAATGGGTCGAGGCGGAGCGGTTTTAAAAACAAAGTTAAAAAATTTGCTTAATGGGAATGTTGTAGAAAAAACTTTTCAGGGTAATGATAAAGCCGAAGAAGCCGAAACTGAAACTAATAAAGCTAATTATTTGTATAAAACTGACGGTGAAGCCTGCTTTATGAATAATGAAAGCTATGAACAATTTAGTTTGCCTTTAGAGCAGATTGGCGATAAATTAAAATTTTTAAAAGAAGGCATGGATGTGGATATTTTATATTTTCAAGGCAATCCAGCCACTTTAAAATTACCGATTAAAATTTCTCTAAAAGTAATTAGTTCGCCCCCAGGAGTAAAGGGCAATTCGGCCGGTAATGTTACGAAGACCGTAGAGTTAGAAACTGGAGCGCAAATAAACGCGCCCATGTTTATTAACGAAGGCGATATGGTAATTATAAATACTGATACCGGAGAATACGTTAGTCGAGCTTAAGAAATAATAAGTTATATAAAAAACAGAGGCTTAAATAGCCTCTGTTTTTATTTTAAAATATTTTAAGCTTCAACTTCGCGTGCTTCAACTTCCGAGAGAATTTTTTTTCTAATTTCTTTTATTAATTTTTTATCGGCGCGTAAAAATCTTTTAGCGTTTTCTCTGCCAACGCCAAATTTTATGTCGCCATAGCTATAAGAATTTCCAGATTTATTAATAACGCCGCTAGTTACGCCAGTATCTAATAAATCGCCAGAGATAGAAATGCCTTCATTATACATAATATCAAATTCGCAGGCTTTAAATGGGGCGGCCACTTTATTTTTTACCACCTTAGCTTTTACGCGGTTACCGATAATTTTATCACCCTGTTTAATTTGCGCTGCTCGCCTAACTTCAATTCTAACTGAAGCATAAAATTTTAAAGCCGTGCCGCCGGTTGTGGTTTCCGGATTGCCAAAAAAGACGCCGATTTTCATTCTGATTTGGTTTATAAAAATTACTACAGTTTTAGTTTTAGAAATTATACCGGTGAGTTTTCTTAAGGCTTGGCTCATTAATCTGGCCTGAAGTCCCATATGTGAATCTCCCATATCTCCTTCAATTTCTTTTTGCGGAACAAGCGCGGCCACCGAATCAACTACTACGACGTCAACAGCGTTGGAACGGACTAAAGTTTCTAGTATTTCTAAAGCTTGTTCGCCGGTGTCTGGTTGGCTAATTAACATCTCTTTAATATTGATGCCAATTTTTTGTGCGTATTCAGGATCTAAGGCATGCTCGGCGTCAATAAAAGCGGCGGTGCCGCCTACTTTTTGCACTTCGGCGATAATATGTTGCGCTAAAGTCGTTTTACCACTAGCTTCTGGTCCGAAAATTTCTATAATGCGTCCGCGCGGTACGCCATTTATGCCTAAAGCGATATCTAAAGACAAGCAGCCGGTTGGCACGGCGTCAACATCAGATTTTTTTGTATCGCCAAATCTCATAATAGCGCCTTCGCCGTATTTTTCTTTAATTTGTTCTATAGCAGACTCGGTCGCTTGCATTTTTTCATTAGCTTCGCCTTTATCTTTGTCCGCCTTTATTTTAGTGTCCATATTATAATAATTTAATAAATTAAAAGAGGTTTTATAATAAACCTCCCTGTTATTTATCATAGACTATTTTTAGTTTATTGGCAATGAAATTATTTCTCTTTTACTAAAATTTGCCTAATAATAGTGCTGCTACGGCTATGCTTTTTATTGGCAGTGACAGTTATAATATTGACCCCGTTTTTTAAACTAATTAGTTGGGAAAAATCGCCGTTTTTATCAGTTAAAACAGTTTGGCCATTAATTATTAGGTTGGCTTCGGCTTCGGTATGTCCGGTTATTTCTAAAGAAGTTTGACTGATTGTTAAATCAGTCGCCGGGTTGTTAATTATTAATAATGGCGGAGAAATTATTTTATTAACGCGGTAGCCAAGATAAATAAAACAAATACAAATAATTGAAAAAATGAAAATATTCCTTAAAATTTTAGGCATGGCTAAAAGATAGCGTTTTTTCACAACTTGTTTGGAAAATATTTCCTTTTGCCCTCTTGGTTCTAAAGTATTAATTTCAGCATCAAAATCCGCGGCTAATTTTTTATAATCCAAACTTAAAAAAAGCGCGTATTCGCGCAAAAAATTTTTTCCGTAAACTCCTTCAGGCAACTTATTATATTCTCCTTTTTCTAAAGCCACTAAATATTTTTCATTAATATTCAATTTTTTAGCAATTTCAGAAAGTTTTAGTTTTTTAGCTTGCCTTGCGCTTCTAAGCTGTTCGGAGACCATTTCGCTGTCCAGATAAATTTTATTGGATTGAAATAAATTCATGAAACATAAATAATTTAAGCTTTGCTTAGTAAATTAATTACCAAACCAATCTTTTGTTGTTCCCGTAAATGTTGACCATAAACCTTTATCTGCCGCAGTAATGCCCAGTGCTGTAAAGACTAATTGGATAATGGCATAACTAGTAAAAACAATTGCTAAGCCGATTACTGCGCCGATTAAAGTTTGTTTACCACGAGTTACCCATTCAGGGTTGCCGGCCGATAGCATCATCATTAATCCGCCGGCCACAAAAGCTAAAAGTGCTAAAGATCCGACTATGCCGAGAATAAACTGAGAAACCGTTATAGCTACATTTGCCATATCATTAAGTGTATAGCCGCCGCAATTAGTTGATGTGCAATTAGCTGGTTTGTTACTTTCGGCTGGCAAAAGTCCGGCTGCATTTGCCGTTAAAATCCCAATCGAAAAAATATTAATTAATAAAAGTGATATGACGGAAATTTTTATAATGTTTTTCATTTTATTAAAATTAATTGCTTATATTAATTGTTTGAGCGATTTTAGTGACCGCTAAAGTAATAATGCTTTCTATTTTTTCTTGCGCTAAAATTACTGAATCAATCATCTCGGCAAATATTTTTTCCATAGCGTTTGAATCATCGCCTTTATACCAACTTTTAGCCGTTAGAACTTGACTAGCGAAAACGCCAATATCTAAATCTTCAGTTTGTTCGTTTACTAAAGCGCGTAAAGCCGTAGGTTTTTTAGTTTTAGCCAGGTAGCTTTTTACTTGTTCAGCTTTAGTTATAAACTGAATAAAATCCCAAGATTCACCAGTATATTTGCTTTTATTGGAAACCGTTTCTACCCAATAATTAGCAAAGTTGATTGGCGTATTACCTTCAATTTGCGGCAGTTTAGCAATGCCGAAATTAAGTTTTGGCGCTTGTGCTTTTATGGTCGGCAAATGATAGGCGTAACCAAACATAATGCCTACTTTACCCTGAGCAAACATATTTAAAGAATTATCAAGATTTTTATTCCAGGCATAAACTTCTTTGGCCGGATTAGCAAAGTCAGTATAAAAACGGAGCGCTTCTAAACCAGGGTTATATTTTTGGTCTTTAAAGGTTGTTGGAATTCTGTTAAATAGTACCTCTCCACTGTCTTCCATCATGACTGAGCCATTTTGCATCATTAAGACTGATAGAATGTCGCTGTAACGTTCTATATTCGTTGATCCACCCAGCGCCGCTCCCGATTGAATGATTTCGCCTTTTTCATTTTGTTTAGTCATTTTTTTAACATCTTGTTGAAATTCACTGCTCCAATAAGTTGGCGGCTCAGCGATGCCGGCGTTATTAAATAAATCTTTATTATAATACATAGCTAAAGTATCAACCGATAATGGCAAGCCGTAAACTTTTTGTTCATATTGTTTTGTAGTTTCATTTAGCGTCGGATAAACTACGTCTTGGTAAACCGCGTCAACGAAATTATTTTTTATATCATTTAAACTTAAACTTTTGCTAGTTCTTAATTCTGGTATAGTTTCTTTTTTTAAAGTGCCCTTAGTTATCGGATAAGCCATGGTAATCGTTGCTGGCATTGGTTCAATTTTGCTTTTATATTTTTTTACCCAAGTGTTATGGATGGAAAAAATATCTGGCCCGCGGTCTTCAGCTAAAGCATTAATAAGTTCATTTTCATATTCGCTATAACGCAATTTACGATAATTTATAGTAATAAAAGGATGTAGTACTTTATAAGCCGCTAAAATTTCTTCAAAAGCGTCTTCACCATCATAAACTCGCCAATAAGTAAGCGTAATTGGTTGCATAGCTTCTTGAGTTTTTTTATCAACCAGTTTACAGCCGAAACCGGAAGTAAGAATGAAGATAAAAAGAAGAGATAAGACTATTATTTTTTTTCTCATAAGAAGATTAGTTTTAAATTTTATCTGTTTATATTATAACACAATTTAACTTGTAAAAGAAATATTAATCATTTATTCAATGCGCGGACGATATTGCAAGGCTTCGGCTATATGAGGCGTTAAAATATTTGTTTCGTTGGCTAAGTCGGCAATAGTGCGAGCCAATTTAAGTATGCGAAAATAGCCTCTAGCCGATAGATGCATTTGATCCACGGCTTGATGCAGTAAGTTTGTTGAAGCGTTATCGACTCGGCAAAAATTTTTTACCGCTTCAGGCGTCATTTCCGAGTTAGTTATAAAATTAGCGCCGATAAAACGCTGGTTTTGTATTTGTCTGGCATTTTCTACTCGTTTTTTTATGTCAGCTGATTTTTCGCCATTATTATCCGAGGCTAATTTATCAAATTTTATTCTTGGTACTTCAATATGTAAATCAATTCGATCTAAAATTGGGCCGGAAATTTTCTTTTTGTAATTTATTATTTGCGTGCTTGAACAGGTACAATTTTTTTCTCGGTCGCCTAAGTAGCCGCAAGGGCAAGGATTAGAAGCGGCGACTAAAATAAATTTTGCGGGAAAACTTAAATTGCTGGCGGCGCGACTAACATGAATTACCCCATCTTCTAGGGGCTGCCTTAAATTTTCTAATACTTGGCGAGTAAATTCTGCAAATTCATCTAAAAATAAAACACCGCGATGGGCCAAAGAAATTTCTCCAGGCCGCGGCCAAGTGCCGCCGCCGACCAAAGCAACGCCTGAAGCCGTATGATGCGGCGATCTAAAGGGTCGCGAAGTCATAAGCGCGGTTTCAGTCGGCAGTTCTCCGGCTACGCTATAAATTTTAGTAATTTCTAAAGCTTCTTTTAAGGATAGGTTTGGTAAAATTGACGGCATGGTTCGAGCGAGTAATGTTTTACCCGAACCTGGCGGGCCGCTCATTAAGACGTTATGCGCGCCAGCGGCCGCAATTTCCATGGCGCGTTTTACATGTTCCTGACCTTTTATATAAGCCATATCAAATTCAATTGCGCTGTTGGCAAAATTAAATTCAGTATAAGGCGCGCCAGAGATTGGTTTAATACCTTCTAAATGAGCGACTAGATCAACTAAGTTATTTATTGGTATAACCTCAATATCTTTAACTAATTTAGCTTCTCGTGCGTTGGTCGTTGGCACAAACATTGTAGTTAGACCTTTATTTTTAGCTTTGATGGCAATTGGTAAAATACCATTAACCGGTCTAAGCTCGCCGTTTAAAGCTAATTCGCCGACGAATAAAAGACGAGAAAAATCTTCGCAGTTTATTTTACCAGTGGCTGATAAAATACTAATAGCAATTGGTAAGTCATAACTCGGGCCTTGCTTTCGTAAATCAGCCGGTGCTAAATTTACTGTAACTTTTCTCTTAGGAAAGTGTAATCCGGAATTTTTAATGGCGCTTCTAACTCGTTCGCGTGATTCTGATACGGCTGCGTCTGGCAAACCGACTATACTAAAGGCGCCCAAAGGATTATTTAAAATATCTGCTTCAACTTCAATCAGTTCGGCGTCAAGACCGACTACGGCGGCGGAAAGAATTTTTGATGACATAAAAAATAAAAATATAATTAAATAATAAATTTATTATATCATTAAAATAAAAAACCGCCTAAAATAATTAGCAGTTTTTTATATATTAATATTAGTTTTTAACTACAGCGGCTGCTTCGTCTAATTTTATGCTTAAAAGTTTTGAGACGCCGCTTTCTTCCATGGTAACGCCGTAAAGAATTTGCGCTCGGCGCATAGAAGCGCGATTATGAGTGATAACTATAAATTGAGTTTTATGAGATAGGTCATCTAAAATTTTAGCTAGTCGTTCAGAGTTAGCTTCGTCTAAAGAAGCGTCAACCTCGTCCAGAACTACGAAGGGAGCAGGATTACAGCTAATAATAGCGCAAATAAGGCCGATGGCGGTTAATGCTCTTTCGCCACCAGACAACATAGTGATAGCTTTTATTTTTTTGCCTGGAGGCGTAGCTAAAATTTCAATACCGGCGAGTCCAGTAGCATTATATTTTTGTAAATATTTTATTCGTTTTAAATTGGCCGCAAATCTATCTTCAACCACCTGCTCCTCATTTGTTAGTCCGGCCGTATCGGTTTCTTTTTTTTCTTCATTTTTATTTTCCGGTAATTCTTCGGTTAAAACTTTAACGATTTTAGCCGAGCCACCATTAAATAAAATTTTAAAGTACTCTTCAAATTTTTCGGCGATATGTTTAAATTCTTTATCAAACCTTTCTTTTATAATTGCGTCGAGTTCTTTAATTACTTTTTCAAGCGATCCGACCGCTTCATTTAAATCATGAGTTTGATTTTCTAAATAGTCAAAGCGTTCTTTGGTTTCAATATATTCTTTTTCAATTTCCGGATCAATCCCGCCGATTTGGTCAATCTGCCGTTTTAAAGAATTAATTTTTTCTAGAGCTACTTCTACATCAATCGTTCCTTCAACGATCGTATCCATAATTTCTTTTAGATTGCCGTAACTATTTCTAATTTCGATTTCTAAATCTTCTAATTTAGTTTCATATCTCGTCGAATTTATTTTTAATTCGTTTAATTCATGATTTAAATTATTTATTTCACCCTGTAAATTTTGTAGATTTTTTTGCAAAGCAAATAATTTAGCTCTTTGCTCATTTTCTTTGGCATTAAACGAATTTAATTTTTCTTTTATATTATCAATTTTTAAATCAAATTCTTCAATTTTATTTTTTATGTTAGTTTGTTCTTTTCTATTATCATTTAAATTAGCCGCTCCTTTGTTTGTTTTGAGTTTGTTAGAAATGTTATTAAGTTCAATTTCTAGCTGCTCTTTTCTTTCTTTAATTAATTTAACTCTTTCGGAGCGGGCGGAAATACGAAAACTGCTTTCATTTATTTTTGCCATAATGGCTTCTTTGTCATAGGTTAGAGCCATTAAATTTTTCTGGGCTTGTTCTAAATTTTCTTTTTCTAAAATATCGCCGGAAAGATTTAAAATTAATTTAATTTTTTCACGAGTTTTAGCTATTATTGCTTTAATATTATCCAAATCATTAGTGTTATCAATTTCTTCTAATAAATCTTTTAAATTTTTTATTTCCTGGTTAATTTTTTCCATGCCCTGGCCGCTTAAATTTGAGCTATGTTTTAAAAGCTCGTCGTTTAGTTGATTAATTTTTAAATTTATAGCTTCTTTATCTTTTTCTAAATCAATTAAAATTTTCTTTTCTTGCTCAACATTTTTTTCTAAGCCAAAAGCTTCTTCGCTTAATTTTTTTATTTCTTTTTCAATTTCCCCAGCTTTATTAATTAACCAAGATAAATCAAATTGGCCGCTTTTTTCAAGTTTAACTTCAAGTTCAGCTTCTAATTTAGCTAACTGCTTATTTAAAGTTTCTTTTTGATTTTGTAGCTCATTTAATTCTTTTTGCCAATCATTAAATTCGTTGCTATTTTGATTTTGTTTTTCAAGCTGATCAAGCTCGCGGCTTAAAACAGCGCTTTTCTTTTCTTTATCAAGTTTAACGCGTTCTAGGCTCAAGAATTTTTTGTTGTAATCGCTGAATTTATCATTAATTTCATGCCAAATTTTACTATAATAATTTTTTTGCAATTCTTTTAATTCAGCTTCAATCTCGTCTCGTTTTTTTAATTTATTAACTTGCCTGGTTAAACTTTTTAAACGCGGTTCAATTTCCATGAGCAACATCGAGGCTTGATTTAAATTTTCGTAACTATGAATTAATTTATTTAATGAGTCGTCTCGCTTGATTTGAAATTGTTTAACGCCCGTAGCTTCATCAAAAAATTCTTTTCTTTCAGAAAGGGTGGTATTTAAAAAGCCCTCGACCATACCCTGGCCGATAACGCTATAAGTTTTTTGTCCGAAATTTGATTTGGCTAAAAGTATTTGAACATCACTTAAGCGAACTCGGTTTTGGTTAATTAAATATTCGCTTTCGCCGTCGCGATAGATGCGGCGAGTTAAGATTACTTGTGAATAGTCTATGGCGGCTCGATGGTCTTCGTTGTTTAAAAAAAGCGAAACTTCGGCCATGCTTAATTTACCCTTTTTATCAGTACCAGAAAAAATAATATCCTCGCTTTTTTTACCGCGTAGAGTTTTCATGCTTTGCTCGCCCAAAGCCCAACGTACCGCATCGGCGATGTTAGATTTACCTGAGCCGTTAGGTCCGACGATTGAGGTAATGCCTCGTTGATCTTGACCCAACATGCCTGGGAAAATTAAAGTATTTTTGTTGGCGAATGATTTAAAACCTTGAATTTCAAGTTTTTCTAAATACATAAACAGATATTTATTATGTAAAGACGCATAGTAATGCGTCTCTCTAATTTTATTATACAATAATTAAAACAAATAAAAAAGAGGAATATAATTCCCCTGGTATTGTTATTTTAAAATTTTATTGTTGTTAATAAAAATATAATTGCTAAAGCAATCATAATGGATAGACCTGTCAAATAGCCGAGTAGTATTGTTTTTTCCTCCTTAATAGTTTCCCGACAATCTATTATAGATTGTCGGATTTTTGTTATCTGTTGCGGATTCATATATTGCATTAATTCTTCGCCGCCTTTTACTAGCTCTTTTTCGAATTTACGCCTTTTTTCTTTTAAAAATCTTCTTATTTTTATTATTAAAAAAGTTAAAATTATTATAAATATAATGAACATTTTTATAACCTCCTTTTTTTATTTTATATTAGTATAATTTTTAATTAAAATCAATAGATAAAAAAAGAGGAGTTGGCGATAAATTACCAACTCCTGTTGTTTGTTTAACTATTCTTTAGTGCGCAAAGCTTCATTTCTAGCCGCCCAACGGTTAAGAATTTCTTGAACTAAAGGTGAGCGAATAGCCTGATCAAGATGAACCGTGGCGAACATTTGGCTGCCGCGCATAACTTCGGTTAAGATTGATAAGCCGTTAGATTTTTCATCAAGATAAGGCACATCAATCTGGCTTGAAGTAAAATCACCAGTAAAAATTATTTTGCTGCCTTCGGCCGCTCGAGTAGCAATGGCTAAAACTTGGTCTGGCGGTAAATTTTGGGTTTCGTCAATGATAATAAAACAGTTTTGGATACTGCGTCCGCGGATTTTATCTAAATCCAGTATTTCCACCACTCTTTTTTTTATCATTTCATCTATTTTATCTTTCATTGACGGCAATAGATTTTTGATTACTTCGATGTTGTCGTAAATTGGCAATAGCCACGGCTTCATTTTATCTTCAATGTCGCCAGGGCTAAATCCCAGTCTATCGCGATAACCAAGTTGAATTGTTGCTCGGCTGATAAGAATTTTTTTGTACTCCTTTGTTTGGCTGATTCCTGCTAAAATAGCTAAAAAAGTTTTGGCTGTGCCGGCTTTGCCCGTTAAAGTAATTAAAGGGATTCTTTGATCTTTAAGAACGGTCATGGCATGAAATTGCCCCCAATTAATATCGCCATTATTTGCTTTTGGTGTGATGCCGAAAATATTTATGTTGCGGTTTATTATTCGAAATTCATCACCTTGCCTAATGGCAATAAATTGGTTATCCCAACCTTTTTTCGCTCCTCCGCAGTTAGTTTTACAGATTATAGCTCCATTTTGCGGAATTTCCCCATACTTTTTTTTGTAAGGAAAAGTATGGTTTTCTCTTATTTCTTTGTCTAATACCTTGGGAGTTTTTTTCTTCTTGGTTTCCCCATTTTTGTTAATCAATTGTTTGCTAACGCTGTCTTTGACTAACTCTGTAATTAAACCAAAATGCAGAGCCAAGGCTCTCATGTTGTTGTCCTGGGTGACTAAAACGACTGTTTTGCCTCTATATTTATTTTTTTGCGCGAAGTAAGCTGTAGCGATAATTAGGTGGTCATTTTTATCCCTCCTTAATTTACCGGATTTGGCCGGAGGCATTTCGTAACCCAAAAATGTTACCGATTTATCTTTCTTGTCTAGTAATTCGCTAAATTGTCTAATAACCGTTCTGGCAATTCGGCCTTTAAAATCACTGCCGGACTTATGTCCGTCTAATTCCTCCCAAACGACAAAAGGCATAACAATTAAATTTTTACCTCTTTCGCGCAGATTTTCGAAAACATCAATGGAATGTTCAAGGGCGCTAGTGTCTACTACATAAACTTTTTCCGGAAAATTATTTTCTCCGCTGCCTTTTTCTTCGCTTTGATTTTTTGCCATTTTCAATGACCTCCTTAATTTTATAATAATTTTTAAAAGACCATATAAAGATAATAAAAACAGCTCCTCCCTTGGAACTGTTTAAAGAACTTTTATGCTTGAAGTTATTATATCATAAATTTATTAAAAACAAAAAACACCGCTTTAGAGTCCGGCGGTGTTTTTTGTTTTCCCCATGCTCGCTCTACCAGATGATGATAAAGCAGGAAAGGGAGCTGTGTTAATTTTGCAGAGATTTCTGAATTTTTAATGTTTCTGTTTTTCTGTATTTATATTTTTGTTTTTTTATTTTTACTTGGCTGTTAAATTAACACAGCTTCTTCATATGTTTTTATGACATATGTTTTTTTATTTTTTTAGTCCTCCTAACTTATTCTTTTTTTAATGTTCGATGATTGCAGTATTTATTTGTTTTAACTGCATTGTATATAAATATATTTAATGTTTTGTTTAGTCGCTAAATTTGTTTGAATGGTTTTTTCTAAATAGTAAATATTTTTATTAGATAGTTCGCGATTTTGCCTAACACCATTTATTGAATTAAAAATGAAATTAAGAATTAAAGCGCTGGTTATGACAATAAAAAAAGCAATGGACAAGCTTATTAAGAGTCCAGACCAGCTGAACTCCTGCTCCACTGCTTTCTTTTTTATCGTATTGTAATATTTCCAGCCAATATGCTCTAAATTAAAGTAATTGGCATGATGTTTTGCTAATGACATGTTTTTTATTTTTGTTTTATCTCGCCATAGCTTTATGCGACGGCGGATTTTTTATAGATAATATAATTTTGTATTATCTAATATAATTTTAGCAAAAATTTTGCATTTTGTCAACCCGCCTTCGCCAAAAGGCTATGGCGGACAAGTGTAAATAAGTTTTTATCTTTTTAGCAATTTTTTATAAAGCTTTAAATACTCTTTGGCTGATTTATTCCAAGAAAAATTTTGTTCCATGCCATTAAGTTGAAGTTGGCGCCAAGTTTTTGGTTGGCGGTAATAAATAGTTAATGCCCTTTCTAAAATTTTATAAAAATCAGTCGGATTAAATTTTTTAAAAGTAAAACCGACTTGATTATTAACCGTATCTTTAAGACCGCCGGTTTCTCTAACTATAGGCACGGCGCCATAGCGCATAGCGATCATTTGCGTTAGACCGCAAGGCTCAAAGCGAGACGGTACTAGAAAAATATCCGAGCCAGCATAAATTAAGTGCGCTAATTTTTCATCAAATTTAATTATAGCTTTAAAATTGTTTGGATATTTTTTACCTAAATTTAATAAAGCATCTTCATATTTTTTTTCGCCAGTGCCCAAAAAAACAAATTGACAATTTAATTTAGAAAATTTTTCTGTTATTAATTCAATGCCTTTTTGTCCGACGAAACGGGTGACTAAGCCGATTAAAGCTAAATTTTTGTTTACTGGCAAATCTAATTGTTTTTGTAAAGCTAATTTATTATCAATTTTTTTGTCTAAATTTTTTAGTGAATATTTCTGGCTTATTAAATTATCAGTTGTCGGGTTAAAAAAATCAATATCAATACCATTTAAAATTCCATAAAGATTGTTTTTTCTTTTTTGTAGAAGTTTTTCTAACCCAGCGCCATATTCTTTAGTTAAAATTTCTTTAGCATAAGTTGGGCTGACAGTTGTTATAATATTAGAGTTTAAAATGCCTTCGGCCATGTAGTTTTTATTTTCGGTTACGCCCTGGTTAGCTAGATTATGGATAGTATAGAGAGTTTTAATTTGTTTAAAAAATTGGTCATTTTTATATTTAGTTTTAAGAAGTGTGGCAACTGTCGCTACATGCCAATCATTTAAATGAATTATGTCCGGTAAAAAATTTATAGCTTTTATATTTTCTAGAAGAGCTTGCGAAAAAAAGGCGAATTTATCAATGTCCTTTTTACCATCGGCTAAAGTATTAGAGTAAATTGTTTTATCTTTAAAAAAATTATTTTCAATTAAATAAACTGGCGTATTTGAATTTGGCAAATTCGTTTGCCAAAGATTTGCAGATTCGACGCCGATTTTTATATTTTTTTTAATTAATTTTATTTTATATTTATTTTTATCTATCATGCCGTAAAACGGAAGAATAATCCTCGCGTCTAAATTAAGCTTATTTAAAGCTTTGGGTAAAGCGCCGATTACATCTCCTAAGCCGCCGACTTTGGCAATCGGCGTGACTTCGGATGCAGTGATCAAAATTTTTAGTTTATTATTTTTCATATATCATTAAGTTTTTAGTAATCCACCAGACAATTTTTTTATCAATCATTTCTTTGCGAATTTTTTCAGTTAATTTTTTATTTAGTTTAAAATTTTTTTGTTCAAATAATTTTTGCCAATATTTATGGGGCTGTTCGTTGATATGACCAATGCTTTTTGGGCCTTGACCGGGGGTAGCGGCTGTAAAGATTATAATGTTTGATAATTCAATTAAAGTATTTATTAAAGTTTCAGCATATTTTTTTTCTAAATGTTCAGCGACTTCCAGACATAAGCATAAGTTAAATTTTTGTTTTAATTTTAACGGTTTATATAAATCATGTAATTTTATTTTATTGCCAACCAAAGAACCTTTAATTGCCGCCGGTGAACCGTCGTAGCCGAGTATTTTAATATTATTTTTTTTAAATTCGGCCAGATAAATA
>JBAZFW010000013.1:0-34381 GCA_041653215.1 Patescibacteria group bacterium
GCGGGGTTATTATTTCCCCAATTAAATAAAATATCGCCAAAATCAAAATTGTTTTTACCTAATAGTTTTAATAAACCATACTTTAAAATCATTCTTCTAAATTTTTCTTTACTCCAAAAATTCCAAACCGTAATTATAATTTTACCGCCACCGTGCGCTGAGCCAGCCGAAGAAGGCTTTAATTTATTTTTCATTTGCCTTAAAGCTTCTATTCTTAAATCTTCCCCAGGCAAATGATGTAAAACTGCAATACAAAAAATATAATCAAAATTATTTTCTGGCAATTTATCTAATTCTAAAATATCAGCATTTTTAAATTCATACTCTGTTTCGTCATTCCCGCGCAGGCGGGAATCCAGAAAATTGATTTTCGCCGCTTCAATTAATTTTTTACTATTATCTACGCCCAGATAATTTATTTTTTTATTTTTAAACGCTTCAATCAATCTACCATTCCCGCAACCAACGTCTAAAATTTTATCGCCATTTTTAACCGATTCGGCCAATTTAATTAATTCTGGCCATAAATATTTTTTTCTGGTTGTATCAAAATCAACCGCAATTTCCTCATAATTGCGTTTAACCAAATTTAATAAATTTTTTTGAGTTTGTCTATCCATGGAATTATTTGTCATTATCGCGGAAGCTAAAATCCACTTCCTTATTTACTTTTTACTTTTAATTTTGGCTAAAACTAGCTTTATTTCATCCCAGCTATAATCTTCGCCTAATATCTCGTGAATTGGCGTTAATTTATCCGTGCCAGCAGTCTTAATCGCGGCTATAATTTTTTTCTGCCGTTCTGGCTTTACTAATTTATCAATCTTAACGCCCAAACCTTTTTCAATTAAAAAACATAAGTGGCCAACAATCGTATCAATTGTTAATTCGCGCGCTTCGGCGATTTTTTCTAAACTTAATCCTTTATCCCATAATTCTAATGTTTCTAATTGCGTAAGCTTAGTAGATAAATTTGAAATTTTCTTTTTGTGTTTTTCTTCAACTTGAACTTTTTCTACTTCGCCCATATCTTTTACTAAACAATTATCGCACTTAGCGCATTTATCGGCTTCGAGCTCGCCGAAATAATCTAAAATATATTTTTGCCGACAACCAAAATGATAAATATAATTTTCCATTAAATCTAACTTTTTATAAGCATGCTTTAATTTGTGTTTAAGTGCCGCGAAATCCAATTTTACGTCATCACCCTCTACCCGTTTTAAAATTTTTATTTCTGTGCCGCGAAACGGCGGAACATATTCAGCTAATTCCAACTCTTTTAATTTTTTAATTAAACGCGCCAAAGTATCTTTTTTAACTTTTAAAATATCGGCCATTTCTTCTAAATTAGCATACATGCCTTTCTCTAGTTCGTCACCATATTTATTTATTAATTGTTCCAAATTATTGCGCTGGCTTTTGCTTTTGAATTTTTGACTTTCCCGCCTCGACTCGCCGTCTTCGGCGAGGCGGGCAGCTTTTAACTTTTCATTTTTAACTTTTATATACGCCTGACCAACGCGATCATGCGAACGCGCTATATAACCTTCGCGTTCTAAAACTTTTAAACCAGTGCCCACGGCCATTTCTGGAACTTTATCTGATAACATTTCCGCGATTTCTGAGTAAGTAATTAAAATTGTATCAGTTTCATAATTTTTTAAAATATCATACATTTCTAAAATCATTTCCGGCGGAGGATTATCGCCCTTAATGAAAAATTCTTGCAAATAGCGATCACGCGGGCTATATAATAGTAAACAAAAACTTTGTTTGCCGTCGCGGCCGGCTCGGCCGGCTTCTTGGTAGTAAGCTTCGATCGTGCCCGGCATATCATAATGAATAACAAATCTAATATCGCGCTTATCGATACCTAAACCAAAAGCGTTAGTGGCTACAATAACTTTAGCTTTGCCTTTCATAAAATTTTCTTGCACCCATTTTCTGTCTTCCGCTTCCATGCCCGCATGATAACTAACAGCTTCAATATTATTGCCCAATAAAACTTGCAACAATTCATCGGCGCGCGACCTTGTACCAACATAAATTATGCCGGTTCCGTCAGGCGCGCTAGAAATTGCGTCTAAAACAAATTGCGGTTTACGCGAATCCTGAGTATTAATCACGCCAAACTGCAAATTCGGTCGCGCGAAACCAGTAATAACTAAACTCGGATTAATTAAACCTAATTGTTTTATAATGTCATCTCTAACTTCTAGCGTGGCCGTAGCGGTTAAAGCTAAAACTATAGGATTGTCTAAATTTTCAATCGCGCTTTTCATTTTTATATAACTTGGTCTAAAATCATGACCCCATTGGCTAATACAATGCGCTTCATCAACCGCAAATAAACTAACTTTAATTTGTTTTAACGCCGCTATAAAATCAGGACTATAAAATCTTTCTGGCGCTATATAAAGCAATTTATATTGGCCGGCCTTAACCGCTTCTATTCTGCTAGCAGTTTCAGCTTGGCTGATGGAAGAATTTATAAAAGTAGCTGGTATGCCAATTTTTTGTAAGCCATCAACTTGATCTTTCATTAAAGCAATTAAGGGGGAAATCACTAAAGTAACGCCGCCTAAAAC
Organism: Patescibacteria group bacterium; assembly: GCA_041653215.1. Classification (GTDB taxonomy): domain Bacteria; phylum Patescibacteriota; class Patescibacteriia; order Patescibacteriales; family GWC2-42-12; genus JACPHD01. Next base: position 2,592 of record JBAZFW010000013.1, read on the forward strand.
TAAAGCTGGTAATTGATAGCATAAAGACTTACCACCACCGGTCGGCATAATTACTACAGTAGAAATTCCAGCTAAAATATTATCAATTACTTTTTCCTGGCCAGGCCGAAACGCCTTAAAACCATAATGAAGTTTAAGTAATTCTAAAAGTTGTTGTTTTTTATTATCACTCATTGTTTAAGATTAACATAAGAAAAAAATTAAGACAAAAAAATACCGGATTCATTACAAATCCGGTTTTATTTTATTTATTTAAAATTAACGATCCGACCAACTCCTTAATGTCGGACATACCATAACTAGCGACAATTTCTCTTAACCCGTAAAAAGTTTCAGGTGCTACTTTAGGATTTGAAAATATTCCCGCGCCGATAGAAACTGCTTGAGCGCCGGCAATTATATATTCAGCCGCGTCATTACCACAAGTTATACCGGTACTAGCAACCACAGGAATTTTAACTTTCTGACAAACAAGATAAACTAACCTTAAATTCCTAGCCATAGCCGAACTGCCGGATTCACCACCAAAAATATTGGCAATAGCTGGTTGTCTAGAAAGCAAATTAATTTTCATGCCCAAATAAGTATTAAATCCTATCAATGCATCTGCTCCTGCTTGTTCAGCGGCCATAGCAACTTCAATAACATCTGAAGCCATAGGAGTAAGTTTTACAATAACAAATACGTCATCACCTACTTCTTTACGAACAGCCTGAGTAACCTCAAAAGTATCTTCTTTAAACATGCCAAAAATTCGCTTATCTTTTGCTTTATTAGGACAAGAAACATTTAAAACTGTAATTTTAACTCCTGCCTCGTGTAGGATAAAAGCCATTGAGGCAAATTCTTCGGCGGTTGAAGCGGAAATATTAGCTATAACAGTTTTTCCTAAACTTTTTAATTGGATTAAATCTTTTTCAATAAAAGTTTTTAAACCGATATTTTCCAAACCGATAGAATTAAGCATACCCATCGGAGTCTCACAAACGCGTGGTCCTTGATTTCCCATTTGATCGTTATATGTTGTTCCCTTGCTGGTAATTGCTCCCACTCCAGTAAGATCAACCGGCCCATTAATGGCCGCATCTGCAGTAAAACAGCCTGAATCAATTATAATCGGACTTGGTAAAATCAATTTTCTACCGCCCTGCCCGATTAAAACTGTTTCCATATTAATTTCTTCAACCGGCCTACGATTTTCCGAAGAAACAATTACGCTCGGCCGCTCCAATTTTTCCCAATCAACCATTTCTGCAGGCAAAGCTGGTCCGTCTTGGCAAAGATGAAAATTACCCCCACCGATTTTAGGAATAACGCAGCCTTTACAAGAGCCAACACCACAAGCCATTAATGTTTCCATCATAATCTGGCAAGGAACTCCCCATTTTTCGGCTATCTGCGCAGTTTTTCGTAGCATGGCTTCGGGACCGCAAGCAATAATTTTAACCAGTTTGAAACGGTTTAAAATTTTCAGCATGTTTTTTTCCAATAAATCCGTAACCATACCTTCTTCATCCGTTATGGTTTTTACTGCCGCGTATTTCTTTAAATTTTTTGGCAGTAAACAATAAATAAATTCTTGTTTTTTAGCGCCAAAATAAACATGAAACGGATGATGAGGCTTTTCAGCTTGATTATTAATAACAAACCTTAACCCTGACATGCCTATACCGCCAGCGACAAAAATATTATGGTCATTAGCAAAGTCAATTGCTAATGACTTGCCCAACGGTCCAATAATTTTAATTTTTTCACCCCGTTTTAGCTCTGAATATTTTTTTGTGTTTTTTCCTTTAACTTCAAAAATGATAGTAAAATTATTTTCTTCTTCCCACGCCACCGCGAACGGACGACCCCAAATGTTTTCCGGACAAAGAGATTGTAAAACAATAAACTGCCCGGGCAAAACATTTAAGGGCTGTCCTGCTCTAAATTCAATCTTAAATAAACCAGCCAATAACTGCACACAACTAACTACTTCTGCTTCAAAAAAATTTCTTTTCATCTTGTCACCTCTCATATTATATTTTATAAAGACCAATGATTTTAATAAAAAGCCTAACTCCTTAAAGTTAAGCTTTCCATCTAATTTTGTTTAATTTTATATTACTCTTGCTTTCTCTTTTTGTAAATCTTTACCGTGTTTTTAAACGCCATAGCGATAGTCATGGGCCCGACTCCCCCAGGCACGGGCGTAATATAACCGACCTTATCTTTAACATCTTCAAAATCAACATCGCCCAGGACTTTATCATTTAAATTAGAAATACCTACATCTATAATCACCGCGTCCTGTTTTATCATGTCTTTTTTTATAAATTTCGCCTTACCTACGGCCGTAATTAAAATATCAGCTTGGTTAGTTTTATTTTTTAACTTTTTATCGTCCGCTTTAACCATTTCGGTTTTAGCTCCACGGCATTTTAAAACATAAGCTAAACTTTTTCCGAAAATATCTGAATTAGAAATAATGCAAACTTGTTTATTTTTAATTTCATAATTTATATCATTTAACATTTCTAAGACCGTAGCGAATACTGGCGGCATTAAAGCAGAAGAATAACAATCAGAAAGTAATTTTTCTAAATTGTCCGGATGAAAACCGTCAACATCTTTAGCTGAATCAAGCGCCATAATAATCGTGTCCGTATCAATACTATCCGGCAATGGCAACTGAATTAAAATTGCATCAATAGTTTCGTCTTCATTTAAACATTTTATCATCTCTAAAACTTCTTGCTCGCTAATATTTCCCGGACATTTATATAGATGTGTATCAATGCCAACTTTTTTGGCTTCACGCTCTTTTAAACTTACGTATAACTCTGAATCAGGCCGTTCACCAATTAAAATAATTGCCAGGTTTGGCCTAGTAATATTATGAATGTTTTTATTTAAGCTGAGAATTTCTTTAACGATATTATCTTTAATTTTTTCAGCTAACTTTTTACCATCAATGATTTTCATAATTATAACAATCAAAAATGTCATTTCGAGCATGAGCGAGAAATCGCTTGAAGGTAAACATATAAGGGATTTCTCCTTACAGTCGAAATGACAAATCTAGTATTTAAATACTCGGAATGGGAAATTCCAAACACATTTTTTTAACTTCTTCTTTAATACTTTCTAATATTTCTATTTCTTCCTTGTTCTCAATCGCCGTATTAATCCAAGCAACAATTTTTTTAATTTCTTCCTGTTTCATGCCGCGGGTAGTTATGGCGGCCGTTCCGAAACGAACGCCTGACGGATTCATCGGTGGGTTTGGGTCATTCGGAATAGTAGAACGGGAAACTGAAATGCCGCATCTTTCTAAAATAACTTCAACATCTTTTCCACCGATATCTTTACTTGTCATATCAACTACCATTAAATGATTGTCTGTCCCGCCGGAAATTACCTGATAGCCTAATTTTATAAATTCCTCGGCCATCAGTTTGGCGTTGGCCATTACTTGTTTAGCATATTGTTTAAATTCCGGCCTTAAAGCTTCGCCGAACGCCACGGCCTTAGCCGCGTTTATGTGATCGTGTGGTCCGCCCTGCATGCCTGGAAAAACCGCCCGATCAATTTGCTTGGCAAATTGTTCTTTACACATTATCATGGCGCCGCGCGGGCCGCGCAAAGTTTTATGGGTCGTAGTCGAAACAACATCAAAAATCGGCACCGGATTATTCATTTCTCCGGCCGCAATTAAGCCAGCCGTATGCGCTATATCGGCAAAAGTAAATGCGCCGACTTCATCCGCAATATCTTTAAATTTTTGCCATTCAATTTCTCGCGAATAAGCGCTATAACCGGCCACAATCATTTTTGGTTTTTCGCACAAAGCAATTTCGCGAACTTTATCCATATCAACTTTACCGGTAACTGGGTCAACTTCATATTGCGTGAAATTATATAGCATGCCGGAAAAATTTATCGGATGGCCGTGCGATAAATGACCGCCATGATCAAGTTTCAAACCTAAAACTTTATCGCCTGGTTTTAAAAACGCCATATAGACAGCCGCGTTAGCCGGCGAACCGGATAATGGTTGAACATTAACATGCTCGGCGGAAAATAATTTTTTCGCCCGTTCTCTAGCAATGTTTTCCACTTCATCAATATATTGATTGCCGCCGTAATAGCGATGGCCTGGCGTACCTTCGGAATATTTATTAGTTAACACGGTCGCCATAGCTTCTAAAACCGCTTTTGAAGCATAATTTTCTGAAGCGATTAATTCCATTTCTTCTGCTTGCCTAGTCATTTCTCTTTTAACAACTGCCATAACTTCCTTGTCTTGCTCACTTAAATTTTTATAATTTAACATATGTTTAAAATTAAATAATTAATAAAATAATAAAATCTAAATTTGTTTATTTTTTATAACATTTTTGTTATTTTTACTTATTAATCTGTGTTCTAATCGTAATTTAAATAAGGCATTTTGTCAAAAAAAACGGCAGGGTTTTTGGCCCTGCCTTGGTTAAAGGTTTTAATTGATTAACGTTTTAGTAATTTAAAAGGACGGTTACATCGTTTCTTTTTTTATTAACTTCTTAGTTTGTTTTAATGTACTTTTTACGTCGTTTAGTTTTTGGTTAACTCTTCCATCTAATAACTCTGCTTCTTGCCGAAAGGATCGCAAAATCCGGCTCTTTTTAAACCTCTCCCTTACCTTTTAGGAATATTCTTGTTGCCATTCAAACCTCCGCAATAAACTTAGGTTTGTTTGAGATTAATGTTTGCCAGTTAGTTCGCGGATTTTAATATCTTTTCTGACAGGCTACGCGAACGCCATGACCAATCCTACAGACAGTAAAATGAGCCAAAATTTTTTAATAAACTACCTCCGTTTAAATTGTTTTGACCAACAACTAAACGCCCGCCATAAAAATCGCAACAATTTTTTTCAATTAACCCTCCTTTCCCTATTGACCTTTAAATGGCGATGAGGTTCGTATTATATCTTAATTTTATTATAAAAATCTCGCTCAGTCAATGATTTTTATTTGACATAATCTAATTTGTATATTAAAGTAAAATGTCGGACAAAAAATTATAAAAATATAAAGGAGAACGTTTTCAATGTCAAAAAATAAAAAAAAGCGGCACATTGAAACAGAACTTAACAAACAAGGAGTACGTCACCCAATTAACCATTTTAAATTAATGATAGAAAAAAGATTAAATTTTCTTTATTTAGAAAAAGCAATAATTGAAGAGGTGCTAAAAAATGCGAGATTGGAATTCTGGCAAATCCACAGACATGTCATTAAGTTAAAAGCGAAAAAGTACGAAGCTAAGATCCATAAAGAAATTGCTGAACGGCGGCATCTAATGAATCTTTTCAAAAATTTAGACGTTAAATTAACCGATGAAAACATCAAAATAGTTGCTGAAGACTTTGGCGCAGAATATAATAAAATCATAAATACAAAACAATCCGTCAGAAAAAGATTCGGTTCATCCGAAGAATCAAAAGCTGAATGCTTCGCCAGAAAACTTGCCAATTAAAATCCGACAAATTAAAACACCCTCTTCAACACAAAAACGAAGAGGGATTTTTTATAATAAAAATATTTTATAAAAAGCAAAAGGTGGACTTATCGTAAAGACTAAGTCCACCTAAAATTACACTTTGATAAACATGGTCAACTCTAGCCCAGCATTTAGACCCTGGTTGCCATCACGACGGCGAAAATGGCAGATGCCGGCGATTTTTCACGGGAGCTTTCTTCGGCTACTTTACTCTTCATAATTAACGTCTGGCCTACAAATGTACTTCCACGATTGTGCATGTTTCCCTCCTTGGGATTCACGGTTGTTATGGCTGTTGAGCCGTTTCCCCAAAATATTAATTCGGGATTCCACTATCGCTTGCGAGTCGGATTTTCTGTCCGGTGGCAAACGATATTGCCTGGGTAAAAACTTTGCCTTAACTTAGTCGCCGCCGAGTTGCAATAAAATTTATAAACAATAGTCGGCGCTAAAAGCAAAATTAATACAAAACCACACACATCTGGATTCAATCCCCTTACCCTCCTTTCATTAAAATAGAAAACAAAAAGAGCCAATGTTTAAAAACACTTTTTACATACTATTAAAAAAATTTTAATTTGTCAATAGTTTATCTTAATTTTTTATAAGTCATCTTCTTTAAACCTTTCCACCAATCAGTAAAATTAATTTTTTGCATTTCTTTAAAAATTAACTTAGCTGATTTAGTTTCTATAGCTTTACCAACATTATCAATCCAGCCTTGCGCTGATTTATAACCTAAATCAACATATTCTTTAGCTTGAAATGCCTGCTCTAACCAATCCGCGTCTTTAGCAATAATTCCTTCTTTAGTATTTCTATTTTCAAATTCATTAAAATATTTTTTCCATGTCTTACCAATATCATCTAATTTTTCCGCCTGATCGCTAAAAGCATTATACTCTGCTTCTTCGGTATTAAAATATCTAGCGGCGACTTTATGGTGATCGCCAATTCTAGTTTCGCCATTATCATGAACTAAAATCATAGCCGCGACTTTTTCTGGATTTTTTATGCCTTCCATCACGGCTAAAATATAACCAATTTGCGCCGCGCGCATTACATGCTCGGCTACGCTGTCCGGATCTTTTATGCCGCATAACTTAAAGCCATTATGCTTAATACGTTTTAATTGATTTATTTCAAAAATGAAATTTGCCGCATTTTTGGGATTCATATTTTTACATCTGTCATTGCGAGGAGCGCTAGCGACGAAGCAATCTCACAAACTTTTATTTAAACAAATTGTCCGTTAGATTGCTTCGCTCCCTTTAGTCGCTCGCAATGACATTATTTATATTATGTAAACAATTATATCAAACTTTTTACCATATAACTATTCTCTAATTTATAGCCTAACTTTCTATAATAACCCCTTACGCCGACGCCGGCGATAACAGATATTTTTTTATATTTTTTTTGCTTGGCAATTTTTTCCGCTTCCTGCATTAACATTTTTCCTAAACCCGCGTGCTGAATTTTTTTATTTCTTCCAATAGATACTAACTCTCCATAAACATGTAACTCGCGAATCATGGCTGCTTTATTTTTTTTTCCTAATCTTAACCGACAAAATCCATAAAGCGTATCTTCTTTTTTATCAACCGCCTGAAAAAAATATTCTACCCCTTTTGAAGCTTTATATTTTATAACTTTCAACTTTAAACTTTCAACTTTAAACTTTTTTTCACCTGCTTCACGGCATCTAATGCATTTGCATTTCACGCCTCGGTCTTTCATAACCTGCCTTAAATTAGTTATCATATTGCCGGCGATAATTGACTCGCCCGGAATATCGCGAATTAACCTAATAATACGCACATATGGTGGAACGATTTTTTTGCATTCCACAATTAAATTTTGTAAAACTTTATCCGAATATGGCTTATACTTTCCGTCTCGCCACCACTTATATAATAAACTGCCACGCGTTACTACGGTCGGATAGAATTTTAATTGATCTGGTTGAAATTTTTCATCAGAAAATAATTTTTTAAACATGGCCAAATCTTTTTTGGCCGTCGCGCCGGGCAACCCTGGCATAATATGATAAGTTACTTTAAAGCCATAATTTTTTAGAATCTCGGTCGCTTTAGCAATTTCGGCTACGCCATGCCCGCGCTTATTTAATTTTAAAATTTTATCATCAATCGCCTGCACACCAAGTTCTACGCGCGTCGCGCCTAGTTCGCGCATTTCTAATAGTTCTTTATTATTAATATAATCCGGACGCGTTTCTAGCGTTATGCCGATAATTTTGTATTTAGCGCTTTCATTTTTTTTCTGTTCGCTAAATAACAATTTTTTTAAAATTTCAATTTTTACTTTTGAATTTAACTTTTCAACTTTTATTTTTTTATTCTTTTCTTTTTCAAAATTATTTGCCGCTTTAAAACATTGCGTGATATACCAATATTTATAATTTTCTGGTAATGCCGACCAGGTTCCACCAATAACAATCAATTCAATTTTTGTTGGTTCGTGTCCGTTAGCTTCTAGGGCGCGTAAACGCAATTGGACTTGTTTGTATGGATCATAATTACAACGGATAGCACGCATCACCGCCGGCTCGTTAGATAAATAACTTTGCGGCACATCTTTTTCGGTTGGGCAATAAGCGCACTTGCCTGGGCAAGGATATGGTTTGGTTAAAACCGCTACTGGCGCGATACCAGACATAGTACGAACTGATCGTTTGCGTAAAATTCTTTCTAAGTCAGGGCGCCTTTTAGTCGTTCCATTTTTATATTCTTTTAAAATTTCTGAATGCGACAAAATAGATCGGCCATATTTTTTAGCCAGCTTTCTTTTAACCGCCATTAACTCAGCGCGCGAATTAATTTTGCCGCCGAGCAATTCATTAATAGCATTTTTTTTATTTTGTTTTTCCTTGATTGTCATTCTCTTAAATGTTATTATTAAAACATATAAATTTAACCATAAAATTATGAAAAAAGCAATTATAATCGGCTGTTTTACGCTTTTACTTCCCTTGGCGGCCTCGGCTTATAGCGTTAAAAATGGCGATTCAGTTTATGTGCCAAAAGACGAAGTTATTGAAGGAAATCTTTACGCCGCTGGCTCAAGTCTGGTTATTGACGGTAAAGTTACCGGCGACATAATCTGCGCCGGACAATCTATTAATATTAACGGCGACGTAGCTGGTGATGTCATCTGCGCCGGACAATCTATTAATATTAACGGCAAAATCGGCGGCAATTTACGCTTAGTCGGCAATACTATTAATTTTAATGGACAAGTAGAACGAAACGGCATAATTATTGGCGCTACAGGCATAACTTCGGCTAGCTCTACTATTGGTTGGGATTTATTAATCCTCGGCAATATTTTTGAATTAAACGGCAAGGTCGGTCGCGACTTATACGGCGGAGCTGGTAAAGTTAATTTAGGCGGACAAGTCGGGAAAAATATTAATCTTGATTTTGGCGCGCAAAACAAGGACGAAAAACCATTTACAATAACTAGCACGGCAAAAATTAACGGCCAACTAAAATATAAATCAGACAAAGACGCGACTATTGATGCTGGCGCGGTTATTACTGGAGAAACAATTCATAATTTTCCAACCGCGGTTACCAAAAAATCAAACCTAGCTAATTTAGGCTGGTGGTGGGGAAAATTAATTTCACTTTTTTCAGCCTTAGTTGTTGGTTTAGTTTTAATTAGTTTTTGGCGCGAACAAGTTATTAAAATTACTGATTTAATATCAGCTAAAGCCGGCGCTTCGCTAGGTTGGGGAATTTTGGCTTTACTATTAACACCGATTATCGCCATTATTTTATTAATCACAATTATTGGCATTCCTTTAGCTTTAATCTTAATGGCGCTCTGGTTAATTGCAATGTATGTTAGTAAAATTTTAGTCGGTATTTTAATCGGCCGCACTCTTTTATCAAAGTACTGGCTCAAACAAAAAGATTCTTTAATTTTGGCCATGATTGTTGGTATTGTAGTAGCATATTTAATTTTTGCTATTCCATTTATCGGTTGGATTATGGCCTTAATGGCGACGCTATTCGGTCTAGGCGGCATTATGTTAGTATTAAAAAAAGCTTAACAAACGCAACATATTTTGTTAGAATAAAAAAGGCGATGCTTATACATCGCCTTTGATTTAATCTTAATTTAAAAACATGCAAGTAAATCCACATATGTTTCGCGGCTACGATTTAAGAGGCGTGGCAGGCAAAGATTTAACTCCAGAAATAGTTGAACATTTAGGCAAAGCTCACGGCACTTATTTAAAACGTAATGGCATTACTAAAGCTTTAGTGAGCCATGATTCGCGCGCTACTAGCGAAGAATATTCGGCTAGCCTAATTAAAGGTTACAATTGGGCCGGTATAGATACAATTGATATGGGTTTAAATTTAGTTGGCACTTTTTATTGGGCACAATATTTTTTAAACATAAAAGGTGGAGCTTTTGTCACGGCTTCGCATAATCCAGCCGAATATAATGGTTTTAAATTTGCCATAGATTTTTCAGAAACTATGGTTTCTGATGGTATCCAAAAATTACGTGAGATGGTCGAGCAAGAAGATTACGAACCTGGTAAAACGCTGGGTAAAAATGAAACTAAAGATATTAGACAAGATTATTTTAACGATATTTTAAAACGCTTGCCGCTACAAAAAAAATTCAAAATTGTTATTGACGCTAGCTGCGCTACGGCCGGAGTGATTGCGCCAGATTTACTTAGGCAAGCCGGTTGTGAAGTTATAGAAACTAATTGCGAGCTTGATTCATCTTTTCCTCTAGGCACGCCTGACCCGACTGAAAATGCGGTTGCAAAAAGATTAAGTAAGAAAATAATGGAAACCGGAGCTGATTTAGGATTTTCTTATGACGCCGACGGCGACCGCATCGGCATAGTAGATAATGAGGGCGGTATAATTTGGAACGATGTCTTAGTTGCGCTTTTTGCAGTTGATGTTTTAAACGATCACCCGGGCGCTAAAATTATGTTTAACACTCTGTGCTCTAAAGTAGTAGAAGATATAATTAAAAAATACAACGGCACGCCGTTTATGTGGCGCACTGGCCATTCATTTTTAAAAAAGAAAAATCAGGAAGTTAAAGCCGCTTTTATCGGCGAATTATCCGGTCATTTCTTTTTCTCGGCTGATTTTTATAATCATGACGACGGTTTATATACTACCTTAAGGCTACTTTCTTATTTATCGCGTACTAATCAAACTTTAGCTCAAGCTGTTTCGTCTTTACCTAAATATATATCAAGCCCAGAAATAAAAGTTGGTTGCGCTGATGAAATAAAAGTTGGTTTAACGGAAAAGTTTGCAAAAATACTACGTACGAATTTCCCGGATGCTGAAATTATAGATGATGAACGCGCCGGTGATGGCGTTCGCCTAGATTCGCCTGATTCAATGTTAGTTATTCGCTATTCGCAAAATGGCCCATATTTAACTATAAAATTTGAAGCGCAAACCCAAAAAAAATATGATGAGTTAAAAAAATATATTAGCGCCCTTTTACATGATTCTAAAGAAGTTGATTGGAGTTACGGAGTTAATGTTGAAAGTTTAAATTAACAAAAAATAAAAAACAAGGAGAAATAAAATGAGTTATCCGCCAGAAGAAATTCAAAAAAATGTAAGTGATAACCCTGAAAGCGACAACGAAAAAATTAGTGACTTTGAATATCAGTCTGATGGCGACAACGGAGAAATCCGTCCAAATTTCGTGTGCGGAATTCCTGTTTAAAAAACATCCATAAAAAACACACGCCAAGCTATTTAGCCGGCGTGCTTTTTTATTTAAAATTTCTTTCTATTTTTTAAATAAACCTAATATCTTTTTAATATCGGCTAAATCTTCTTCGGATAATTTTAATTTTATTCTATTTTGATAAAGCCGATAAGCTTCATTTTGTAGCGTTACCGAAGAAATACCCATGCCGCGGTGAATCTCGCCTATATGCTTTTTAATTATGTCTAAAATTATTTTTCTATTGCCTCCGTCTAAATTTCTGAAATTATAATTCTCTCTAACTAAACTATTTAATTTTTGTTCAAAGCGATCAAAATCTTGAGTTTTAGCTGAGACTAAAAGTTCTTGAATATCCATAAATGTATTCGTCATTGCGAGGAGCGTTAGCGACGAAGCAATCTCACAAACAACAATCTTTCTTATAAACTCGTCATTTGTTAGATTGCTTCGCTTCTTTAAGAAGCTCGCAATGACAATTAATTAATGCCTAAATTTTTTTTAGCTTTTTCTAATGTCGCTTCCGCAATCGGTCTAATTTTTTCCGCGCCATCTTTCAAAATCTGTTTAACATCATCATCGGCGAAACTATTATATTTAATCTGAAATTCAGTTAAAAACTCTTTTACCACCTCGGCTAAGTCTTTTTTAAAATCGCCATAGCCTTTACCTTGATATTTTTTTTCTAACTCTTTAATGCTCGTATCTGATAAAAGCGAATAAATCGTCATTAAATTAGAAATTGCCGGTTTTTTCTTTTGATCAAATTTAATTTCCGAACCAGAATCCGTAACCGCGCGCATAATTTTTTTCGCGGCCGTCTCTGGCGCGTCGGTTAAAGCAATATAATTAGCCGGCGAACTAGCGCTTTTACTCATTTTTTTTGTCGGATCATCTAAACCCATAATTCGTGCGCCCTGTTTTCTAACCGCCGCTTCTGGCACTTTAAAAACTTGACCATAATCACGATTAAATCTTTGCGCTAAAGTACGAGTTAATTCAACATGTTGTACTTGATCGTCTCCGACCGGCACGGCGTCAGTATTATATAATAGAATATCGGCCGCCATTAAAACTGGATAGTCAAAAAGCCCAACACCTACATTTGCATTTATTCTGTTGCCAATAAGTTCTCCTTGCACAATTCTTTCGTCCACTATTTCACCTTTTGAATTTCTATGTTCCATTTTAGCTGTTATTATTTTAGCCTTATCTTTAAACTGTGTCATTTTATTTAAATCCGCCATACGAGCCGTCGCGCAATTTAATATCCAAGCCAACTCTGTATGCGCCGTAATATCTGACTGCTGAAAAATCACAGACTTTTCCGGATTAATACCCGCGGCTAAATAAGTTTTTACTACGTCTAAAATACGGTGATTCAATTCCTTTGGTTCCTGCTTAACCGTTATAGCATGATAATCTACCACGCAAAAAATACAATTATTTTGGTTCTGCATTTCCACCCATTGCGCTAAAGCGCCTAAATAATTTCCTAAATGTAAAACTCCCGAAGGTTGAACTCCGGAAAAAACAGTTGATTTTTTGTTGTTTTTTTGTAATTCCATGCTTTTATTCTATATTTTATTATCCCCCTTGTAAAGAGGGATTTAAAAATCACCATAGAAGTTCAAGATAACTTTAAATTGCATTTTAGCATTTTAATGCGAGCCTAGAAAATTTAGTGGAATTTTTATGCGAAAGCGAGGTTGGATAATTTATCTGTTTGAGCCGTATAGGCGAGTTATAAATTATCCCGAGCGAAGCATAAAAATTACCTAAATTTTCTCCAGCTCGCGATTTTTGCGCCGCTTTTTTAAAAAAGCGGCCCCGAGCGGAGCGAAAATACTAGGGAAGCATCACAAATGAGAAGCTGAGAAAAAAGTATACGAAAATATTTGAATGTTTTATCGGAAAAATCAGAGATTGCTTCGTCGTCGCTAACGCTTCTCGCTCGCAATGACAAAAAATTCTGGATTCCCGCCTACGCGGGAATGACAAAAAAGAGCGGGGGCGCGATTACGCGCCCCCGCTCTTTTTACATTTTTCCGTCTAAATAATTTTCATAAGACGCCATATCAAAATGTCCATGACCAGATAAATTAAACAAGATAACTTTACTCTCGCCAGACAAACGGCATTTTTCTGCTTCATCAAACACCGCTTTAATGGCATGCGCTGATTCTGGCGCTGGAATAATTCCTTGATTACGCGCGAACTTTACCGCCGCTTCAAAAATTTCTTTTTGACCATAAGCCACGGCCTCAATTAAACCTTCGTCTTTTAGTAAACTTACTAACGGCGCGGCGCCATGATATCTTAGGCCACCAGCGTGAATAGACGGCGGCACAAATTCATAACCCATAGTATACATTTTTATGAGCGGGGTTAAACCGGCAATATCACCAAAATCATATTTATACTCGCCTTTGGTTAATGACGGACATGATGTTGGTTCAGCCGCGATAACGCGTAAATTTTTCTTATTCCCTTTTAACTTATCGCGCAAAAATGGAAAAGCAATGCCGGCTAAATTACTGCCGCCGCCATGACAACCAATAATTATATCTGGATAATCGCCTGCGATTTCCATTTGTTTTATAGCTTCTTGACCAATAATAGTCTGGTGATGTAAAACATGATTTAAGACCGAACCTAAGGCGTATTTAGTATCATCATGTTTGGCCGCGTCTTCAACCGCTTCGGCAATCGCCATACCCAAACTGCCGGAAGTATCCGGTTGCTCGGCTAAAATTTTCTTGCCGGCCTCGGTAAGATTAGACGGGCTGGCAATACAATCGGCCCCATAAGTTCTCATCATTATTTTACGATACGGTTTTTGTTTATAACTTGATTTAACCATATAAACGGTTAAACCTAAACCAAAATAATTACAAGCAAAACCTAAAGCCGAGCCCCATTGACCAGCGCCGGTTTCGGTAGTTAATCTTTTTACGCCGGCTTGTTTATTATAGTAGGCTTGCGGTAAAGCCGTATTTAATTTATGGCTGCCGACCGGACTAACCCCCTCATATTTATAATATATTTTAGCTGGTGTCTTTAATTCTTTTTCTAATCTAGCCGCACGAATTAACGGACTTGGTCGATATATTGTATAAGCTTTTCTAACTTCTTCCGGAATTTCTATCATACTTTCACCCGACATTTCCTGCTTAATTAACTCTGGTGGAAATAACGGCGCTAAATCTTCGGGCTTTAACGGCTCTTTTGTACCCGGATGAAGCGGCGGATCTAACGGTCGCGGTAAATCCGGAACAATATTATAATAATGTGTTGGCATGTCTTTTTGATCTAAAAATATCATTGGCATAAAATAAAATTTAATAATTAAAAAGCTAAAAACTAAAATTAGCTTCGCCAGAATTCCCTGCTTTTGTTTTTAAAATAAAATTTTTTCATATAAATATATAAATTTATTAATTTTAGAATTGGCGGGAAACGAAACAAAATATAATTTCGTTCCCCGCGTTTTGCCTTTTTACTGTTGCCAAAGGCAGTCGGCACGGCGAATGCCTAACACCGGCATTTTCCAGATACTATCAGCTTTTTTTAATTCAGCTAAAAGGTTCTTTTCTTGTTCGCGAGTTATTAACCCATCCTTTTTAGCTGTCCTTATGTCCTTCGACGTTAAATCTTTAACCGGTATTTTTACCTTGTCCGCAATTTCTGATAATTTCATCTTTTACTCTCCTTATCTGTGATATGTTGAGTTAAAACCACCTAAACTAGAGCCACAACCACGCGGACATTTTGCTTCTGCGCCAAATCCTACGCCTATAATTTTTGCACTACCGCAAAAACCGCATTTGTCATTACTATTACCAAAAATTAAAACATCATCATCTTTTATTTCTTTTTTATCATCCTTCTTTAAATCAGCTGACATAATTTTTTCCCTCCATATTTTTTTATAAAGATCATTTTAGAAAAACAAAAAGGCTTCCCATCTCTTAAGCATAGCTAAACTATGCTTAAGGGACGGAAAGCCTTGCTTTTCGTGTTGCCACCCTTATTCCGAAAACAAAAAAACGCTTTTGAGCGTTCTGTTTTCGCTCATCGACTCATACTTCGTTTTTAACGAAAGACATCGATTATCCTTTGGTTACGGAGGAAGCCGGGTTAACACTAACGCATTAACCACCCTTTAAGTTCAGGCCCAATCCCAGCGTATCGCCGGGACCCGAACGGGTTTTACAATTTTTTAAGTTCTAAAATCAGTATAGCAAAAATAATTAATTTGTCAATTCCTGATTTGAATCAGCTTTTAATTTCTGCCATGGCGTAAATCTTTTTCTTTTGGCGCTAAAATATCCGGCCGTAGCGATCATGGCCGCGTTATCTGTACAATATTTAAATTCTGGGATTATTAATTTAGCGCCATTTAATTTATTTTTTACCGCTTCTTTTAGTTGATTTCGTAATTCAACGTTCGCAGCCACGCCGCCCGATAACATAATATTTTTACAATTATATTTTAAAGCTGCCTTGATTGTTTTATGAACTAAAACTTCGGCCACTGCTTTTTGAAATTCATAAGCATATTCCGGAATTTTCTTTTTATAATTTTTACTCGCCTCGCCTTCGCTCCGTCGAAGCGGGTCTTTTTGTATTTCATATAATAACGCTGTTTTTAAGCCGGAAAAAGAAAAATCAAAATCACCGGAATTAAACATCGGTCTTGGCAATTTAACTTTTCCGCCTCGGCTTGCCGAAGGCGAGACGGGTAACTTTTCAATTTCAATTTTTAATTTAGATGCGGAAGCCGCAACCGCCGGTCCTCCCGGATAACCTAAATTAAGTAATTGCGCCGCTTTATCAAAAGCTTCGCCGGCTGCGTCGTCTCGTGTTTCGCCTAACAATTTATATTTTCCGTGTCCGGTCATTAAAATTAACATAGTATGACCGCCCGACACTGTTAAAATTAGTGCGGGAAATTTCGGTTTACTATTTATAAAATTGGCGTAAATATGTCCTTCAATATGATTAATAGCTACGACCGGTACGCCCCAAGCATAGGCTAAAGTTTTAGCCGTTTCCACGCCAACGATTAATGATGTAATTAATCCCGGTCCAGTCGTCACGACAATCGCATCAATTTTTTTTATGCCCTTGAGCGCTTCATTAACTACCGGCAAAATATTTAAAACATGTTCGCGCGCCGCCACTTCTGGTACTACGCCGCCATATTTTTTGTGTATTTCAATTTGTGAAGAAACCACATTTGATAAAATCTTAACTTTATCGCCCATTCCATAAACGACCGAGGCCGCGGTTTCATCGCATGATGTTTCAATGCCTAATATATTCATAAAATTAATATTACTTAACTATCATATTTTCTAATTTTCTAGCAATGGGTAAAAATTGTCTTACTAAATATAGGGCGTAACTTTGTGGCACATATTTTATCGGCACATGATATAAATCAACCCAAACATGACTATAAATAGCAAATAATATTGATTGCTTTAAATAACTTAATTCTTTTTTAGACAATTTTCTTTTTTCCATGTAACCAGAAAGAAATTCATTAACTAATATTTGATTTAAGCCTTGTTTATTTAAACAATTCCACATAATAGTTTTACCAACATCAAATATAAAAGGATCAATATACGTATTGCCAAAATCAATTATCCCAGTCAATCTTTGACCAATAAAAAGTTCGTTATCTGGTTTAATGTCAACATGAATCGGACCTTTAGGTAAATTTTTTGGCAAACGCGTCCTTTCTACGCCATTCTTTACTTCTTCAACCACAGCCTTCAATTCTGGATGAGTTTGTTTTTTAGCTAAGCGATACATTGAGCGCATTACTTTATCATTTAAATCATAAAATCTTCGCCTACCCCGCATTGATTTTTTGAATTGGCTGCCCAGCAAATGAAATTCTCCGGTAAATTTTCCTAACTCATAAGACATTCTGGGTGTAATTTTTTTAGGCTGCTGGCCTGGTAAATAATAATATACACTAACTGCATAACCTTTAAAATCTTCAAGATATTTTTTGCGTTTTGAGGGTAAATAATGCGGCACTGGCAAACTTTTGAGATGTTTAAGTAATTCAATCTCATGCAACAAGGCTATTTTAGGCACAATTTTCATATCTGCAACTACAGTTCTTTTATTTGATAAATTATGTTTAGCAATAACAAATTTACTTTTAGCGGTTGTCACCACAGCTTTTGGCGTCTGATATCCCTGATGAAAATAACTGATTTTTTTTATTTTAGAAAGATTAAATAAATCAGCAATTTGATTATATTCTTTTTTACTATAAAATTTCATCATACAATTATAATATAATCTTAGCTTAATTTATAAAATTATAAAAGACAAGCTGACTTTACAAAATCCTCTTAAAAGTGCAAAATATAAGGGACTTACAAAATAATTAATAACCGGCTATAATATAATTATGTATAAAAAAATCATAATTCCTACAATTTTATTTATTGCTATTTTTGGCTTCTCATTTTTCGCGCTTTCTGGAGAAAGCGGTAAAAATAAGTCAACGACCGCCGAACCAACCGAACAACAAAATCAAACCGCTAGCCAGATTATTCTTTTTTATGGCGACGGCTGCCCACATTGCAAAATCGTAGAAGACTATATTGGAAAAAACAACATCAAAGAAAAATTTTCCTTCATCCAAAAAGAAGTTTATTATAATAAAACTAACGCTAACGAGCTTGGAGAAAAAGCAAAAATTTGCGGTTTGGCGACCGATTCAATCGGCGTGCCATTTCTTTTTGATGGAAAAAAATGCTATATCGGCGATCAAGATATTATAAATTTTTTCAAACAAAAAACTAATGAATAATAAAAAATTATCAATTTATATTTTTTCTTTTTTTGCTTTTAGTTTTTTAATCGCTAAAAAGGCTCTAGCGGTTTGTCCGATTTGCACGATCGCGGTTGGCGCTGGACTTGGGCTTTCCCGCTGGCTAGGAATTAACGACACCATAACCGGTCTATGGATCGGTGGGCTGATTGTTTCTATGATTGTTTGGACTGAAAGCTGGCTGGATAAAAAAAATATCCGCTTTAAAGGCAGAATTTTTGTAGATATAATTGCTTATTACACTTTAACTGTTTTGCCACTTTATTATGCTGGCATTATCGGTAATCCATTAAATACTTTATGCGCTTGCGGTATAGATAAACTTCTTTTTGGTATAGTCGCCGGCAGTATAAGTTTCTGGTTTGGCGCTAACTGGTATTTCTTTCTTAAAGAAAAAAATAATGGGCATGCTTATTTTCCTTTTCAAAAAGTTGCTATGCCGATTGCGCCGCTTATCATTTTAAGCATAATTTTTTATTTCCTAACTTCACCCCGTTAAATAATTTGTTTAAACAAATTAAGGCTTGGGCAATTAGCGAGATAATTATATTATTAACAAGTTAAATATTATTTAGAAAATTTTGTATAATTAAAAAATCCCCAAGTCTTATTTAACGGGGCAAGTAACTTTAAAAATATGGATAACCAAAATCCGATAAAAAATATTAATGAATTTATTCAAAAAGTGGATACGATGAAAAAAGAAAATAAATTAGATTTATCTTCTGATCAAGATTTATCCATCGCCATTATGAATTTAGTTAGTATTGAAGAGCATTTCTTTTTCACGGGTGGCAAGCTAGAAAAATCAGAATACTACGACATGATTAAAGATGTTAGGGAAATGAGAAAAGAACTTATGTTAAAAATAGTTAAGGAGCCGGAAGGTGAAGTCTGGTGTATTTCAAAACATTTGCTCGCCGCTTCTATGCGACTTATGGAAGTCGGCACAAAACAGCTTGGAGTGGGTAAAAAAGATGAAGCCTATAATCTTTTTGACAAAGCCTTTAATCTTTATTCTCTATTTTGGGGGCTTAATATGAAACTTTTAAACACCGGCGATATAAAAAAAATTGATGACGGCGTAATAAATAAACATGATACAGAAAAAAAGGGCTTAATGGGAAAACTCGGCGAACTAGTAAAAAAAGCGATTGATTGCTGCATTGAATAATTTTAAAATTATATATAAAAAACTCTGGATTTAAACCAGAGTTTTTTATATAACTATATTTATGTTTTAAGGTGGCTAATTATAATGATTGGTAAACATTTTAAAAAAATCGTTCATTATTTATTTAAGTTAATTTTTTTAACAAACTCACCTTCCAATTTTTTTAATTCTTCGCCAACTCCTTTTTTAAAATATTCATTAAATTGTGCTAACAATTCATAGTATGAACTAAAAGTGATAACCAGCGTTTCTTCCACTAAATTATCACTTGAACAAGAATTTAAAACCAACTGATCATTTTCAATTTTAAAATAGTCATTCATTGTTCTGGGGTTGGAGTGACTTAAACTGCATTGAATGTTATATGCAGTCCTATATAGACCAACCTTACCGAACTGCTCCGCCATTTTATGAATACTAACGTCCGACCAGCCAAATTTATTATATTTATATTTTGATTGAGCCTCTTGAGCATGCTTATCGACATCTTTAATAATTCTAATATTTTCTGGCTTGTTTAACACCTCTGCCGAAGTTGATGTTTTAATATATTCATACGAGTTTATTCTTTGAATCCAATCATATGACATATATCTTTCTGCCTGATAATTACTTTTATCATTTAAAATATATTCTACTGTTAATGATAGTTCAAATAAGGTTCTGCTCAGAATAGTGGCATCTTCACCCATCCCATTTTTGCACAATAAAATTATAGCACTTAATGTTTTTTCAGCTTTAGCAATTGCATACAATAATATGGCTTCCTTTTCCTTTCTTGGCTCAGGATGTTTTACTAAACATTTTTCGGCTAAATTTCTTAATTCATTTATCAATTGATAATAATTTTTCATAAATAAATTATAGTTTAATAAATGACTTGTGGCAAATTCAATTTCTTCCCTATACTTACGCAAAAACGAGCGATTGAGCGCCCGTTTTTTGTCATTGGGGTCATCTATGGAGCTATCTTATAAACCAATAAAATTAACAAGGTATTGTAAATAATAAACGCCTATTAGCATAAATACGGAAGCCACGGCGTAACGTAGCCATTTTTCAACTTTTTGTACTACCTGAAACGTCTTGCTCACGGCTTGTATACTAAAAGCGATAAGAAATGAAAAAATGATTACTGGTAAGCCTGTGCCAAGCGCAAATAAAGAAGGCAATAGTAAACCGCTGGACGATTTCACTACCATCGGAATCAAGACGCCAAAAAACAAGACTCCGCTATAAGGACAGAAAGCAAAAGCAAACAGCATGCCGAGCGCCAACGATCCTAAATAACCCTTGCTCGCCAACCACAATTTTATTTTTTTAATTCTTTCATTATTGCCTTTGAAATTTATTTTTATTACCCCGAACATTATCAAACCGATAATTATCAAAATCGGTCCCAAAACTTTATCCCCCCAGCCCTGAAAAATACTTGAAATTGAAAAAGATGAAATGCCGAAATAAATTAATGTTGCCAGAAGCGTATAGCTAATGCCTCGACCCAAAGTATAAAATAAACCAGATAGAATCGTGTATTTCGGAGTTTTAATATCTTTAGAGATAAAAGCAACGGCCGTGATATTGGTTGCTAAAGGACAGGGGCTAATTGAAGTTAAAATGCCCAAAAGAAATACTGATAAAACTGGAATATTATAATTATCAATTAGACTATTAATTATATCCATATTATTTTCCTAAAAGATTATTTAATTTATCTTTTAAATAGCTTTTAAATTGATCTTCGTTTTGGGTTAATCGCCAAACAGTTACGTCTTCGCTAATGTGGTCTTGACCATCGTAAATAGTATTAATAAATAAAGCCGAGCCACTAGCTTGAAATTTTTGCGCTAATTCTTTATTCTCTAGCAAATCAATATTTATTTCTCTAAATTCAATTTTACCCTCATGTGTTTCTAATTGAAAATGTTCGGCAACAGTTTCGCCGGCTAATTTACCAATAGCGATACAAGTAGTGCAACGCCTAGTTGCGTGAAATAAAAAAACTTCAACCTTGTCAGCTTTTAATTTATTCTCGCTAACTTCAATATTATTTGATTCAACTGATTTAACCGTAGAATTTTTGGCTGCGCAACCAGCCAAAGAAATTAATCCTAAAATTAAAAAAATAAAACTTAATATTTTTTTATTCATAATTAAAAAATTATATTGAACAAATAACCCATAATTATAATACCAACAGTAGTAATGCCAAAAAATATCGCTAACAGTTGCCAACGCATTACTTTTTTAAGAATCAACGCTTCGGGAATTGAAAGCGTAACTATGGCTGTCATAAAAGCTAAAACAGTGCCTAGAGGCGCGCCCTTGCCGACCATAGCTTCCATTATTGGAAGCACGCTAACCGAATTAGCATAAAGTGGAATACCAAAGAGAACAGCTAAAGGAACCGTCCACCACGATCCAGCGGACAAATAGTGCTCAACTAAACTACTAGGCACAAAGCCGTGAATAATAGATCCAACGCCGACGCCTAAAATCACATATGGAAAAATTTGTTTGGTAATATTCATTCCGTCTTTCCAGAGATATAAAACGAGCTTGCGAAATGCCAGTTTATTGCCCCCATTGTCCGCCTCTGCTTGAGCGCGTGATTTAAATTTCAGCAACTCGGGTATAATATATTTTTCAACATTTAACTTTTGAATTATCATGCCGCCAATTATAGCAACTGCCAGCCCAAATAAATTATATATAATAGTAACTTTCCAACCGAACATAGCTGGAAAAAGATATAATGACGACTCATTAATCAGCGGCGAACTAATTAAAAAAGCAAAAGTTATCCCTATCGGTATTCCCGCTCCCATAAAACCAACAAATAAGGGAATAGAAGAGCAGGAGCAGAATGGAGTAACTATCCCTAAGACAGCAGCCATTAAATAATTCAACCCGAACCAGCGTTTTTTAGTTAAAATATCTCTGGCTTTTTCCATTGGAAAATAATATCTAGTTACAGCCATTATATAATTAACGATAACTAACAAAAGACCTATTTTTATAGTGTCATAAATAAAAAAATTAACCGTATCCCCTAAATAGGAATGAGGAGCGATTTGAAATAATTTATATGTTACTAAATCGGCTAATAATTGAATTGGTTTAAATATATCCATAGCTTAGCAAGACCCGCAAGAGCAACCGCTCGTTGATTCGGATTTTATACTATTATTATTAGTTAAAATTTCTTTTATTCTCTCTACGCCGGGCACTTGTCCGGCTAAAGCAATTTTATTATTTATTACTAATAATGGGCTACTCATCGCTCCTAACTCTATCATTTTTTGAATATCGTTTGAGTATTCCACCGCAATATCTAATTTTAATTCAGATACCGCCTGTTTGGTTTGCTCAAATAATGTTTTGCAGGTTGGACAACCAGAACCTAAAACCTGTATTTGCATTTTATTTTCCATAAAATTCTATTTATTAAATAAATTATTTATTAAAAATTGAAAAGTTTTAATTTTTATTTTACCTAGACGATATATTACGTTTGCGCCCTTCTTCTCGGCTTTAACAAAACCGGCTTCTTTCAATTTTCCCAAATGATAAGAAACTAAATTTTGCGGTAAGTTAAGCGCTTTAAATATTTCACAAACGCATATTTCTTTATGCTCTCTTAATAAACATAAAATACGCAAACGATTAACATCATTTAAAATATCAAAATCGTTTTTTATATCTTGTAGCTCTTTTCTCTTTTTACTATTTTTTTGACAGCATTTATTTATCATATATTTATTATATGCTAAAACAAAAAATATATCAATGACCATTGATATATTTAAAACAATATTTAGAAGCGATAATGAGGAATATTTCTAAACCCCATTTTGATGGGTGGCTACAGGGAATTGAACCCTGGTATCTAGGACCACAACCTAGTGTTCTACCATTGAACTATAGCCACCATGTTTTATAGCATTACTGCTAGTACGCCCAGTTGGAATCGGACCAACATATCCAGCTTAGAAGGCTGGTGTTCTATCCATTGAACTATGGGCGCGCGTATTAGATTGAAATTTTATTAAACAAATATCTCTTACACAAGCGTTTACTTTAATATACTTGCCCCCGGAGCATAAGCGGAGGGGGAACTATGGGCGCTCAATTTAGACTAAAATTTTATTAAACAAATATCTCTTACACAAGCGTTTACTTTAATATACTTGCCCCCGGAGCATAAACGGAGGGGAAACTATAGGCGTTCATATTTACTTAATAAAATACAAATAAAAATTGCCAACAATCGGCAATACCAAAATACTACCGATTAAAACACAATTTGTCAAAACTATTATTTTCTCTGCTTTCCATGAAACGCTTTATGAACATCCCTGAGCTGCTGATCAGTAATATGCGTATAAACTTGCGTAGTGGTAATTGAAGCATGCCCGAGCATGGCTTGTACGCTTCTAATGTCCGCTCCGTTCATTAATAAATCAGTAGCATAACTATGGCGCAAAGTATGTGGCGTTACTTCTTTAGTAATACCTGCGACGCGGGCATATTTTTGCACTAAACGTTGCACGCTCCTGGGCGTCAATCCATCTTGCTCCTCGCGGCCGCTAGACGCTTTATCATGACTCGTAAATAAAAACGGATTAGTGTCTAAGCGAGATTTTAAATATTCTTCAATCGCTCGTCTAGCGTCGTCAGACAAAAAAACAATACGCAATTTAGAACCTTTACCACGGACAGTAAATTCATCTTTCTTTAAATTAATATTTTCTATTTTTAATTTACATAATTCAGAAACCCTGAGACCCGTAGAAAAAAATAACTCTAAAATCGCTCTATCCCGTTTTCTTATAATCTCCGGCAATTCAATTTTTAATGGCGCTTCTAAAATACGCGCTAAATCCGAACCCTCTAAAAAATCTACTTGTCTTTGTTCTTGTTTAGCTAATTCCACTTTTTCCGGCTCTAGCGATTTAATATCGTTTTTAACTAAATATTTTAAAAACCCGCGTAAGGCGATTAAATGATAATTTTGCGTATTCTTTTTTAAACCTTCGCTTTTAGAATTACTTAAGCGATTAAGCCATAATCTATACTTATGCACTAATTCTTTGCTAATTTTAGCCGTATTATTAATACCTGATTCTTTGGCAAAACCGGCAAATCTTTTTAAATAGAAAGCATAATTACTAACCGTGGTGCGCGACAAGCCCTTTTCTACCTCTAAATACTCTAAAAAATTGTTTATTGTCTTATCCATATCTTTCATTTTACGACACCTTGCAATTTTTTACAATTTATGTTAGTCTTAGCACATATTTATTAAAAAATAACGGTACCCAATCTTGGTCAGGGCTTTGTCCCCCTGTCTCGGTCTGGGCCAAAGACAACATGTTAGACAAAAAAGCAAAGCAAAAAATCATTAACAAGTTTAAGATCCATGAAACCGATACTGGGTCTTCGCAGGTGCAAATTGCTATTTTAACTGAAGAAATTAAGCAGTTAACCGAGCACTTAAAAAAGCACAAACATGATCATTCTTCAAGACGCGGTTTATTAAAAAAAGTTAGCGAACGAAGACGCTTATTAAAATATTTACAGAAAGAAGACCAAAAAGCTTTTGACGAATTAGCCAAAGCTTTAAAATTAAGAATTGCTAAAAAAATGATTGAAGATGAAGAGGCCAGACAGAAAATTGAAGATGAAATTTTAGCTAAACAAGAATTAAAAGCCGAACAAGCCGAAGAAGAAGAAAATGAAAGAGCTGAAGTTGAAGATCATAAAAACAAAGAAGACGAAGAATAATAGATATTTCCATCAAATAAAAATTTTATGGCCGTAGGACTTTGCCCGCTATAAAATTTTTATTTGATACATTATATTTTTTGAAAATATTAAAAACTTTTTCTAAAAAAGTTGTTAAAGTTATGATAAAACATAAGGAGCAAAGAGTTGGCGTTTTAGTAGATGTTTCTAACATGTATCACAGCGCCAAAAATCTTTTTAAGAGAAGAGTAAACTTCAAAGAAATTTTAAAATCAGCGGTCGCGGGCAGAAAGTTAATTCGCGCCACGGCTTATGTTATAAAAACCGAAAATGAAGAAGGTAATGCCTTTTTTGAAGCTTTAAGCCAGCAAGGTTTTGAAGTTAAAATGAAAGACTTGCAGATTTTTGCTGGTGGAGCTAAAAAAGCCGATTGGGATGTTGGTATTACGGTTGACGCTATTAAACTATCAGAAAAACTTGATGTGGTAATTTTAATTACTGGCGATGGAGATTATATTCCATTAGTAAATTATTTACAAAATACAAAAGGTTGCTTAGTTGAAGTTATGGCCTTTAGGCAAACCGCTTCTAGTAAGCTAATTGAAGAAGCTGATGACTTTGTAAATTTAAGTGAAGATAAAAAATATTTATTAAGATAAGGATTGCACAATAAAAAATCTAAATAACGATGGAGGGGTTATGAAAGCTTTTATCAGACATGGAGTAGAAACGGCGGGTATTGAAAGAAGTATTTTAGTAATACCTAAAGGTAAAGGTTGTTTAATTTTTTCGATTTACTTCGAAGGAGCATTAAGTTGGCGAAACGATTCACCGTTTTATAAGCCAAAAGATAACTACGAAGAAGTTGCCTTGCCGGATAATTTTGAAAAGGCTTTAACAACTTTTAACGGCAAAGAAGTGAAAAAAAATCTTGAATCGCTTCTATGCGATTTTGTCAGAAACCATAAAAAAATCGCCAAGCAACAGGTTATATCGCCCGCTACGGCAGCAATTGAAAAACCCATCAAGCAAATTCAGGAGCAGATTGTGCAAAATGATCTTTAATGAAACATCAAGGGTGACGTTATATGTCGCCCACTTTTAAAAACAATTCATTAACATAAATAATAATTAACTAAGCTTGACCGACGAACAGATAGTACTGTGGCTTTACCATAGTTCTGTAGTTTGTTGGCCAAGTAAGAAATGTAAAAAGTATGAACGAACAAACATTCAGTTGTGAGTGGCTTGGCCGCACTCTCACTATTAAAACTGGTAAATTAGCCAGACAAGCTGACGCCGCCGTTACTGTACAGTATGGCGATACGTCTGTTTTAGCTACGGTCGTAGAAGCTAAACAAGAACGCGAAGGAATTGATTTCTTTCCGTTGATGGTTGAATTTGAAGAAAGGCTTTATGCCGCCGGCTTAATTAAAGGCTCGCGCTGGGTTAAACGCGAAGGTCGACCGTCCGAAGAAGCGGTTTTAACTGGCCGCATGATTGACCGCTCTATCAGACCGCTTTTTAATCCTGATTCAAAAAAAGATATCCAAGTTATAATTACAGTGCTTTCGGCCGATGGTAAAAACGACTATGACATCGTTTCTTTAGTCGCGGCTTCAGCCGCTCTATCTATCGCCGGTTTAGATTGGAAAGGACCAATCGCCGGAATTAGAGTTGGCCGAGTTGAAGGCAAATATATTTTTAACCCGACCTATGAAGAAAGATTAATTAGCGATATGGATGTAATTGTTGCCGGCACTAATAAAAAAGTTGTGATGATTGAAGCCGATGGTAAAGAAATTGTAGAAGCTGATATGATTGACGCGATTAATGTCGGACAAAAAAATCTACAAGGCGCGATTGACTTAATTAAAGAGATGCAAAAAAATGTTACCGTAATAAAAAAACCAGAAGCAAAAAAATTAATTACTCAAGACGAAGCCGAAGCTAAAAAAGAAATGGACAAAATTTTTGATTTAGCTAAAGATTGGCTTAATAAAAATATTCCGGTAATTTTATTTGATAAAACTCATTACACTAAAGGCGAAAGGAAATCAGCCGTAGCCGCAATTAAGCAAGGCTTAGACCAAAATTTATTTGATCAAAATATAGAAAAAAGCAAACGCGCGGCCGCGATTAGCCATTTAGTTGAAGAAATGGTTGAAGCTGAAGTTACGCGCGCTATTTTAAAAGATAAAAAAAGAGTTGATGGCAGAAAATTAGACGAGATTAGAAATTTATCAGCCGAAGTAAGTATTTTACCGCGCATTCATGGCTCAGGATTGTTTAACCGAGGCGAAACTCAAGTTTTATCAATCACTACTTTAGGCGCTCCTGGCATGGAACAATCTTTAGAAGGCTTAGAGGGCGTTGGCACTAAACGTTATATGCATCATTATAATTTTCCGCCATTTTCAGTAGGCGAAGCTAAGCAAACAAGATCGCTCGGACGAAGAGAAATCGGTCATGGCGCTTTAGCGGAAAAAGCTTTAGTACCAGTTTTACCGACTAAAGAAGAATTCCCTTATACCGTTCGCGTAGTTTCAGAAACTTTAGGTTCAAACGGCTCTTCTTCTATGGCTTCAACTTGTGGTTCAAGTTTAGCTTTAATGGATGCTGGCGTACCGATTAAAAAAGCTGTAGCCGGCATTGCTATGGGCTTAGCTTCTAATGAAGATATGAGCGAATGGGAAATATTAACCGACATCCAGGATTTAGAAGACGGCCAAGGTGGTATGGACTTTAAAATTACTGGCACGACCGATGGCATAACCGCTATTCAATTAGATACTAAAACTGATGGCTTAACTGAAGAGATTGTTGAAAAAACAATTAACCAAGCGAAAAAAGCTAGATTACAAGTTCTTGATGCTATGAATAAAGCGATTGATAAGCCAAGAGCTGATTTATCGCCTTATGCTCCGCGCATTACCAGCTTTAGAATTGATCCGGAAAGAATTGGAGAAGTTATCGGAACCGGCGGAAAAGTTATTAACGAAATTATTGCCGCTACCGGCGTTAGTATTGATATTGATGACGATGGTTTAGTGATGGTCTGCGGCACTGATGCAGCTAAAGTTACTGAAGCCGTGGATTGGGTTAAAAATCTTATTCGCGACTTTAAAGCCGGAGAAATTTTTAAAGGCAAAGTTGTCAGGCTAATGGACTTCGGCGCCTTTATCCAATTAACCCCTAATAAAGATGGTATGGCACATGTCTCGGAACTTGCTCCATATAGAGTCGGTCGACCAAGCGATTTTGTAAATATCGGCGACGAAGTTATGGTAAAAATCATTGAAGTAGACGACCAAGGAAGAATTAACTTAACTTTAAAAGGTTTACCGGAAAATGAACATTTATGGAAAGATGAAAAAGGTAAACAAGAAGGCGGCTTCGGCGGCGCTCCAAGATTTAACGGCGGCGATCGCGGCGGTAGAAATGACAGACGCGGCGGCGGCGGATTTAGAAGATAAAAAGACTTTACATAAAAAACACCTCTCAAATTGAGAGGTGTTTTTGTTTTTGTTTATAACTAAAATTTGATATAATAAATTTATAAACAAATTAACAAAACTATATATGTTAAAATCCGAAATTAGAAAAGATTATTTATCTGATAAATATGTAATCATTACGCCCGGCCGCGCTAAACGACCACGCGATATTAAGGAGCAAACTATTATTTCTCACTTAGCAAATTGCGTATTTTGCCCGGAGAATATCGATGCAAAAAATATTGTTGATCAGATTGACGGACCAGAAGGCAAAATAATCAGCATTAAAAATACTTTTCCGGCCGTGACTTTAGATAATAAAAAGGCTTACGGCGCGCAAGAAGTTATAATTGAAACCCCCGAGCATAAACCCGAACTGCATAATTTATCCGAAACACAAATTAAACAACTTCTTAAAATGTATGCTAAACGCACCTCAGCGTTAAGTAAAATAAAAAATATTGAATATATTTTATGTTTTAAAAATCAAGGTTCAAAAGCCGGCGCTTCAATCGTCCATGCCCACTCCCAAATTTTTGCTACAGATATTACGCCGTCGGAAATTAAAGAAGAGTTTAAACTATCCCGCGAATATAGAGATGAACATAAAACTTGCGCTTACTGCGATATTATAAAAAAAGAAATGAAATCGCCAAGAAAAATTTATGAAGATAAATTCGTAGCCGCTTTCGCGCCTTATGCCAGCCAATATCATTATGAGGCCTGGATTTTTACTAAACGCCATTTAGATAATATAACTAAATTGAATGATAACGAATTTAAATCATTCGCTAAAATATTAAAGAAAATTTTAATGAAATTAAGTAAATTAAATTTATCTTTTAATTATTTTTTACATCAATCAATTTCTGACAATGACCAACATTTTTATTTAAAAATTCAACCTCGCGATAGCGTTTGGGCGGGCGTTGAACTTGGCTCAGGATTGATAATAAATTCGGTAGCGCCAGAAACCGCAGCCAAATTTTTCAAAAAATAGGTTTACTCCATAACTTATTTATAAGTATCGGGGTGTAAAATTTGTTAAAAAACTGTGTATTTTTATTAAGATTATTATCTGCAAAAGAATTTAAAATAAATTTAATAAGCTAAAATTAGCTAAAAATATTAAAAAATTAAATATTCCCAAATAAAACCTCTTTAGCCCTTGACATTTATCAGAATTTTCTTTAATATTACTAATGCAATACTAATTTATTCATAAATCAAAACATTCATTGAATAAATAACAAGTACAACTTAAAAACACATGAAAGAAAAAAACAGTGATATTGGAAAGCTAATATCCCTGTTTTTTTCTTTCGTTAAGAAAGATTCGTAACTTAACAATTAAATCTACTCTGTGAAACAATTTCGATCAGAGGTTTCGAAATTGCAGCAAGCAGCATTAAATAATTTTCACAAGAGTAAGACCCTGTTAAATAAATTCACCTCCCCGGTGAATTTCCGCTAAGCGGATTTAACAGGATAAATTTCAATACTAACAGGCGCTAATTCTAACTTCTTTCCAATTTATTGGAAAGAAATAAATCTGGAGATTAATTTCTTCAAATATACCCCAGTGAAATTCGCTTTGCGACTATTTCACGGGGTAAAATTTAATATATAGCTTCGCAAGAACTGTATACTAAACATGGCGTTCCATGTAAAAAACTTAAAAGTTTGTGTGAACAAACTTAAGCAGGAGCAACCTGAATAAAAACTTATTGAGAGTTTGATCCTGGCTCAGGATGAACGCTGGCGACGTGTCTAAGGCATGCAAGTCGAGGGGTTCGTAGCAATACGGACACCGGCAAACGGGTGCGTAACACATTGGTAACTTACCCTGAAGTCATGAATAAGCCTGCGAAAGCGGGTCTAATACATGATGGAAACGAGGGGACTAAAGTCATTCTCGTTTAAAGATTTATCGCTTCAGGAAAGGCCTATGGCCTATCAGCTAGTTGGTAAGGTAAAAGCTTACCAAGGCAATGACGGGTAGCGGGTGTGAGAGCATGGCCCGCCTCACTGGGACTGAGACACTGCCCAGACTCCTACGGGAGGCTGCAGTCAAGAATATTCCCCAATGGCCGAAAGGCTGAGGGAGCGACGTCGCGTGCATGAAGAAACCCTTCGGGGTGTAAAGTGCTTTTAACTGGGACGAATCAATGACGGTACCAGTTGAATAAGGGGCTGCTAAACTCGTGCCAGCAGCAGCGGTAATACGAGTGCCCCAAGCGTTATCCGGATTTATTGGGCGTAAAGAGTTCGTAGGTGGTTTATCGCATCTCCTGTTAAATCCCGAGGCTCAACCTCGGGGCTGCGGGAGAGATGGCTAAACTAGAGACCGGGAGAGGTAAGTGGAATTGCTGGTGTAGGGGTTAAATCCGTTAATATCAGCAAGAACACCTAATGTGAAGACAGCTTACTAGAACGGTTCTGACACTAAGGAACGAAAGCGTGGGGAGCGAATGGGATTAGATACCCCAGTAGTCCACGCCGTAAACGATGAATGCTGAGCATTGGAAGTATCGACCCTTCCAGTGCTGTCTACCTAAGTTAACACCTTAAGCATTCCGCCTGGGGAGTACGAGCGCAAGCTTAAAACTCAAAGGAATAGACGGGGACCCGCACAAGCGGTGGAGCATGTGGTTTAATTCGACAGTAAGCGAGGAACCTCACCAAGGTTTGACATCCGGCTGCAGAGCCCTGGAAACAGGGCAGCCTTCGAGGGTGCCGGACAGATGCTGCATGGTTGTCGTCAGCTCGTGTCGTGAGATGTACCGTTAATTCGGGAAACGAGCGCAACCCCTATCCTATGTTTCATGTGTCATAGGAAACTGCCCGTTTTAAATGGGAGGAAGGTGGGGATGACGTCAAATCAGCATGGTTCTTACACCTTGGGCGACACACGTGCTACAATGGGAAGCACAAAGGGACGCCAAATCGCAAGATGGAGCAAATCCTTTAAAACTTCTCTCAGTTCGGATTGAGGTCTGCAACTCGACCTCATGAAGCTGGAATCGCTAGTAAACGTGGATCAGCCACGCCACGTTGAATACGTTCTCGGGTCTTGTACTCACCGCCCGTCACGTCAAGAGAGTCGGTAATGCCCGAAGAACCCCGTAAAGGGTTCGAAGGTAGGATCGATGATAGGGACGAAGTCGTAACAAGGCATCCGTAGCGGAAGCTGTGGATGGATCACCTCCTTTCTAGGGAGATTTTT
>JBAZFW010000014.1:0-30908 GCA_041653215.1 Patescibacteria group bacterium
TTACTGGCAAATCTAATTGTTTTTGTAAAGCTAATTTATTATCAATTTTTTTGTCTAAATTTTTTAGTGAATATTTCTGGCTTATTAAATTATCAGTTGTCGGGTTAAAAAATTCAGTATCAATTCCGTTTAAGATCCCATAAAGATTATTTTTTCTGCTAGTTAATTTTTTTTCTAGGCCAGCGCCATATTCTTTAGTTAAAATTTCTTTAGCATAAGTCTGGCTAACTGTGTTAATTAAGTCGCCGTTTAATATGCCTTCAGCCATATAATTTTTTGTTTTGGTTACGCCCTGGTTAGCTAGATTATGGATAGTATAGAGAGTTTTAATTTGTTTAAAAAATTGGTCATTTTTATAGTTAGTTTTAAGAAGTGTGGCAACCGTCGCTACGTGCCAATCGTTTAAATGGATTATATCTGGTGTAAAATTTATAGCTTTAATGCTTTCTAGGATTGCTTGCGAGAAGAAGACGAATTTTTCTATATCTTTTTGACCGTCGGCTAGCGTCGTAGAATAAATTTCTTTGCTCTTAAATAAAATATGTTCGATCAAGTAAACCAGCACGGTTGAATCCGGCAGATTAGTTTGCCAAAGATTTGCTGATTCAGTTCCTATTTTTATGTTTTTTTTAATTAATTTGATTTTATATTTGTTTTTATCTACTATGCCATAAAATGGCATAATTATTCGCGCGTCTAAATTAAGTTTATTTAAAGCTTTGGGTAAGGCGCCGACAACATCACCCAGCCCACCAACCTTGGCGATCGGCGTAACTTCAGATGCAGCGATTAAAATTTTAAGTTTATTATTTTTCATAGATCATTAAATTTTTAGTAATCCACCAGACTACTTTTTTATTAATCATTTCTTTTCTTATTTTTTCAGTTAATTTTTTGTTTAGTTTAAAATTTTTTTCTTCAAATAGTTTTTGCCAGTATTTATGAGGTTGTTCGTTAATGTGACCGATACTTTTTGGTCCTTGGCCCGGAGTAGCGGCCGTAAAAATTATAATATTTGATAATTCGGATAGACTATTAACGAGAGTTTTCGCATACTTTTTTTTCAAATGCTCAGCCACCTCGAGGCAAAGGCATAAATCAAATTTAAGTTTTAATTTAAGTGGTTTACATAAATCATATAATTTTATTTTTTTTCCGACTAACGAACCTTTAATTGCCGCCGGTGAACCGTCGTAGCCGAGTATTTTAATATTATTTTTTTTAAATTCGGCCAGATAAATACCAACGCCGCAGCCGATGTCAATAACTGATTTTGGTTGAAAATATTTTATTAAAATAGAAGTAAAATCTCGAGCCGAATCAGCTTCAAATTTAAAAGTATTGTCAAAAAATTTTTTGTCGTAAATTTTATTATCGACCGGCATATTAATTTAAGTTTAATTTTTTATGTACCTGAATTAAAAGTTTTTGGGCTAGTTCTGGCTCGGGCTGTTCTTTTATAAAAAAGAGAGAAGCAGTTCTTAAAGCTGTCCAGCAGTAATAATAATTTATTCTTTCCTTGAGTGAATCGTTTAATTTTATGTTAGTTAATTTTAAATAGTTATTTAAAAATAAGTTTTGTATTTTTTTTACGTAATTTTTATCGTTATTTTGCTGAATGAACATATATTCAAATTGTTGTAAAAAAGTACCCAAATCACGAGCAAAATCAGCTAAACAAATATCAGTGAAATCTATAACGGCGATAGTTTTTTGACTTATTTTTATAACATTTTCCGGGTGAGCATCACCGTGGATTAACCAGCGATTTTTTGGATTTTTTAGAAATTTTTCTTCTTTTGCAGAAATTAATTCAAAGGCTTGTTTATAACTTTGATAATAATCAGGGTAATTAATCCAGAGTTTTTTAAGAATAAAATCATAGCCAGGTATGACTGTTTTAATACGGCTGTTTTGTTCATTGAAGTTTTTTGCTTTTTCCACGGGTAATTTATGCAGTTTAGCAAACCAAGCCGCAGCTTTAAGCACTATTTTTTCAATTTCAACATAATTTTTGTTACATATATAGTGGTAAAGATTATTACCATGTACGCCGCGATAAAAATAGCCATTAAAAAAATCAGAGAAGAATAAGGGTCGCGGTATAGTTAAATGATCATGGCCAAAACCTTTATTCCATAGGTAATTTAAAGCTTCAAAAGAATTTTTTCTTGGTTCGTTAGAATGAGCCGAACAATAAACCGTTAGCGTTAAATCTCTCCCTCGATTTTTTAATAATTTAATAGAATATTTTACAACTACATGGTAGGTAGTTTCCCAAACATTTTTTTTAATTGGGGTAATTTTAATGCTATCGATTTTTTTAAATTCGGGATAAAGCGGTAAGACCTCTTTAGTAAATAAATCTAAAACAAACCGCTGATCTAAAAGATGTAAAATTTTATTCATAATAATGAATTTGTTTTTATCAGATATAATTTAATGGCCTTAGGGCTTTGCCCGTCCGCCTAGACTCGGCGAGGCTGGCTATTAAATTATATCTGATACTTTATAATTTTTGTTTATCTTCTTGCTGGGAAAATATTATTTATCCCTTTAGGGAAAAAACTTCCCGCCTGCCGACAGGCAGGTTTCTAAAAAAGTTTTTAAAGGTTTTATTTTTCCCAATAATTATTCCAATGTTTATGCCAAATAAGAGATTTTATTTTTATATATAATTTTTCCGCTTGAATTTTAATTGTTTTGGTTTTAGGATTGGCTAGCGAACGAATACTTTTAATTAATTCATTGGTGCCTTTTTCTATTTCGTCCGGATTCCAAGAGATAGGGCCGAAGAGCTTAAAATCATGGCCGCTCGCCCACCAAAAAGTGCAACTGGCTAAACCCCTGTCTAAATGTTGGCGCGACCAAAAATAATTTCTATCTTTAGTATTTTTGTTCACATTTTTTATAGCTAAATCAACTAATTTCCAAAGGAAAATTTGTATTTTATTTTTTTTGTTATACCAAAGAAAATACGGCAAATTATTTTTAAGCTGTTTTTTAGTTGATTCCCAAGAAGAAGCTCTCAAGGATATTTTTTGAGTTTGTTTTAAATTTTTTAAATATTCGCTAGCTGTTAAAGTTTTTATCTCCCGGCTTTTTAGCAATTTTTCAAAATTATAACTTAAATCATTATGTTTTAATCCATAAAGTTCGGCATCAGTGGCAGTAATAATTGTTTGATTTTTATTATTTTTTTCTAAAAGTTCATTAATTAATTTTGGCACGTATTTTTGTGATTTTTTTCTTTGGCGAAAAAGAATTTTTAGGTTAGAATTTTTGTCAATATATAAATTAGAAAAATTAAGATTATTTTGTTTAATATTAGCGCTTATTTCATCAAGCATTATCCATTGATATTTTAATTTTTTTATTATTTTAGCAACTTTAATTCCGTAGGCTGCTTCAGGAATAAAAAAGCCTTGTAGTTTTAAATTTTTTCCGAAATATTTTTTTAAAATTTCTTCATTAATTTTTATTTGTCTTATAATTTCTTTTTTTGGCAGTAGAGCTAACAATGGATGGAATGCCGCTGAACCCATTAATTCGATTTGGCCGTTTTGAAATAATTTTTTAAAGTCGTTAATTAATTCTTGGTGACCCAGATAAGATAATTTTTCCAACAGACAACCAGTTATATTGACGGTAAATTTAATTTGTTTATTTTTTTTCAAGGCATCAGCAATTCTTTTGTAACTTTTTTCTGTCGCTTCGATTATTGTTTCATTATCAGCTGTTGGCGGTTGATAAAAATGAAGTAAATTAACCCAAATAATTTTATTTTTTTGTTCAACCGGAATTTTAATAGTATTTTTTAATTTTTTTTTCATATTATTTTAATCTTAACAATCCAATATATAATTTATGCCAAGTAAATATTATTTACCGTTTTTCATGGCTTTTTTATATAGCGCTATATATTTTTTAGCCGGTATTTCCCAACTGTTTGATTCTGTCATGGCTCTTATTATTAATTCTTGCCAGATATTTTCATGTTGATAATTTTCCAAGGCTCTTATAACGGTGGCAAATAAGGAATATTTATCAAAATTAGTAAAATTAAAGCCAGTGCCACGGTTAGTTTTAGGATTAAAATTTGTAACTGTATCATACAAACCGCCAACTTTTCTAACCACCGGAATACAGCCATAACGCATAGCGATTAGTTGATTTATGCCGCAAGGCTCATGATATGATGGCAAAAGAAAAATATCAGAGCCAGCATAAATTAAAGTTTCTAATTCTTTATTGTCTTTAAAAGACAACCAAATTATTTTTTTAGGATATTTTTTATTATATTTTTTAAGTTCGTTAATATAATTTTTATCCCCATCTCCCATAATAATAATTTGTATATCAAATTTAATTAATGGTTCAATTATTTCTAAAATTAAATCCATGCCTTTTTGAAAAGTAACTCTTGAAGTTAGAGCTATAATTGGCGTTTCCTGATCAATAGGCAAGCCAACTTTTTTTTGTAAATATTCTTTATTTAATTTTTTTTGATGAGGCTTTTCGTAATTATAATTTTTAAATAAACTTTTGTCATTATTTGGATTATAGGTATTATAATCAATACCGTTAATGATACCGTAAAGTTTATCTTGGCGGTTGCCTAAAATTCTATGTAAATCTTGACCAAATTTTTTTGTTAGAATTTCTTCTCGGTATTGTTCGCTAACTGTATTAATTATATCGGCCGATAAGATGGCTCGTTTAGCAAAGTTTATATTTTCTAGTTGCGGATCATCTAAATGGGGCAAACGACTGCGTCCATAATCTTTATTTTCGTTCGGAACTTCCCACCAGCTGCACCCCATTTGAAAGGCTAAATTATGAATAGTATAAATTGTTTTAGCCTTACTTAAAGTTTTAGAATAGCGAAAATCATTTTTTAGATAATGAGGAATTAAGCCAGTGTGCCAATCGTTACAATGCACTATATCAGCTTCAAATTTTAAAAATGAAATTAATTTTAAAGCCGCAACGTCAAAAACTAAGAATCTTGCGTTTTCATGCGACGAGCCGTAAATATTTTTTCTGGCTGAAAAATATTTTTTATTTTCAATAAAATAAATAGGCAAACCCTTCATTAATTCGCCACACCAAAAATTAACTTGAATTTTATCAATTGAATTTAAATAAATGTTGACGTTTTCTTCAATTAATTTTAAATTATATTTTTTAATATCAATAATTTGTCCATAAAAAGGCGTGATAATAATTATTTCATGACCAAGCCTTTTTAAAGCTTTAGGCAAACTTCTGGCCACGTCAGCCAGACCGCCGGTTTTAGAAAACGGGTCAACTTCGGCAGAAATAAAAACTATTTTTAAGGGTTTTGGCATAAAATTAATTATTATTGATGGCGCAAATCGCGATTGCTAAAGCGTCGGCTGCATCGTCCGGCTTTGGCAATTCTTTTAAATTTAAAATTAATTTAACCATTTTTTGCACTTGATCTTTTTTGGCGTGGCCGTAAGTAGAGACGGCTTGCTTTACTTGATAAGGAGTAAATTCTACGCTTTTTATTTTATTTAATTTAGCCGTTAAAACTACAACGCCCCTGGCTTGGCCGACGATTAGCGCGGTTTTAGCATTGTTACAAAAAAATAATTCTTCAATGGCGATTAAATTAGGTTTATATTTTTTTATTAACTTATTTAGTTCTAAATTTATTATTTCTAATCGATCGGCTAGCTCAAGCTTAGAAGAAGTTTTTATTGAGCCATAATCAAGACAGGTTAATTTATGAGCATTAATATTAATAATGCCGAAACCTGTGTCGGCTATGCCTGGATCAATGCCTAAAATTATTTTTTGAGACATTTATTTTTATAGATTAGCATTTGTATAATAATCGGCGACATCTTCGTTGTTATCTAATTCTTCAATAAATTTTTCTACATGAGTTTTTTCATCATCGTTTAAATTAGCCTGTTCTTTCGCGACATATTCAACTTCGGCCGATTCAGTTTTAATATTTTTATTTTCTAAAAATTGTTTGGTTTTTTGTAAATCAATTGGCGCGGTATAAATAGTCATACCCTCATCTTCTTTTTTAATATCTTCAGCGCCAGCATCAATTAATTCTAATTCAAAATTTTCATCAGTTAATTTTTTATCATTTATTTCTGCCTGTTCAATCATAATCGTTCCTCGCTGAACAAAATTCCACATGACCGTGCCTAGGGAGCCGCCATGCTTAGAAAATAAATGGCGAATTTCCGCCGCCGTGCGGTTTTTACTATCAGTTAAACATTTTACAATAAATTGAGTTTTAGCCGGGCCAATGCCTTCATAAATTAATTCTTCAATTTGCGCGCCATCTGATTCGCCGGTGCCGCGCTTAATCGCGCGTTCAATATTATCTTTCGGCATATTAATTGATTTAGCTTTATCAATCGCTATGCGCAAACTAAAATTAGCGGTCGGATCGCCGCCCTTACGCGCGGCGATAGTAATCAATTTAGCGATTTTAGTAAAAATTGCTCCTTTTTTAGCGTCTACAATTGCTTTGGCTCGTTTAGTTGTCGCCCATTTTGAGTGTCCGGACATATAAACAAAAATTAAAAAATTATTTAAAATCAGCTTTAAGCTGATGTGTTGAATTTAACATAAAATAAAGTAAAAATCAAGTTAAATTTTTATAAAAATAATTAGATTTAGCTTGTCTGTAAAGTCTAATATAAAGTATGCTATAATTAAATTATAAATATTATTTTAATATAAAAATCATGAACCCCGTTAGAGATTATTAATTTAATGGGTGTTTGTATAAAATAATTTGTTAGCTAAAAAACAATATGTCAAAAATGTCAAAAAAAAATAATAAAATTTCTAACGGGGTAAATAATTTAGACAATCAAAAAGTTTATAAAAAATTAGATACAAACAGAGTAGCTAAGTCTATTGAGTTGCTACCAGCGCAAATGAAGCAGGTTCTAGAAGATGTTAGTTTAATTAAAGTGCCACTTGAGCATAGAAATATAAAGCAAGTCGTTGTTAATGGTATGGGCGGTTCAATTATTAATTTTCGTTTAGTTAAAGCAGCTTTAAGTGATCAGATAAAATTGCCGATTACTCTTACGTCTGGCTATCAAGTACCAGCATCAGTTGATAAAAATACTTTATATTTGCTTTCATCATATTCTGGCAATACCGAGGAAGTTTTAAGCGTTTATAAAGAAGTTAAAAAACGCAGCGCAAAAGTTTTAGCAATTTGTGAGCAGGGTAATAATAAATTAGCGGACTTAATGAAAAAAGAAAATATACCAGGGTATATGTTTAAAGCTGAATTTAACCCATCAAACCAGCCAAGGCTTGGTTTAGGCTACGCAATTTTAGGCGCAATTATGTTATTTTCTAAAGTTGGTTTAATTAGTTTAAAAGAGAAAGAGTTAAAAAATATTATTAGCAAATTAGAATTAACTGATCAAGCATTAAGACCAGACAAATCAGTAAAAATAAATAAAGCCAAACAAATAGCTATAAAATTATATGGCCATATGCCGATAATCGTTGCCGCCGAATTTTTGTCTGGCAATTTAAATATTTTACGTAATCAATTTAATGAAACCAGTAAAAATTTTTCTAGCTTTTTAGAACTGCCAGATTTAAACCATTATGCTTTGGAAAGTTTAGTTAATCCGAAAAGTAATAAGAATAATTTAATGTTTTTATTTTTTGACTCTTTATTATATCACCCCCGCATTCAAAAGAGAGCATTTTTAACTAAGCAGGTGGCCAAAAAAAATAAGATAAAATTTTTAGAATATAAAATATCCGGCGCTACTAAATTAGAGCAAGCTCTTAAGATGATGCAATTCGGTTGCTGGTTAACTTATTATTTAGCTATGCTAAATAATATTAATCCGGTAAAAATTCCTTGGGTTGATTGGTTTAAGAAAGAATTAAAATAAATTAATAATTAAATAATAAATTTATGTTTATGCCATGGTTGTTAGTTATTCTTGGAGTGCTTTTTCTTTTAGAAAATCTTGGCTTTTTGCCTTGGTTAAATTGGTCAATAATTTGGCCGTTAGTTTTAATTGCGGCTGGTTTATATATGATGAAGAAAAAATGCAGAGAGGGTGAGTGTGATTGCTGTAATTGGTTTAAAGATAAAAAAGAAGAGAAAAAATAAATTTACAATTAAAAAACAGAGCGTTTAAACTCTGTTTTTAATTTTTTATTAATTTGAGTATTGAAAATATTTGTTTGTTTTATTGGGTCCGTTTTCGTTAGCTTGTAAAACTCCGGTACCGCCGCCAGGCGTAGGTAAAGTAAGATTCGGTAAAGTAATTTGTTCGTTGGCATTTTCAAGATTAGCATAAAGAGCGCATTTTTTCCCGTCAGTTGTTACTTCGTATAAATAATAAGTTTGACTATTAGTGCCGACGGAAGGATCTTTCGGCACGCTTTTTATAAAAGTGGAAATTTGTGGATTTTTAATTTTTATTTCTTCAAATAATGTAGCTAAATCATACTTTCCGGCTCCGGCGTCAGGTACATAGCAGGATAAGGATAAAAATTTGCCGACTTGATTAATGTCGCTTTTTCTTTTAGCGTCACGACCCTTTTTTAAAGCTGACGAAAATGCCACCACAGAAAAAGAGGCTAGCAGTCCGATGATGGCTATTACTACTAAAATTTCTATTAAAGTAAACCCCCGCTTGCTAGGCAAGCTCACACCAAGCATTGGTGTGGGGGTAAAACCTAATTTATTATTCTTTTTCATATTATTAATTTTATCATAAATAAATAGATTAAACTATTATGGTTTTTAATTATTGACTAAATAGAAGTTTTAGTTTATAATTTTTTTAGTCCTCTAAAAGGGCTATTTATTTTTACAAGGCCCCTTCGTCCCCGTCTCGCGTCGGCGAGCTCCGCGAGCCGAGGCGGATAGTGGTTAGGTAGTAATATGACGTTTATATTATATTGGTTAATAGATAATGATTATAAACATACATATGTTGGTTTTAGTGATAATATAAAGAGAAGGATTATTGAACATAAGCAAGGCAAAGTAAAAACAACTAAAAATTTCGGTAGATTTAAATGTTTTGAATTAGAAAAAGTTAGTAATATCGCCGAAGCAAGAAAAAGAGAAAAATATTGGAAATCGCATGCAGGAAGAAAAAAACTAAAAGAATATTTTAATAAAATTAAATTTGCCGCTATCGTCTAGTGGTTAGGACACCAGGTTTTCATCCTGGTAACAGGGGTCCGATTCCCCTTAGCGGTACTAACAAAATATTTAATGGTTAGCCCGTCTCGCGTCGGTAAGCTCCGCGAGCCGAGGCGGAGACACCAGGTTTTCATCCTGGTAACAGGAGTTCGATTCTCCTAGGGGCTACAAATAAAAACTCGGCTACTTTAGCCGAGTTTTTATGTATAAATAAAATTTTTCAAATCCCAATAAATAT
This sequence comes from Patescibacteria group bacterium, assembly GCA_041653215.1. Lineage (GTDB taxonomy): Bacteria > Patescibacteriota > Patescibacteriia > Patescibacteriales > GWC2-42-12 > JACPHD01. The sequence continues at coordinate 9,435 of JBAZFW010000014.1, forward strand.
GGTAGTATTTTGATAGTTAACACTTTTTAATTATTTTATTTTTAACGATAAAGCTATGAAAAAATTATTTTTTGTTTTCGGAGTAAGTTTGATATTTATTTTATCAGGCTGCCAAAATGTTTTTACGAATAACCCAGGAAGAACTACTAGCTCAGAAATTCCAGCAGTACAAGAAAATAAAACCGTGACCGAACAAGCTGTAGGTATGGCTAACCCAGCTTCTACAAATTGTATTGAAAAAGGCGGCAAGATTGAAATGCGAAAAGGCAAGCAAGGCGAATACGGGGTTTGTCTTTTTGAAGATAATCGACAATGCGAAGAATGGGCATTCTTTAGAGGCGAATGTCCGGTAGGCGGAGTAAAAATTACTGGTTTTGAAAATGAAGCGGAAATTTATTGCGCGATTACGGGCGGGCAAGTTGAAGGTGTTGGCACGCCGACTCCGATGTGCAAACGAATCGACGGAACTTATTGCAACGCGCAATCAAACTTTGATGGTGAATGTCCAGATCCGCATGACCAAAATCCAAGTGCCGGGAATGTAGAGGCTCTATAATAAAAAAACCTCTGCGCATAAAATGCAGAGGGTAAAAAGGTTCTGGGAGATTTATTTTTTCTCTCCCTTAAAAGGACCGAATATGCCGTGGCCAACTTCATGAGAGTGGCTTTTCCCGTTAGAATCGTGGTCGGTAATGGCCACACATTCGCCTTTTACATAATCTTTGTCCGTACTGGAACCATCACTCTTATGTTCCGTTACTCTGGTACCACCACCGCCAATACTTGATTTCTCAGTCATAATACACCTCCTTGACATAAGATATTATTGATATTAACACCTCATATTAATAAGTCAAATTTATAAAAAAAGAGCCGTCCAACTTCGTGTTGGACGGCTTTGTTGTTAACTAATTTTATAATTCTTTTTTGTGAAATCTTTTATCATATTCGACGGCCATCATTGCGCCGACGAAAGCGCCTAAACAAGCAGGCGCTAGATATTCGATGTTTTTTACAAAGAAAAATACTGCAATGTAGCTAGTGAAATTTAATAGTGCTGAGAATGTTCCAGATTTTGCGGAATGACGTTCTCTTACATTGTTAATTAAAAAAACTTGTAAAAACCAGAAAAGTAAATCCGCAAAAAAAATAATTGTTGCTATGGTAAAATTAAACTCCGCGCTTACCTTAAAAAGATCTAAAAACACAAATCACCCCCCAATTTTTTTTAAATGTTTTTTTAAATAGTTAACATTTGCTTTTATGCTAGCAAAATAAATTTTAAAAGTCCAGAGGGTAATTTAAACTAAAATATATTACCCCTTGACAATAATGTTAGAATAATATAACATAAAAGTATGCAGAGATAATTACAGAATTATTTCTACTGCAATTTAATATTTTGCGCCAATACTTCGTCAAGCTTGCGTAAAATTATTTTCGTCGTAGTATAACTACGTCTCAAATCATTTTACTTGCTTTCCTCGTCTTGACGAAAAATATTTAAATTTAGTAACGAAATAATTTTGTAATTATCTCTTGTTAATTCTAACAATAAAACTATGACTTTAAAACAATTTAAAATTATTAAATTAATCGCAGTAGTACTTTTAGCGGCTGTTTTTAGCCAAGCGATTATTTTTGAAAATTATCTAATTCCGATCATTGTTTTAATTATTTCTTATTTAGTTTTATTTTATTTAAGAAGCCGAGTTAAAGAAATAATTGCCGATGAAAGAGATTATTTAACCGGAGGTAAATCAGCGCTTTTAGCCATACAAATTTATTCTTGGTTTGCGGTTATCGCTATGTTTATTTTATACGCCAATCGTGATTTAAATCCGGCCTATGAACCGGTCGCCATGACGCTAGCCTATTCAACTTGTATTTTAATGTTGCTATACGCGATAATTTTCCGTTATTATAATAAATATAAGTTAAGCGATAAAAAATTAATTTATACAATTTTAGTATTAGTTTTATTTATAGTTTTAGCAATTTTTAGCGCTAGACTTTTTTCCGGCGAGGATGATTGGATTTGTAAAAATGGAGAATGGATTAAACATGGCCAGCCGTCTTTCGCGGCGCCGACGGCTGAATGTAAATAAATAATATGGAAAATAAAATTAAAGAGTTAAGAACTAAATTAAATATCACTCAGGAAGAATTAGCTAATAAAGCCGGCATTAGGCGCGAGACGATTGTTTTTTTAGAGCAAGGAAAATATAATCCGTCGCTTAAACTCGCGCATGACGTGGCCCTAGCTCTAAAAACAACTATTGATAAACTGTTTATTTTTTAAAATAGTAAAATAAAAAAACCGCCTCGTAGAGTAAGGCGGTTTTTTTATTGTGAAATTATTCTATCTTTATAATTTTATATTCAATTTCTCTATCGGCCAGTTTTATTTTTATTTTATCCCCGATTTTTTTACCCATTAAGCTAGCGCCGATTGGCGAGTTATGCGAAATAATGCCTTTTTGCGGATTGGTTTCGGATGACCCTAATATTAAGTAAGTTTTTTCTTTGCTGTTAGCTTCAATCGTTACGCTGTTGCCGAGTTGGACCATGCCAGAATTTTTATTAGGCTTAATTATAACGGCGCGCTTTAGATGTTCTTCTATTTCTAGAATTCTTTGGTTCATGCCCCGGAGTTTGCCTTTAGCTATTTGATAAGCGGCGTTTTCGGAAAAATCTCCGTCTGAAGCGTATTTTTTAACTTCTTCGGCTAAGCGCGGACGGTTAAATTTAAGTCGTTCTAATTTATTTTTAAGCTCATTATATTTATCCTCGGTCAGATTTTGATCGGGTTTTAGATAAGTATATTTTCCTGGTTTTCTCCATGGTAGTTGCATTTAAGCAGTATAAAAATTTTTAGGTATTTTAGCAAGTTTAAGTTTAAAGTAAAAAGTGCTAAAATAATAGTATAATGTTTAACATTAATTTTATGCCTACTTATGAATGGTATCAAAAATTAATAAAACCCTCTTGGTCGCCGCCGGCCTATCTTTTCGGACCGGTTTGGACAATTCTTTATATTCTAATCGCTATCTCTTTCGGTAAGGTATTTTTTATGGCCTGGAAAAAGGAAATTGCCTTGATTATTATTTTGCCGTTTATTTTAAATTTAATTTTTAATTTCGCTTTTACGCCGATTCAATTCGGTCTACAAAATAATTTTTTAGCCGCCATTGATATCCTATTAGTCCTTGGCACTTTGATTTGGGCTATGGTTGCTATCTATCCTTACGCTTCTTGGGTAACTTATATGCAAATTCCATATTTACTTTGGGTTTCGTTCGCGACCGTATTGCAATTAACTATAACTTATTTAAATTTTAAATAATAACACTATGCTTTTTAGCAAACCAGGAAAACCTGATTCTTTAAAAAAGGCGGCCTATTTATTGTCCGCTACAATTTTGGGCGTACTTTTAAGCCTTATTGCCCAAGTATTAATTGAAGTTAATTTTTTGTGCTCGGCTCTTAATCAGGGCCAAGTCTTGTATTTTAATGGTAGTTGTGTTTTTCCGCCAATGGTTCAAGTTGTGTTTTATGTATTAGGCGCGGTTGCTGGGTTTTTCTTCGGCGATTTATGTTGGCGTAAAGTTTACATTGAAAGAGTTTGGGAAAAGAAAAAATAATCTCATAAATAATTATGGTCTACGACGTTATAGTAATTGGCGGCGGACCGGCCGGCATGATGGCGGCTGCGCGCGCGGGCGAATTTGGCGCTCGCGTGCTTTTAGTTGAAAAAAATAATCAGCTTGGGACTAAATTACTCGCGACCGGGCATGGCCGATGTAATTTTACTAACGTTTTAGCTGATAAAAAAGAAACGATTAGCGTTTATGGAAAAAATTATAAATTTTTATTTTCCGCTTTTAGTAAGTTTAGCGCCGAGAGCGCTATAAATTTTTTTGCGAGATTAGGCGTAGTTTCTAAAGAAGAAGATAATGGCCGCATTTTTCCGAAAAGCGATAAAGCCAGCGACATAAAACAGGCGCTAATAAAATATTTAAAAAAGAGCGGCGTTGAAATTAAACTTAACGCGGAAGTTAAAAAAGTTATTGCGAAAGATAAAAAAATTGAAAAAATAATTTTAGAAAATGGCGAAGAAATTTTTTCTAGTAATTTTATAATCACTACCGGCGGTAAATCTTACGCCGAAACTGGCTCTACTGGCGACGGCTATAAATGGTTAAGCGATCTCGGACATAAAATTATTACGCCTAGACCGGCTTTAACCCCCGTAACCCTAAAAGAAAAATTTATAAAAAATTTAGAAGGCTTAAGTTTAAAAAATATTAGACTCAGCGTTTACGAAAATAAGAAAAAAATTATTAGCCGCATGGGAGAAATTATTTTTACCTCCGACGGCGTTAGCGGTCCGGCGATTATAGATTTAAGCGAAAAGATCGGCGCGCTACTTCCGACGCCAACTTTTTTACGTATTGATTTTAAACCGGAAATTGAAACCGCGCAACTAGATAAAAAATTACAAAACGATTTTCATTCCGCCGCTAATAAAATGTTTAAAAATTATTTAACCGCTTTAGTACCGCCGAAATTAGCGCCGGTTATTATTAAACTAACCGGCATTAATGAAAAAAAACAAGTTAATGCTATTACTAAATTAGAACGCCAGGCCTTAGTAAACGCGCTAAAAGAATTTACTTTAGAAGTTAAAGAACTAAAAGATTTTTCTAAAGCCATGATTACGGCTGGCGGAGTTGACGTTAAAGAAGTTGATCCTAAAACTATGCGTTCTAAAATTTATAAAAATTTATATCTAGCCGGAGAAATATTAGATTTAGACGGACCGACCGGCGGCTATAATTTACAGATTTGCTGGAGCACGGGGTATGTGGCTGGGGGGAGTATAGTATTTTAACCTGTTATAGCGACAACCTATTGACAATTTGGTTGTCGTATGTTAACCTAATAATGTATGGTTGTCATAAGTAATGAAAAATGGCTAATAATATGAATAATAAAAATTATTTAACTGTTAAAGAATTGGCTGGTTTATTAAAAATTAGCCGTCAGGCTATTATTAAAAAAATAAATAATGGTCAGATTAAAGCTGAAAAAGCTGGTAGAGACTATGTTATCTTTAGAGAAAATTTAGAGGGTATCCTTTATGATGATTTAACTGACAAATTAAAAGATGAAATAAAAAACGGTGTCGCTAAAGTGGTTAGAGAATACGGCGATGTCTTAAAAAAATTAGGTCGTGAATAAATTTACCCCCACACTTAATGCAAATTAACATGCATTTAAGCGTAGGGTAAAAATTAATTAATATTAAGTGTGGGGGTATATGATAAAGAAAATATCTATTGAAGCGGTAAAATATACAGCGCATACCTTAGCTAAAGAAACTTTAAACTGGGATGAACCGATTCCGGAATTTGATACTCGATATCCAAATGTTTTAGAAAGTTGTATTAATACACCATTTCAAACTTATGGCGGTAAGGATTTATATCAAGGTTTAATTTCTAAGGCCGCCATTTTATTTTATTTATTAATAAAAAACCATCCTTTTCAGAATGGTAACAAAAGGATTGCCATAACTAGTTTGTTTTTGTTTTTGTATATAAATCAAAAATGGTTAAAAGTAGATAGCGCTAAATTATATAATTTCGCTGTATGGGTAGCGCAAAGTCCTACGGAAGCAAAAGAAGAAGTAATAAATTATATTTCTAAATTCATCAAGCAGAATATTATTAACGCGACGAATAATTTTAACTAGACTTTTTCAGAAAATATGTTAAGCTGAAATTAATGGCGTAATAAGCGCCTTTTTATTTTTTATAGGGTTCTCTATATATAATTTATGGCCGAAGAAGTAATTTTACGATTTGATGAAGTAAGTTTTGAATATCAGCACGACAAGCCTATTTTAGACGAGGCTAGTTTTAGCGTGCGCCGAAGCGCAAAAATTACTTTGATGGGGCAAAACGGCGCGGGTAAAAGTTCAATGTTTAATTTAATTATGGGCGATTTACAGCCTAAATCAGGGCGTATTTCCATAACTAACGGCGCGACTATCGCCACGGCTAAGCAGGTTATGGCGCGCGAAGATTTTCCTTTAACGGTTACGGAATATTTCTCTAAAGCTTTTGAAATAGTGCCGGGAAATTTAGCCAGTAAAATTTCTAAAGTAATGACCGCGGTAAATTTAGACGTGCCAACCGATCGGCTAGTCGGCGATCTTTCCGGCGGTCAGCAAGCAAGGTTACTTTTAGCTTTTGCCTTAATCCAAAATTCAGATATTCTTTTACTCGACGAACCGACGAATAATTTAGATCAGGCCGGCATCGATCATCTAATAGAATTTTTAGTAATGTACGATAAAACCGTAATAGTCATTTCGCATGACGCGGATTTTTTAAATTGTTTTACCGAAGGCGTTATTTATTTAGACGTCTTTACTAAAAAAATTGAAACTTACGTCGGCGATTATTTTTCTGTGGTAGAAGAAATAAGTAAACGAGTAGAACGCGAGCAAAGAAAAAATGCCCAACTTAAAAAGCAAATTATAGATAGAAAAGAAAAAGTAAATTTTTTCGCCAACAAAGGCGGTAAGATGCGTAAGCTCGCAAAAAAATTAAAAGATGAAACCGCCGAGCTTGAAGATGATATGGTTGACGTTAGGCAGGAAGACAAAACTATTAGAGAGTTTGATATTAAAGCCCAGGACATCGTCGGCGAAATCGTTAAAATAGACGGCGTAAAAGTTATTCATAATCATGAACCGCTAATAAAAAAAGTTGATAAAATAATTCGTAAAAAAATGCACTTAATCGTTACCGGTCCGAACGGCGTCGGTAAGAGTACGTTTTTACGTTCGCTCGTAAGCGGCAAAAATGAACACGCAAAAATTTTAGATAACGTGCGCGTCGGCTATTACAGCCAAGACTTTTCTAATTTAGATTTTAGTCAAACGGTTTTTGATTCGCTTTCGAGCGCTTTAAACGAAGGCACGGATACCCAGGCTATGCGCTCGGTCGCGGCCGGATTTTTAATCGGCGGAGAATTAATGGGCAGAATCGTCGGCGAATTATCCGAAGGGCAAAAAGGTTTACTCTCTTTCGCGCGCTTAACGCTTATGCAACCCGGACTTTTAATTTTAGACGAACCGACCAATCATATTAATTTTAGACATCTTCCTATAATCGCTAAGGCGATTGATAATTACGAAGGCGCCATGATAATGGTTAGCCATATGCCTGATTTTGTTAAACAAATCAAGTTTGATGACGATTTGGATTTAGGCAAAATATAGAACTCTCACGTATTTACTGTTCTTTAATATTGGCGTAAAATAGAGGTATAAGGTTGCGTGATAACTAGTTAGGATGAAATAATTTTTTACACTTTAATAAAAATTTTATGAAACAAAAAATTGAAAAATTATTTTGGTGGATTTTTGAAATACTTGGTTTATCGGTTTTAGTAGGGTTAATACCAGGGTTATTAATGCTTATAGGCGAGATCATTAATGAAATAAATAAATATGTAAATCAATTTTTTGATTTATCGTGGGGAATAAAGATACCTATATATTTTTTTCTGGGAATATGTTTAAGATTCTGGCTAGCTTATAAATATCCAAAAAAATGGAACCAAAATTTTTCTAAGGATTAAAAATTTACATCACCTAACACGGCGTATCTGGCTACGCCAATAAATTATTTTTAATTTTTCAATAATATGTTTGGTAGAAAAAAGAAACTAACAACAGAGCAACTTGCAGAAATATTGTATTATTTTTCGAAAAAATTTTCCGTTGATTATGTTCCTTATGAAATGAGCAAAGAAAATTCACCATTCAAGAACGCTGATGAAGATATTTTTATACACGAAAGGCTAATAATGATTTTTTGGATTATTGATAAATTCTTTGCTGACAAAGAACGCAAACTGACCGCAGCCGTTCATAGACAGTATTTTTCCGATATAGGCATATTAAATAATCAGCAGAGAGCACAGGAAGAAATTATTTTTATCATGAGCCGTTATAAAGAATATTATGATGCGTATAATACTGAGGCGGGTTCGGAGCAATATTTTCTCGGTGGCGCAATTGCAAAAAACATATTGCAACAAGAAAAGCCAATAATGAATATTTTAATTACATTTCAAGTTGCTATGGATGTTATGCTTTTAATTAAACAGTTAAAAGAATCAATTTTTTATCAATACGAGCTAAGATCATGATTGTTAAAAATAAAATTAAAATGATTTTATTATTAACGCTTATATACCCAGATTCTACTTCGTTTCACTATGCATAATTTCAGATATGCCGAAAAGTTATATAAAATAAATAAATTTTCTATGAAAGATACTAAAAAGATTTTAGACGAAATAGATAAATATTTAAAAAAGACTAAAAAGAATCTCATTAAAGATGGTGAATTTGAAAATTTACACGAAGAAATTTTAATTTTTTGTAAGCATGTTTTTAATAAAAAATCAGATTATAAAAACATAGATATAGAATATCCAAATAAATTTATACTTATAATAAAAAGATGTTCTGGCCAACCCGACTTTGAAACTCCAAATAAAAAGATGCGTAAAAAAAATAGACAAAAATTAACTGGAGATATTATTAGAATTCTTGAACAAGCTAAAAAAGTTTACAAAATAAAATTGAAACTGGAAAAAAGATAAGAAATTTATTTATATCACCTAATATGGGACATTCGATTCGTGAGCTAAATAAAATAATTTTAATTTATGAATCAAAAGGCAAACGAAATTCTTAAGTGGATAGCTATCATTTTTGCCGGAATATTATTTATCTACCTAATTTTTTTTGCAATTTCTATTATACCTACTATAATATTATCCCCCTTCATTATTTATGAATTAGTAAAAGAAGGTGGTTGGGCAGAAATACCACTTTACTATAAATTGGTTATTATCTGTGGCGGTTTAATATTTATAGGAATCATCTTAAAAGTACTCGGTTTATCCAAATGGATCGAGGATAAATTAAAATAATTTTATTTTTTATGCTCGATATGCCAATCAATAATCAGCTCCTCTACATCTTAATTTTTTTCTCAGCGATTAATGTTCTTGCCTTTTTAATAATGTTCGTAGATAAAATTAAGTCGGCTAATCCGAATAAAGAGAGAATTTCGGAAGGTATGATGTTTTTTCTGGCAGCGGCTTTCGGTAGTATCGGAGTTTATGTCGGCATGTTCGTTTTCCGTCATAAAACTAGAAAATGGTATTTTCTAATCGGTATTCCGCTTTTAATTGTTCAAAATTTTTCCGTAATTTATTTAGCTTATTTATTTTTAAATCAAACCGTATGAATGCAATAGAATTTCTTAGACAATTTCGTATCGGCGGCTACGCTATTTTTGATTTCGCGGTAGCGTTTTTAGGAATATATTTACTCTCTCCTTTATTATCAAAAATATTTTTAAAATTTAGTATTGACATACCGAAGCAGAATTGGCTATTTCTAACTTTGCCGATTGGCATTCTCGTTCATTTACTTATCGGAAACATGACGCCCATGGTTAAGGCCTTCTTAGACATAAACGGTCATTATATTTTAAAAATAGTGATGTTAATTTTATTAGTCTTAGGAATAAAAGGCATAAAAATAATTAAGTAGTAATTTCATGAAAATATTTTATAAAATACTCGCAGTAATTTTCCCGGTCGCTTTAGTCGTCGGCGTAATTTTTTATTTTGAAAACGATTTAAAATTGGCTCAGAATAATTTAACTAAAATAATTAAGCCTTGCGATAAGCCGATTGAATATTCTTTAGGCGATTTTGATAAAAGATTTAATTTAAGCCAGGAGGATTTTTTAAAAGCCGTGGCGGAAACGGAGAAAATCTGGGAAGACGCGGCTAAAAAAGACTTATTTAATTATTCCGAGAATGGGGCTTTAAAAATTAATTTAATTTATGACTCGCGCCAGGAAGCGACCGATAAATTAAAAAAGTTAGGGCTTAATATTAATAATGATCAAGCGACTTACGACACTTTAAAAAATAAATATAATACTTTAAAAGCAACTTACGAAAAGCAAAAAAATGAACTTGATAATATGATTAAGTATTATGATCAGCAAAAAAATGATTACGAGGAAGAAGTTAAAGCGGCTAATAAACGGGGCGGAGTAAGCCCGGACGAATATGCTATTTTAGAACAAGAAAGAAAAGATTTAAATAATTTAGCCGAGTCAATTAAGAAAAAACAAGACGAGGTTAATAAAACGGTTGATGATATTAACGCCATGGTTAATGTAATGAATAGATTAATACGCGAATTAAATTTAACCGTCGGAGATTATAATAGTATCGGCGCTAGCGTTTCGGAAGAATTTCAGGCTGGACAATACGTTAGCGACGCGACCGGAGAAAGAATTAATATTTATCAATTTGATAATAGGGAATTATTAGTTAGAGTTTTAGCTCATGAACTCGGACACGCTTTAGGCATTGATCATTTAGATAATCCTAAAGCGATTATGTATCGGTTGAATGAAAGCGGTAATGAAAAAATAACGGCCGACGATATCGCGGCGTTAAAAGCGGTTTGCCAGATAAAATAACTATTATCATTGTGAGCGACCATAGGGAGCGTGGCAATCTAACATATTAGGAGTTTTATTTAAAAGTTTACTATTTATCAAACCAACATTCGTGAGATTGCTTCGTCGCTCCGCCCCTTGCGAAGGGCGAAACTCCTCGCAATGACAGAAATTTAAATATGAAATACAAAAATCTTACTTTAAAAGAAGTAGAAAAAAATCAAATTAAATTCGGCAAAAATGTTCTGCCAGAAGAAAAAACTGTTCCGGCTGTTAAACTTTTTTTTATGCAATTTGTTAATCCTTTAGTGTATGTTCTTGCTTTTGCCGGTTTAATCTCTTTGTTTTTACAAAAATATCTTGATATAGTACTAATTTTTTCCGTGGTTATTATTAATACTCTGATGGGTTTTTTTCAGGAATATAAAACGCAAAAAACTTTAGCGGCTCTTAAAAAATTAGTTAAACCGATCGCTAAAGTTATGCGTGATAACGAAAGATTAGATATTGAAGCTTCGGAATTAGTGCCTGGTGATGTGGTTTTTTTGGCCGCTGGCGACAGAGTGCCAGCCGATGGAAAAATTATAGAAGCCTTTGCTTTTTTTATTAATGAAGCAATTCTAACCGGAGAAAGCGAAGCTGTAGGGAAAAAAGAAATTGATGAAATTTTTATGGGCACGATCGTTTCTTCTGGACGCGCGGTTTTTAGGGTGGAAAAAATTGGCGTTAATACGAAGGTTGGTAAAATTGCCGAGACTTTAAAGGAAACTGATGAACCGCCGACTACTTTGCAAATTCGCTTAAAAAAATTAACCAAGACTTTAATTTTTCTTTCAATTTTTTTGTCTGGTTTAATTTTTATTTTCGGTTTTTTTGCCGGCAGGGATATATTAGAAATGATTGAATTGTCGGCCATTTTATTAGTAGCTATTATTCCCGAAGCTTTATTAATAGTTATTACTTTAGTTTTAGTTTTAGCTATGCGCGATAGTTTAAAAAGAAAAGCTTTAATAAGAAAAATGTTAGCCGTTGAAACTTTAGGGTCGGTGACGACGATTTGTACGGATAAAACCGGTACGCTAACAGAAGGAAAAATGAAAGTGGTTAAAAATTATTTTTCCCATTTGCAAAACAGCTTGCTTACCATATGTCTTTGCAATGATTTAAATGGCACGGAAGAGATTGCTTTATGGGATTTTTTGCGCGCGCGTGAAGATTTTGATCAAGAAAAAAACTTTAATGATTATAAGAGAGTTTTTGAAATCCCTTTTAATAGCAAGGATAAATTTATGGTTACGGTTACTTCACTTAATAATAATGATGAATATTTTGTTTCAGCTAAAGGAGCGCCGGAAATTATTATGAAAATGGTTAATTTATCTGAGTATAAACGTAAGGATTTAATGATTAAAATTGATAAATGGGCGGAGCAGGGTTTAAAGATAATGGCCTTAGCTTATAAAAAAACATCTAAAGAAAAAATAGAAGAAATAAAAAATAAAAAAATATCTGACTTAGAATGGGGCGGTTTAGTTGGGTTTTGGGATCCGCCGAGGAAAGATGTAAAAGAAGCTCTTTTAGCCGCTAAGGAGGCAGGTCTTAAAATTAAGGTGGTCACCGGAGATTATTATCGTACGGCGGTTAAAATTATGAAATTTTTAGGCATCAAAATTAATTCCGGTGAAATTTTAGAAGGAGAAGAATTAGAAAAATTAAATGATAAACAATTAAAAGATCGGATCGCTAAAATTTTATTGTTTGCTCGCGTGACGCCAGAGCAAAAATTAAGAATCGTAAGCGTTTTGCAAGACCTTGGAGAAATAGTAGCTATGACCGGCGACGGTGTTAACGACGCGCCGGCAATTAAAAAATCTAACATCGGCATAGTTGTTGGCGATGCTTCAGAAGTTGCCAAAGAAACAGCAGATTTAATTCTTTTAGATAATAATTTTAAAACGATTGTTTCTGCTGTAGAGTCAGGTAGGTTAGTTTTTGAAAATATAAAAAAAATAATTTTATTTATTTTGTCTAATTCCTTTGCCGAGATAACAGCTATTTTAGGAGCTTTAGTTTTGGGTTGGCCGTTTCCACTTACGGTAGTTCAAATTCTTTGGCTCAACCTAATTTGTAACGGCCCGGAAGATTTTGTTTTAGGCTTTGAACCTAAAGAAAAAGAAACCATGTTGGATGGACCAAAAAAAATGGATGAACCGATTTTTGATAAATTAAGTATGATTATTACTATTGCTATTTCTCTTAGCTCCGGTTTAATTTCTTTAGCCTTTTTTTGGTATTTCGGTTTACATCAAGGGAATTTGGCTCTTGGACAAACAATGGCTTTTATGTCTTTAGTAACTAGTTCAGTTATTTATATTTTTTCTTGTCGAACGTTACGTAAGCCATTTTGGAAGTATGAAAATTTTTGGTCAAATAAATGGTTATTTATAGTAGTAGCTGCTAGTTTATTTTTAGCGATTATTATAACTTATTTTCCACCAACTCAAAAAATTCTAAATTTAATTTCTTTAAATTTATTCCAATGGATTTTGCTAGCAGTAAAAACGGCTTTATTAGTTTTAATTATTGAAACAGCTAAATATTTTATTCAACCAAAAAGAAAAATAAAAATAAATAATGCTTTATCTTAATTCTTTAATTATTTATTATATAAAATAAACATAAAAACAACGTTGGGCTGGCGTTGTTTTTTAAATTTCTCATTTATTAATTAAAATGTTATATTGTATTATATATTTCTGAAATAACTTTACTATTTTCTATGTTTAATATTAATGATTTTCTATTAAATTTGCCTTTGCCGATGATTGACCATTGGGGCTATATTATTCTGTTTATTTCGGCCATGGCAGAAGCTTTGCCGATTGTTGGCACCTTTATCCCAGGGCATACCATAATTGTCTTAGGGGGACTTTTCGCTGAACTGGAAATTTTAAAATTAGAGGCAGTTATATTTGTGACGATTTTTGGTGTAATTTTTGGCGATTTATTGGCTTATTTTATTGGTCGTAAATTCGGTTATGATTTTGTTATTCGCTATGGCAAATACTTTTTTCTCAACGAGGAAAAATATGAAAAAACTAAAAAATTAGTCGCCGAGCATACGGGCAAAGCTTTAATCGTCGGGCGCTTTAGTCCTTTTACTAGGGCGCTATCAGCTTTTTTAGCTGGCATTTATAAGATAAAATTTATAAAATTTATTTTTTATTCCATCGTCGGCGGGGTTAGCTGGTCGGTTATTTCTGTATTTTTAGGCTATCTTATCGGCCACGGTTTTCAAGGCGCGGCCAAAGTATTCGGTCGAATTGTTTTAATCGCTTTTATTCTAATCGTTTTATTATTTTTGTTTTATCGGACGCTTAATAAAAGGAAACAGGTTTTCGTTAAAAAACATGGTTTTTATTTATTTTTAAATGTAATATCAATCTATATTTTTTCTAAGATGGTAGAAGATTATATTAATAAAGGATCAACCTACAATTTCGATTTTTGGCTTACGCAAAACATAACTTCAATCTGGCAACCTTGGTTAAATAAATTAATGATTATTGTAACTAATATTTTTAGCCCGGAAGTTTTATTAGGTTTAGCGATAATCGCCGCTATTTATTATTTTCTTAAAAAGAATTGGTATAATGCCGCTTTAATTTTTATAAGTTCAACCGGCGCCGCTGTTTTAGGCGCTATTACAAAACATTTAGTCGGCCGTTTAAGGCCGCTCGACGGGTTAATTTTAGAAACCGGATTAAGTTTTCCTAGCCAACACTCTTTAATGGCTGTAGTATTTTTTTCTTTAGTAATATTTTTATTTACCGAAAAAATTAAAAATAAATTATTAAAATATTTATTTATTTTTAGCAGTTTGTTTTTAATCGTATTAGTCGGTTTTTCAAGAATTTATTTAAAAGTTCATTATTTTAGCGATTGTCTAGCCGGTTACGCCTTAGGTTTATTTTGGTTTAGCTTTTTGATTTTAGGTTTCGTTGTTGTTATAAAATTATTTAAAGATAGAAAATAGTATGAAATCACAAGCGCGCGTAAAAGTCGGCGGTCGTCGAGGCAATCCTGGTTTTAGAACGCCATCAGGTTTTAAATATCGCAAAGCCGTAATAATATCTAAGTATAAAAAGACATAAATTAAATATAAATTTATGAAAATTTTTAATCAAGTAAATTTATTTTGGAAAATTTTTATCGGCGTTATTTTAGTGGCGGCTATAGCGACTGTCGCGATTTTAAGTATTAGATTTTTAAGCAGTCCGGAAGATGCTTGGCTTTGTAAAAACGGCCAATGGGTTAAACATGGTAGCCCAAGCGCCTCAGAGCCAACAACTGGTTGTGGGTCAAGTCAAAATCCAGTTCCCACGGATGAAGTTATAGTAACAAGACCGGAAGCAAACCAAACAATTAATAGTCCTTTAACTGTAGAGGGGCAAGCTAGAGGTAATTGGTTTTTTGAAGCTAGTTTTCCGATTGAGTTGGTTGATGACCAGGGAAAAATATTAGGTCAAAGTTTCGTGCAAGCGCAAAGCGACCCCAGCCATGAAGGCGGGGTAAATTGGATGACTACTGATTTCGTACCGTTTAAAGGAGAACTAAATTATCAGGTTGCGACCACGACTACGGGCAAACTAGTTTTAAAAAATGATAATCCTTCAGGTTTAGCGGAAAATGACAAAAAAATAGAGATCCCGGTTTTAATCAGTCCTAGCCAAGTTATGACCGTTAAAGTATTTTTTGGAAAATACGGAACGGATTCATCAATGCTGGCTTGCGAGAAAGTTTATCCGGTTGAGCGGATTGTTGCAAAAACTGATGCCATCGGTCGAGCAGCCCTAGAACAATTGTTAGCCGGACCGACCGAGCAAGAAAAAGCCCAAGGTTTTTATACTAGTATTAACTCGGGAGTTAAAATTAATAAGTTGACTATTACCGACGGAGTCGCTAAGGTTGATTTTAATGAAACTATGGAAGAGGGTATGGGCGGGTCATGTCGCGTTAGCGCTATTCGGGCGCAAACAACTCAAACTTTAAAACAATTTTCTACAGTTAAAGATGTTATTATCTCTGTCAACGGTAGAGTAGAAGACGTGCTACAGCCATAAACTGTTTGTCATTCCGGCCTACGAGCCGGAATCCAGATTAAGTCAGTTGCTAGTTTGTGTTTAAAGTGTACTTTTAGAAAGCAGGTCTGTGTCTTTTGCTCCTAGATTGCGGGTCAAGCCCGCAATGACAAAAAATAAATAATTTTATTATTATGAATTTAGAAAAATTAGAAAGTATTTTAAGCGAAGAACCAAAGTTTAGATTAAAGCAAGCTAGGCAAGCGGTTTTTGTTGATTTAATAAGTAATTGGAATCAAGCTACTGTTTTTCCTTTAGCATTACGCGAAAAATTAAATCAAGAATGCCCTCTAGAAATCGAAGTAGAAAATTTAGTTAGTAAAGAAGGAAATTCAATCAAGGCTTTAATTAGTTTAAGCGATGGTTTAAAAATCGAAACGGTTTTACTAGGGCATGGTACTGGCCGTAATACGATCTGCCTATCTTCTCAGGTTGGTTGTCCTTTAGGCTGTTTATTTTGCGCTACTGGAAAAATGGGGTTTAAAAGAAATTTAACTGATATGGAAATAGTTGAGCAAGCTATTTATTTCGCGAGATTATTAAAAAAAGAAGGTAAACAAATTTACCCTGTTAAATCCGGCGCAGCCGGTCCGCTGAAGGCGGAATTTAACAGGGTGAACAATATAGTTTTTATGGGCATGGGCGAGCCGCTCTTAAATTATGAAAATGTTATGGACGCGATTAAAATTTTAAATAATAAGGACGGCTTAAATATTGGCGCGCGCCATATTTCTATTTCAACTATCGGCATAACCAACGGTATTAAAAAATTAGCCAGCCAGCCCCTACAGGTTAATTTAGCCATTTCTCTGCATGCGCCTAATAATGATTTACGCGAAAAACTTATTCCGGCTAATAGAAAATATTCGGTTGACGCGATTATGGAAGAATTAAATAATTATTTAAAACAGACCGGACGCCGAGTTATGATTGAATATTTAATGATTGATAAATTTAATGACGATAAAGAGCAGGCCGAAGAATTGAGCATTTTATTACAGCAAATTGATCCGCCATTATTTTTTGTAAATTTAATCGCTTATAATCCAACAGAAGATTTTAAGCCGTCGCCGGCCAGAAAGATTAAAGATTTTAAATTAACTTTAAATAAAAAGGGCATTGAAGTTACCGAACGTTATCGCTTCGGTCAAGATATTAAAGCCGCCTGCGGGCAGTTAGCGGGAAAGAAATAAAATTATAATTTAATGGCTAGTTTTACTATTACATTTATAATTTCCCAAGTAGCAATGTTTGTTGCTATGATTTTTGATTTTTTAAGTTTGCAATATAAAAAGAGGGAATATACATTTTTATGTCTTATAGTTTCAGCGAGTTTAATTAGCGCCCATTATTTTTTATTAAATAGATTTGCCGCTGGCGTTATTGTCTTTTTTTCAGTTATAAGATTTATCACATGTTATTTTACAACTGATAAAAGATTTTTATATTTTTTCATTATATTAAATACAGTTTCTTTATTTTTTACATATAAAGAAATATATGATTTCGTTATTTATTTTGGGTTGATTATGATTATTATTGGTAATTTTCAAAAAAATAACAGATTAATGAGAAAATTTATGATGGTGGGGACATCTATGCTAGTTTTTTATAATTTTATTATTTTTTCGCCAATGGGTGTTATAACAGAAAGCTCCTTTTTATTTAGTAATTTTATTGGTTATTATAGATTTTATTTTAAAAAATAATATAATAATTTTATGTCTAAAAAATTTTTTACAATCGAAGAAGCGGAAAAAATTGGCGATGAAATCGGGATTGATTGGAATAAAGTGCAAATTGAAGAATTTAAGCAAGGACTACATGTTGAATTAGAACATGGCTTGCATGATGACGAAACTAATGTAACTAATGACGATTTAATTACTACTGGGAAAATTGCTTGGGCGCATTTAAAAGAATTCGGCGATTATTATACTAGGCTTAAAAAAATGGAAGATGAAGCTGAAGAATATTGGAAAAATAAATAATATGAGTATAAAAAAATTAATCAATCCGCCATTTATGATATTTTTAATTCTTGTTGGTATAGGATTGATTTTTAAATTTACGCCTGATGGAATAGTATTAGAAAAAAATATTTTTACTAATATTTTATCTCTTTTAGCGATAGTTTATTGGGTGCGTTTTTCTCCGCCATCTTTTTTAGTTAATCGTAAGGCTCTTTTAGGTTCTTATAAAACGGAAAAATTAATTCAAAGCGGAGTTTATAAAATAGTTAGGCATCCGATTTATTCCGCCGATATTGTTTTAGGTTGGGGAATCTTTTTATTCTGGCCTACTGTCATAGTATTGTTAAGCGTTATATTGTTAGATATTATATTATTTTGTTGGATGCATTTAGAAGAAAAAGTTTTAATTGAAAAATTTGGTAATGATTATTTAGAATATAAAAAGAAGGTGCCGATGTTTTTACCAAGGATTTTTTAGCCGTTGACTTCTTTATTTAATAATGCTATTATATAGATACTAAGGCTAGTTGATTAAATTCAAACTAGCCTTTTTTAATTAAATTAATTATTTAATTGTCATTGCGAGCGACTGAAAGGAGCGAAGCAATCTAACGGACAATTGGCTACATAAATAGTTCGTGAGATTGCTTCGTCGCTAACGCTCCTCGCAATGACATATATGATTATATGTCAGATATAACTAACGCAATGAAACAAATTTGCGAAGAAAAAAATTTAAGCTATGACGCGGTAATAGAAACGATTGAATCGGCTTTAGCCGCGGCTTATCGTAAGGATTTTGGTGAAAAAAACCAAAATATTAAAGTTGAATTTGATCCGGAAACCGGCAAATCAAAGGTTTATGATGTTAAAACCGTGGTAGAAGATATGCCAGAGGAACCCTCCTCCGCTCTTGAAGGAGCTACGGAGGGCGAGATTGAATTAAAAGGAGAAGTAAAGGAAGACTTGTCCCCCGTAGCTTTAGCGGAGGGGGAAGAAGTTAGAAAATTTAATCCTAAAACTGAACTGCAAATTAAAGATGCTAAAGAAATTAAAAAAACTTCTAAAGTTGGCGATATCTTAAAAACTAAATTAGAAGTTCCGGCTGAATATGGCCGCATGGCAGCACAAACCGCTAAGCAAGTAATTATTCAAAAACTTAGAGAGGCTGAACGCGAAATGATTTTTAGCGAATTTAAAAGTAAAGAGCATGAAGTTGTAGCTGGGGTTGTACAGAGACGAGAAGGCAGAATCGTTTTAGTTGATTTAGATAAAGCGGTTGGCGTTTTACCGGCCGAAGAGCAAATTATGAATGAAAGATATCGCCCAGGCGATCGAGTAAAAGTTTATGTTAAACAAGTTGCGATTACGCCTAAAGGACCAGAAATTATTTTATCTCGCACTTCTGATGAAATTCTAAAAAAAGTTTTTTATTTAGAAATACCAGAAATTTCTAATGGTCTAGTTGAAATAAAGGCGGTAGCGCGCGAAGCTGGCAGCCGTTCTAAAGTAGCGGTTTTCGCCGCCGGTGAAAACGTTGATCCGATTGGTTCTTGCGTTGGTCAACGCGGCGCTAGAATCCAAACTATTATTAGCGAATTAGGCGGAGAAAAAATTGATATTATTGAATATGACGAAGATTTAACTAAATTTATTAGCCATGCTTTATCTCCGGCTAAAATTTTAAGCGTAGAAATTAATAATGAAAAAAAGGAAGCGGTAGTTAAAGTAGCCGAAGATCAATTATCTTTAGCTATCGGCCGCGAAGGGCAAAACGTTAGATTAGCCGCTCGTTTAACTGGTTGTAAATTAGATATAGTCGGCGAAAAAGTTAAAGCGGAAAACGCCGCCGTTGAAGAAGCGGTTGAAACTGAACCGGAAGTTAAAGTTGAAATTGAAGAAAAGGCAGAAGAAAAAAAAGAAGAGAAAGTTGAAAAAAAGAAGAAAGAAAAAACTGAGAAAAAAACTAAAAAGAAAAAAGAATAAAATAATAATAAATTGTCATTGCGAGCGACCAAAGGGAGCGAAGCAATCTCACAAATATTGAACTTAGATAAAAGTTTGCTGTTCGTGAGATTGCTTCGTCGCTAACGCTCCTCGCAATGACACTAAAAAAACTTATGACATTAACCACTCTCTTAATCCTCGGCAGCGCAGTGCTCGCCATTATCTATGGGGCCATTTTAATCAAACTAGTTTTGCGTTTACCGGCTGGCAATGAAAGAATGCAATTTATTGCTAAAGCCATTCAAGATGGAGCCAAAGCTTATTTAAACCGCCAATACAAAACTATTGCGGTTGTAGCAGTTATTATCTTTTTAATTATTGGTTTTATTCCTAAATTAGGTTGGACTATGGCCTTAGCATTTTTGCTAGGCGCTTTTTTATCGGCTTTAACTGGTTATATTGGTATGAATATTTCTGTGCGAGCGAACGTTAGAACGGCCGAAGCGGCTCGCGGCGGTTTAGCTAAAGCTTTAAAAGTAGCGGTTCAAGGCGGTAATGTTACTGGCATGTTAGTCGTTGGTTTAGCTTTACTCGGAACAGCCGGATTTTATTTTATAACTAAAGATACTCATGCTTTAATTGGTTTGGGTTTCGGCGGTTCTTTAATTTCAATTTTTGCGAGATTAGGCGGCGGTATTTTCACTAAGGCCGCGGATGTAGGCGCTGATTTAGTCGGAAAAGTTGAAGCTGGAATCCCGGAAGATGATCCACGCAATCCAGCGGTTATTGCTGATAATGTCGGCGATAATGTCGGTGATTGCGCTGGTATGGCTGCCGATTTATTTGAAACTTATGTGGTAACTTGTATCGCTACTATGATTTTAGGATCACTACTTTTTGTTGGCTTTAATAATGCTGTGCTTTATCCTTTAGTTATCGGAGCGGTTTCTATTATAACTTCAATCATCGGTAGCTTTTTTATAAAATTAGGCAAGAGCCAAAATATTATGGGAGCTTTATATAAAGGTTTAATTGTCGCCGGTGTTTTAGCGGCGATTGCTTTTTATCCTATAACTAATTGGTTAATGGCGGGTAATGGAACTTACAGCGTAATGAATTTATATTTAGCTTCACTCGTTGGTTTAGCGGTTACCGCGGCTATAGTTGTTATAACTGAATATTATACTTCAACAAAATACAGACCAGTAAAATCTATTGCCGAAGCTTCAAAAACTGGCCATGGCACAAACATTATTGCTGGTTTAGCGGTTTCTATGGAATCAACTGCTTGGCCTATTGTAGTTATCGTTGCTGCTATTTTAGGAGCTTATAGCTTAGCCGGACTTTACGGCATTGCTGTTGCGGTTATGGCTATGTTATCTATGGCTGGAATAATTGTTACGATCGATTCTTATGGCCCGATTACTGATAACGCCGGCGGTATTGCCGAGATGGCGGAGATGGGTGATGATGTTCGCGCGGTTACTGATCCATTAGACGCGGTTGGTAATACGACTAAGGCCGTAACCAAAGGTTATGCTATTGGTTCAGCTGCTTTAGCCGCTTTAGTTTTGTTTGCTGATTATACCCATAGCATTCCAGATACTTATCAATTTTTAATTAATGATCCGAAAGTTTTAGCCGGATTATTTATTGGCGGTTTATTACCGTATTACTTTGGCGCTCTAGCCATGAAAGCAGTTGGACGAGCAGCCGGTTCAGTGGTTGAAGAAGTAAGAGCACAATTTAAAGCTAAGCCAGGCATTATGGCCGGAACAGAAACGCCTGATTATGGCAGAACAGTAGATATCGTAACTAAAGCCGCTATTGGCGAAA